>JBIOEJ010000072.1:0-29134 GCA_044445965.1 Hyphomicrobiales bacterium
CGGACCTATCGCGAGCCCTCCCCGAATGGATCGTCGATCGATAGTGACGGCGTCGTGAACCAGCGCGGGCCGTCCTCGGTCATGTAGATGTGGTCTTCCAGACGAATTCCGAATTCACCGTATATGCAGATCGTCGGCTCGTTCGAGAAGCACATGCCGGCGGCAAGCGGCGTCGCATCGCCTTTGACGATGTAAGGCTCTTCATGGATATCGAGACCGATGCCATGGCCCGTCCGGTGCGGCAGGCCCGGCAGCGCGTAGCCGGGGCCGAGCCCGGCCGCTTCGATCACGCTCCTTGCGGCGGCGTCGACCGATTCGCAACTTGCGCCGAGCCGCGCAGCCGCGAATGCGGCTTCCGTCGCCCGCTTCTCGATACCCCATATCTCGCGCTGCCGCCGGCTTGGCGTGCCGAATACATAGCTGCGCGTCAGATCGGATTGGTATCCGTGTAGCGTGGCGCCGATGTCGATGAGCACCATGTCGCCGGTCTTGAGGGTCTGCGGATAGGGCACGCCATGGGGATAGGCGGTCGGCTCGCCGAACAGCACGATGCTGACGTTCGGGGCTGCGTCCGCTCCCAGGCGCAGATGCGCCTTGCTGATGAAATCGGCGACCTCGAGCGTCGTGATCCCCTCCTTCAAGATGCGTGCCGTCGCTCGCTGCACTTCGAGCGTCAGCTCCATGGCGCCTTTGATCAAGGCAATTTCAGCGGGCGATTTGATCTTGCGGCAACCGCCCGTCACCACGCTGCCATTGACGAAGCTGTAGGAGTTTCCCGCCCGACGCAGGCCGTCGAAGGTGAAGAATGGCGTCGCCGGGTCGATCCCGATCGTGCCGCGCGCATGACCCATCCGGCGGACGGCGTCGATGACGAGCTCGGTCGGGCTTTCATGTTCGTCCCAACACCGCACCTCGCCGGGAAGCGAGATCATGGTGCGCAGCTTCGCTTCCTCGAAGGCCGGGCTGATATAGACGATGTCGCCTTCGGCCGGGATGACGACCCCGTGCAACCGCTCGCTGCCCTTCAGCCGCAAGCCGGTGAAGTAGAAGGTGCTCGTCGACGCATCGAGATGCAGCGCGCAAATGCCATGGGCGCGCATGATGGACTGAGCCTTCGCGACGCGCCGCAGGCGCTCGTCGTCGCCGATCGGCGATACCCCTTCGCGCATCGAGCCCATCCGGCCGAGCTCGTCCTCGATCGTCGATCCGCCTACGCCAAGCGTCATGTTCGGCTACCTTCTCGTTCGCGCCAGAGCATTTTCCGGCAAGCATGCCCCCGCGAAGGCGGGGGTGGTCTCCGTTCGCCGCAGAAAATGCAGCAAAAACAATCGACTAGGTCCGATTCAATCGGACCGGGAGAAGCTCCAGGCGGCATCGGGGGCAATGACGCCCTTCTTGAAGACGAAGCGGCCATAAAAGCGTCGCTCGCCGGTCTGGATCAGGCAATAGGATTTCTTCGCAAGCTCGTAGAAAGCAAACCGCTCGATCGACCCCATCGGCGAAGGGCGGCCCTCCGCGCCGTTTATCTCGGTCTGAACCTCGGCCTGGACGGCGGGCACCTCGTCGGGCTTGCCGACGACTTCCATCCGCAGCGCGGGCTTCTCGACGAAGGAATCGAGCGGCAGCACCGAAAGGATGGCACGCGCCGCGCGGGAGGCGGTCACGCCATCGATGCGCAGGAGCCGCCCCAAGACGGTACGACGGGCGATCGAGTCAGCCGGGAAATTCGTATCGCAAATGACGAGATCGTCGCCGTGCCCCATGGCCCGCAATGCATAAAGCACGTCCGCATTGAGAATTGGATCGATCGATTTCAACATGCCCACGCCTCTCCGCCAACACCGAACTTAGACCATAGATCGGAGCGGGCAGCCAGCGCATCGCCCTGTCGGTTCACCCCTCGTGATACGGGTTCTTCCCATGCCGCAGCGAAAGGCGGATCGGGGTTCCGGGCAGGTGGAAGGTCTGGCGCAGGCTGTTGACGAGATAGCGCGTATAGGAGGTCGGTAATTCGTCGAGCTGGTTGCCGAAGATCGCGATATGCGGTGGGCGGGTCTTGGCCTGGGTGGCGTAGCGAGGCTTGATGCGCCGCCCCGATATGGCGGGCGGCGGATGGCGCTCCGTGACGCCTGCGAGCCAGCGATTGAGCTTGGCGGTCGGGATGCGCGTGTTCCAGACCGCATAGGCGCCGAGCACCGCCTCCATCATCGCGTCGATGCCGCGCACGGCGAGACCCGATACCGGCACGACCGCGACGCCCGTGAGCTGCGCCAGGAGGCGGTTGGCATCCGCCCGCAGGCGCTGCAGCAGCCCCGGCTGATCGGCGACGAGGTCCCATTTGTTGACCGCGATGACCATGGCGCGACCCTCGCGCTCGACCAGGGAAGCGATGGTGAGGTCTTGCTTCTCGAAGGGCATGGTGGCGTCGAGAAGCACCACCACCACCTCGGCGAAGCGCACGGCCCTCAGACCGTCGGCGGCCGCGAGCTTCTCGAGCTTGTCCTCGATGCGGGCGCGCTTGCGCAAACCCGCCGTATCGAAGAGCTTGAAGCGACGGTCATGCCATTGCCAATCGAGCCCGATAGCGTCGCGCGTGATGCCGGGTTCGGGGCCGGTGAGCAAGCGCTCTTCGCCGAGCATGGCATTGATCAAGGTCGATTTGCCGGCGTTCGGACGCCCCACTATGGCGATGCGCAGCGGCCTTGCGGGGTCGGCGAGGGCGGCCTCGCTTTCGGCCTCCGCCTCATCCGGCGCCGGCTCGGCGGCTGCCGCATGCCTGGCGCGCCTGATGCCGCGCCGCGACCGTTGCTTCCCCTCGCCCGGTACGGGCTCGCCGTCGCCGGCATTCGCCTCCTCGCGCCGCAGCAGCGGCTCGAGCGCGCCGTGCAGATCGCCGAGGCCGAGGCCATGCTCGGCCGAAAAGGCGATCGGATCGCCGAGGCCTAGCGCGAAGCCCGCATAGGCCTCCTGTTCGCCGGCTCTGCTCTCGGCCTTGTTGGCGACCAGCACGACCTTCTTGCCGGCGCGCCTGACGAGCGTCGCGATATCGCGATCGGCGGGCAGGATTCCCGCGCGCGCATCGATCAGCATCAGCACCACGTCGCTCGCCGCGATCGCGGCCTTGGTCTGCTCGCGCATGCGCCCGGTGAGGGTCGCGGCATCGGCCTCCTCGAGACCTGCCGTGTCGATGACGGTGAAGCTAAGACCGCCGAGGCTCGCCTCGCCCTCGCGCCGGTCGCGCGTAACACCGGGTCGATCATCGACGAGAGCGAGCTTGCGGCCGACGAGGCGGTTGAACAGTGTCGATTTGCCGACATTCGGCCGCCCGACGATGGCGACTACGGGGCGCCGGGAGGGGGTGGAGCTCGAGGTCATCTCGGACATAGTCACGAAACGAGCCACCGTGTCATCCCCGGCGAGGGCCGCAGGCCCGAGGGATGGAGGTCCAGGATCTGCGTCGTCAATCCCGCCCAGCCGTCGCAAACGTCGCGACCTCGATCTTGGCCTTGTCGAGGCGCTCGCGCACCGCCTTGGCGAGCGATACCGCGGCCGGCGTGTCGCCATGGATGCAGACCGTGTCGATCCTGGTCTTCTTCACCTTGCCGGAGACGCTGGTAATGGCCTGTTCCTCGACCATCTTCCGCACGCGCTCGGCGACAAGCTTCGGATCATGCAGGACCGAGCCGGGCTTGCGGCGCGAGACGAGAAGGCCGTCATCCTCATAGGCGCGATCGGCGAAGACTTCGTTGACGATGCGCAACCCGGCTTTCTCGCCGGCGCCGACGAGCTTCGAGAACGGCAGCACCACGAAGGCGAGCGACCGGTCGACGCCCTTGATGCCATTAGCGAGCGCCATCGCCATCGCCTCGTCCTCGCAGGCCATGTTGGACAGGGCGCCGTGGATCTTCACATAGGTCACCTTGTGGCCGGCAAGCGCCGCGATGGCTTGCAGCGCGCCGATCTGGTAGGCGACCAGGGTTTCGAGCTCGCTCGCCGATAGCCCCAGGATCTGGCGGCGCCCGAAACCTTCGATGTCGTGGAAGCCCGGATGGGCGCCGATCGCCACGCCCTTCTGCCTGGCGAGCCTGGCGGTTTTCAGCATGATCTGCGGATCGCCGCCATGGAAGCCGCAGGCGACATTGGCGCTGGTGATCAGGCCGAGCATGGCATCATCGTCGCCCATGATCCAAGGCCCGAAGCTCTCCCCCATATCGCAGTTCAGATCAACCTGCATCTGTCAGCTCCCTCGCGCGAGATCCTATATCGACTTTCGACTTGGAACAGCATCGTGCCAGCTCCTGGGGTCGAGATCGGAACGAAACGGCGTGTCGCCCGCCGGCACGCCTTTGACAAGGGTCTCGACACGCTCGCTCGTCTGCGCCAGCTTCGCTGCGAAGCCGCGCGCCAGCAGCTGCGCCTCCTCGATCGGGATAGCGGCGAAGCGCACCCGGCCACCGGCCTGCGTCTGCGCGAAGCGCGACAAATCGGCCGTGATGATGGTGGCGATCTTCGGATAGCCGCCGGTCGTGCCGCGATCGGCGAGCAAAGCGAGCGGCTGGCCATTGCCGGGAATCTGGATGCTGCCCGGCACGGTCCCGTCCGAGACGATGTTGTAGCCGTCGGCATGAGCGAGCTTGGGGCCTTCCAGGCGATATCCCATCCGGTCGGATTTCGGCGAGACGCGCCATTCCGTGGCGAGGAAGAGCGCCACGGCTTCCGGCGTCATGTGGTCGTCCTGCGGCCCCAGCACCACCCGGATGGGCTCGCGCCCGGCGGGTTCGAGCTTGAAGCGGCGATCCGGGACGCCGTCCCGTGCGGTGCCGACCTCCAGCTTATCGCCTGGCCGCAAAGGCCGCGGATAGGGGCTTCCGAGCCCGGCGCGCGCCGAGACCGACAAGCTGCCATAGACGGGCTCTCCCGCTATGCCTCCCTCGATCCCCAGATAGCTGAAGACGCTCGAGCGCGCCGGATCCAGCGTCAGCGTCTCGCCTTCGGCGATGAAGAGCGTCTCGTTGATCCAGGAACGAGACCATCTTCCGCGACGCTTGTCGACCCGCGCCGCGCGGTCGGCGCCGGCGAGCGAGACCCGCACATCTCCTCGGCGCGCCGTGACGGCGGCGCCGAGCGGCCCGATCTCGATCGCGGCGGACCCGCAAGGCTGACCAACCAGGGCGTTCGCAATGGCGAGCGAGACCCGGTCCATGGCGCCGCTGGTGGTCAAGCCGTAGCGTTGCGCGCCGGAGCGCCCTGCGTCTTGCACCGAGGTCGCTGGTCCGACGGCGTCGACGACGATGAGGCTCATGCGTCGACCATCTGGGCGACCGGATCGCCGGCGTCGGCCGCGCGGTCGAGCGCCTCCCATTTCCGCGCATCTATGGGGAAGAAGGTAACGTGATCGCCCGGCTCGATCAGGAAGATCGGCTCGCGGCGCGGGTGGTAGGTGCGCACCGGCGTTCGGCCGAGAAGATGCCAGCCGCTCGGCGCCGCAATGCACTGGATGCCGGCTTGCGCACCGCCGATAGCGATCGTTCCGGACGGAGTCTCCAGGCGCGGATCGTGGCGGCGCGGCGTGGCCAGCGCGGGGTCGAGGCCGCCGAGATAGGTGTATCCCGGCAGGAAGCCGAGCATGTAGACGCGGTAATCGCCGCCCGAATGGCGGGCGATGACCTCCTTCGGCGTCAGCCCGGCGCGCTCGGCCACCGTTTCGAGGTCGATGCCGAACTCGCCGCCATAGACAACCGGCACGCGCCAGCGGCGACCCTTGCGGTGAGGCAGCTCCTTGCGCGCGGCGAGCGCCATCAGCTTGGCGCCGAGCTCGGAAAAGCCGATGACCGTCGGATCGTAATGCACGAGCAGCGAGCGATAGGTCGGCACCGTTTCGGTGACGCCCACGATTTTCTCCTGCGCGACGAGCGCATCGAGCGCCAGCACGCGGCGGTTCAGCTCCGGGTCGATGCTGTCGCCGAATTCGACGACAAGCGCGGAATCGCCGGATAGGAGGAGGCGCGGATAAGGGCTGGGCATGGGTGGGCGCGGTTATGGAGGCAATGTCTCAACCACGTCGCAAGCCTTTCGTCCAATCCGGCGGTGCCGATGCCGTCAACCGCCAGGCGCACGACCGGCGCGCGTGAAGCGCTGGCATGCGCCGCTGGTTTCGGATAAACACATCTTACCGGATCGTATCCGAAAGGGCGATTGGACTTCGTCGCCGGAAGTCGTTTGATAGCGGCCGTCAAGCTCGGGCTTTGAATTCGCGCTCTCAAATCAAACGTGCGAAACATTCGAGGGCGCTGAAGGGGCAAGGCAGAGGTCTCGAATGCAAGGCTCGCCTTCGCCCAGCCGAAAATATGATTTGAAGAGCCCGCGAGGGGTGCGGCTTGCCGCCCGCTCCGGCGCGCTCGACGGGCCGACTGCGGGCCTGGCGCCGGGCTTCGTCCAGGGCAATCTCGCCATCCTTCCGGCAGATATCGCTCATGATTTCCTGCGCTTCTGCCAGCTCAATCCAAAGCCTTGTCCGGTGATCGGCGTCTCCGAGGTCGGCGATCCCAAGCTGCCCTTGCTGGGCGCCGATCTCGATATCCGCACCGATTTTCCCCGCTATCGCGTCTGGAAGGACGGCGCGCTGGTCGACGAGCCGACGGACGTATCGAGCTGGTGGCGCGCCGATCTCGTCGCCTTCGTCCTGGGCTGCTCGATGTCCTTTGAGGATGCCCTCCTCGAGGAGGGGCTCCGCATCCGCCATATCGAGCGCGGCACGACCGTGCCGATGTTCCGCACCAATATCGCTTGCTCGCCGGCCGGCGCCTTCGCGGGGCCGATGGTCGTCTCGATGCGGCCGTTCCGGCCGGCCGACGCCATCCGCGCCATCCAGATTACCACGCGCTTTCCGGCCGTGCATGGTGCGCCCGTGCATATCGGATTGCCGGAGCTGATCGGCATCGGCGATCTCGGGCGCCCCGATTTCGGCGAGGCCGTTGCGGTCGCCGCTGACGAATTGCCGGTCTTCTGGGCCTGCGGGGTGACGCCGCAAGCCGTGATCGCCGCGGTAAAGCCCGGCTTCGCCATCACCCATGCGCCGGGCCGCATGATCGTGACCGATATCCGCAACAGCCGGCTGGCCGCGCTCTGAGTCCAGCACAGCACCGTTGCGAAATGGCGACCGCTGGCCGAAAGATTGCATTCTGGGAAAAGCCAATAGGGGAAAACGACAATGAACCGCAGAGAGATCGTCCTGGGTGGAGCGTCGGCCGCCGCGGTGCTCGGCGCCACAGGCCTTCGGGCGCAACAACCCTCGGAGGTCGTGATCGGGGCCGTCTATCAGATGTCTGGCGCGAGCGCGCAGGTCGGCGTCGACGCGCAGCACGCCTTCAACACGGCCCTCGACATCATCAACAACAAGCATGATCTCGATCTGCCGCTCGCCAAGGAGGCGGGGCTTTCGGGCCTCGGCGGCGCCAAGGTCAGGATCATTATTGCCGACCATCAGGGCGATCCCCAAAAGGGGCGCGCCGAGGCGGAGCGCCTGATCACGCAGGAAAAGGTGTCGGCGCTGATCGGCTCCTATCAGAGTGCGGTCGCGGTCACCATCAGCCAGACGGCCGAGCGCTATCAGATCCCCTTCCTGTCTGCCGACAATTCGTCGCCGAGCCTGCACCGGCAAGGCCTAAAATTTTACTTCCGCGCCGCCGCCCATGACGAGATGTTCTCCAAGGCGATGTTCGATTTCTTCGACGAGCTGAAGAAGAAGGGCCAGAAGATCGAGACGCTTTCCCTCTTCCATGAGGACACGATCTTCGGCACCGATTCCGCCAATGCGCAGCAAAAGCTCGCGGGCGAGCGTGGCTATAAAATCACGGCGAACATCAAATACCGGGCGAACTCGCCCTCGCTGACGGCCGAGGTGCAGCAATTGAAGGCGGCCGATGCCGATGTGCTGATGCCGTCGAGCTATACCACGGACGGCATCCTGCTGGTGAAGACGATGGGCGAGCTCGGCTACAAGCCCAAGGCCATCATGGCCCAGGATGCGGGCTTCGCCGAGAAGGCGCTCTACGATGCGGTCGGCGACAAGGTCGATGGGTTGATCAGCCGGGCGAGCTTCTCGCTCGATCTCGCCGCCAAGCGCCCTTCAGTCGGCAAGATCAACGACATGTACAAGGCGCGCTCGGGCAAGGACCTCAACGATCTGACCTCGCGCGAATTCATGGGGCTGCTCATTCTCGCGGACGGCATCGATCGGGCGAAATCGACCGATGGCGAAAAGATCCGCGAGGCGCTCGCCGCGACCGACATCCCGGGCGAGCGCACCATCATGCCGTGGAAACGTGTGAAGTTCGGCCCGGACGGCCAGAACCTCGACGCCGATCCGGTGCTGCTGCAATGGACGGGAGGCAAGTTCGTCACCATCTTCCCGGAACAGGCAGCCGTCGCCCAGGCCAAATGGCCGATGAGGGGGTGAGGCCGCGCTCGATCGTGGTTCCGTCATCCTGGATGCAGAGCGGGCAACCTGTGACCCCCTCCTCATTCCTCCCCCTTTCAGGGGGAGGATGGACGCGCACCCGATACGGTTCATCCAAAGTCCGGAAGTCGATATCTCAAGCGCCGGCTTTCTCCCTCCCCCTAAAAGGGGGAGGGTTGGGGTGGGGGTCAAGACTAGGCCCGAAGGCCTCCATCCCATGACGCTCCAGACCGTCGTCCAGATCCTGGCGAGCGGGCTGTTGATGGGGTTGATCTACGCGCTCATCGCGGCCGGCCTCTCGCTGATCTTCGGACTGATGGACGTCGTGAATTTCGCTCATGGCGAGTTCCTGATGCTCGCCATGTATGCGACCTTCGGCGTCGTCGTGGCGACGGCGCTCGATCCGGTGCTCGCCGCGCCGCTCGTCATCGGCATCATGTTCGTGGTCGGCGCGCTCGCCTATCTCCTGATCATCCGCTATGCGATGCGCGCCAAGGCCAATATCGGCATGGTGCAGGTGTTCGCGACCTTCGGGCTCGGAATCACCATTCGCGGCCTCGCGCAGCATTTTTTCACCCCCGATTATCGCAGCATCCAGACGAGCTGGCTCGCCGGGCGCACCTTCGATATCGGCGGCATCTTCCTGCCCCTGCCGCAGCTTGTCGGCGGGGTCGTCTCGTGCCTCAGCTTCCTCGCCCTCTATCTGATCATCCGCCGCACCGATTTCGGCCGCGCGCTCGAGGCGACGCGCGAGGATGCTGGCGCCGTCGGCCTCGTCGGCATCGACAAGAACCGCGTCTTCGCGCTCGGCTGGGGGCTCGGCGCCGCGCTCGTCGGCATTGCGGGCTCGGTGATGGCGATTTTCTACTACATCCACCCGGATGTCGGGGGCCCCTTCGCGCTGATCGCCTATGTGACGGTGGCGCTCGGCGGCTTCGGCTCGATCTTCGGCGCGCTGGCGGCGGGCCTGATCGTCGGCCTCGTCGAGGCGATCTCGGCAACCATCCTCGCGCCCTCCATGAAGGCGATAGGCATCTACGCGGTCTATCTCGCGGTGGTGTTCGTGCGCCCGCGCGGCCTGTTCGGGAACCTCTGACATGCAGCGCCAGAGCTCTCCCGATCGAGCCTTCGCCGGGAGACGCCGCGGCCAGCTTGCCGTCGCCGTGACGGTCGCGGCCGCGGTCGCGGTCCTGCCCTTGCGCGTCCAAGATGTCTACCTGCAGAACATGCTCGTCTTGACATTGATGTATGCGGCGCTGTCGCAGAGCTGGAACATCCTCGGCGGCTATTGCGGACAGATCTCGCTCGGTCACGCCATCTATTTCGGCCTCGGCGCCTATACCTCCACCCTGCTCTACACGCATGCGGGCCTCACCCCTTGGATCGGCATGCTGGCGGGAGGCGCGCTCGCCGCCGTGGTGGCGCTCATCCTCGGCTATCCGTTCTTCCGCCTGCGAGGCCATTACTTCACCATAGCCACCATCGTGGTCGCCGAGACGGCCCTGCTCTCGATGATCAATTGGGATTTCGCGGGCGGCGCCCAGGGCATCCAGATCCCCTATGGTCCCGATAGCTGGCTGCATCTGCAATTTGCCCGCAACAAGCTCCCCTATATCTATTTTGCGCTGGGTCTCGCCTGCATCACCTGGCTCGTGACCTTCGCGATCGAGGATTCGAAATGGGGCTATTGGTGGCGCGCCGTGAAGGACAATGCGGAGGCGGCCGAAAGCCTCGGCGTCGAGGTCTTCCGGTCGAAGATGGCGGCGGCCGCCGTCTCCGCCTCCTTCACCGCGATCGGCGGCAGCTTCTACGCGGCCTTCGTGTCCTATATCGATCCCGACAGCGTGATGGGCTTCCAGTTCTCGCTCTTGATCGCGCTGCCGGCGGTGCTCGGCGGCATCGGCACTCTCTGGGGCCCGGCGCTCGGAGCGGCGGTGCTGATCCCCTTGACCGAGCTCACGAGAAGCTACCTCGGCGGCTCCGGCAACGGGCTCGACCTGATCATCTACGGCGTGCTCATCATGGTGATCTCGCTGGTGCGGCCGGCGGGACTGACGAGCCTCTCCTTTCGACGCCGCGCGGCGCAAGCTGCCGCATGAGCGCGCCGCTCCTCGAGGTGCGCAACGTCACGCGCCGCTTCGGCGGGCTCCTCGCCAATAGCGACGTCTCGCTTGCCGTCGCCGAGGGGGAAGTCCTCGGCCTCATCGGACCGAACGGGGCCGGGAAATCGACGCTCTTCAATATGATCGCGGGCCTCTATCCGCCGAGCGAGGGACGCATCCTGTTCGCGGCTGCGGACATCACGAGGATGAGCGCGCCGATGCGCTGCGCGCAGGGCATTGCGCGCACCTTCCAGGTGGTGCGCAGCTTCGATTCGATGTCGGTCGTCGAGAACGTCATCGTCGGCGCCTTGGTGCGCACGCCGAGCGCCGCCGAAGCGCGCCGCAAGGCGCTCGGCGTGCTCGAGCGCGTCGACCTCGCCCGGCGGGCGCGGGCGCGCGCGGTAGACCTCACTCCGCCGGAGAAGCGCAGGCTCGAGATCGCCCGTGCGCTTGCGACCGAGCCGAAGCTCCTGCTGCTCGACGAGGCGCTGACGGGGCTGACGCCGGCCGAGGCGCGTGCCGGCGTCGAGCTCATCCGGCAGATCCGCCAAGGAGGCATCACCATCATCATGGTCGAGCATGTCATGGAGGTCGTGATGCCGCTCGTCGACCGCGTGGTGGTGCTCAATCTCGGCAAGGTTCTCGCGGAGGGGCTGCCGAAGGACGTGGTGCGCGACGAGGCCGTGATCGGCGCCTATCTCGGGGATCGGCATCGTGCTGCTTGAGGTTCGATCCCTCACCACCGCCTATCAGGGCCTGGTCGCCCTCTCCGACGCCTCGATCGACGTGGCGCAGGGCGAGATCGTCTTGGTCGCAGGCGCCAACGGGGCCGGGAAATCGACGCTGCTGAAATCGATCGCCGGCATGGAGCGGGTGCGCTCGGGCAGCGTGACCTTCCTCGGCGAGCGCATCGACGGGCTTGCCACCCATCTCGTCACCGCGCGCGGCATCGCCTACGTGCCGGAGAACCGGCGCTTGTTCCCGCGGCTCTCGGTTGCCGATACCCTGCGTCTCGGCAGCTACATGTTCCGGGGGAAGGCCGATCGCGAGGCGCCGATCGAGCGCGTCTTTGCGCTCTTCCCGCGCTTGCGAGAGCGCCTGGAGCAACGCGCCGAAACGCTCTCCGGCGGCGAGCAGCAAATGCTGGCGATCGGCCGCGCCTTGATGACGCGCCCGAAGCTCCTGATGCTCGACGAACCTTCGCAAGGCATCATGCCGAAGCTTGTCGACGAGATCTTCCAGGCGATCTTGGCGACCCGCCAGGCCGGAGTCACCGTGCTCCTCGTCGAGCAGCGCTTGTCGGAAAGCCTCGAAATCGCCGACCGGGCCTTCATCTTGCAGACCGGCCGGGTGATCCTGTCGGGACCATCGAGCGAGCTTCGCGACAATGCCGAGGTGCGCAAGGCGTATCTCGGAATGTAGGTCCTGGCCTTTAGGGCGCCGCCACCTCGTGAGGGACAGGCCCGCCCAGCGCCCAGTCCAGGAGCTCGACCGTGTGCAGCACCGGCGGTGCGGTCGGCCCGCCTGCACGCTTGCGGTTGGCGAAGCCCTTGGCGATCTGGGTGATGCAGCCGATATTGCCGGTCGCCACGATATCCGGCCGCGTGCGGGCGATATTGCCCACCTTGCGTTCGCGCAACTCTCCGGCGATTTGCGGCTGCAGGATGTTATAGACGCCGGCCGAGCCGCAGCAGATATGGCCTTCGGCCACATCCTTCACGACGAAGCCCGCGGCGCGAAGCAGCATCTTCGGCTCATCCGTGATCTTCTGGCCATGCTGCATCGAGCAGGCCGAGTGATAGGCGACGGTGAGACCGCCCGGGCGCGCCGGAACGGGCAATTCGAGCCCTGCGAGATATTCCGAGATGTCCTTGGCGAGCGCCGAGATTTTCGCCGCTTTCGCCGCGAGCTTCTCGTCGTTGCGGAACATGAAGCCGTAATCCTTGATCGTGGTGCCGCAGCCCGATGCCGTGAGCAGGATGGCGTCGAGGCGGCCTCGCTCGCTCTCGGCATGCCAGGCTTCGATATTATTGACCGCGAAGGCATGAGAGGCCTCTTCGCGGCCCATATGGTGCACCAGGGCGCCGCAGCAGCCTTCACCCTTCACGGTCACCACCTCGACGCCGAGCCGGTTCAAGAGCCTTGTCGCCGCCGCGTTGATTTGGGGCTTCAGCACCGATTGGGCGCAGCCTTCGAGCAGCGCTACCCGCGCCTTGCGGATGCCGGCGGCCGGGAAGACGGTAGGTTGAGGCGGGCGCGCCTCGACCGGCAACGAGGCCGGAGCAAGCTCCAGCATCGTCGCGAGCCGCTCGCCCATGGAGGGGATGAGGCGCAAGAGGCCCTTGAAGGGTTGGCCGAGCTTCGCCGCCCGCAAGGCCAGGCGGAAGCGGCGCCGATGCGGCAAGATCGCCGCGAGAACTGCGCGGATCGCACGATCGCCCAAGGGGCGGCGATAGCTGTCCTCGATATAGGCGCGCGCATGGTCGACGAGGTGCATGTAGTTCACGCCGGAGGGGCAAGTCGTCATGCAGGAGAGGCAGGAGAGGCAGCGGTCGATGTGCTTGACGACTTCGGGCGAGGCCGGCTTCTGACCCTCGAGCATGTCCTTGATGAGGTAGATGCGCCCGCGCGGCGAATCGAGCTCGTCGCCGAGCAGAAGATAGGTCGGGCAAGTCGCGGTGCAGAAGCCGCAATGCACGCAGGAGCGCAGAATCTTCTCCGACGAGGCCATGTCCGGATCGGCGAGCTGGGCTGGGGAGAACGAGGTCTGCATTGCGCGCAAGCGTTGCCAGTTAACCGCCATGCCGGCACTTGGTGCCGACATCTGCGACGAGGCGCATGGCCTCACACTCCTGCATACATGCGCCCAGGCTCGAGCACGCCCCACGGATCGAAGCTCGCCTTGACGCCCCGCGTGAGCCGCATGATCGCTTCTGGTTGCGGCTGGAACACCTCGACCGCCGCGCGCACCGCGTCCGGCGCCCGCACCAATGTCGCGTGGCCCCCGGCGACACGCGCCGCCGCATGGATGAGGGCGGAGCCCGTATCGTCTTGGGCGTCGAAGGCGAGCCAGACGAGGCCGCCGCCCCAATCATAGAACCAGCGCGCGTCCAATTTGGCGCCGACCGCCCCGGCAAACCACGCTCCGTTGGTGGGCGGCACGGATACGCGCCAGATGGCTCGCTCGCGCGGCTCCGCGAGCAAGGCCGCGTCGCGCACTTGCCGCCACAAGACCTGACTTACCTCGGCGTCGAGACGCCCGGCTTGCCCGAAGGGCCGCAGCACCGTCGCAAGCGCCTGGGCGCGATAGGAAACCGCGCTGGCGAAACCTTCGAGCCGCAGCAAGGTGCGCGCGCCATCGGCCCCGATTCCGGCCGGCAAATGCGCGGCACCGGTTACCTCGAACGGCGAGCCTAGGCCGGAAGACAGCGCCTCGACGGCGCGCCGGTCGGCAAGGCCCTCGAGCACCAGCGTCGTCTGCGTCTCCGGGATCGGCAGCACCTTGAAGGTGACCTCCGTCAGAAAGCCGAGCGTGCCGAAGGCGCCCGCCATCAACCGCGTCAGGTCGAGGCCGGTGACGTTCTTCATCACTCGCCCGCCCGATTTGACGGCTTGGCCCAACCCGTTGACCAGGCGCACGCCGAGAAAGGAATCGCGACAGGCGCCGGCCCTGATCCGGCGCGGGCCCGAGAGGTTCGCGGCCGCCATGCCGCCGATCGTCGGCTCGCCCCTGGTGCCGAAGAGCGGTCGGTAGTCCATGGGCTCGAAAGGCAGGCGCTGGCCCTTCGCCGCGAGCACGCCCTCGACCTCTGCGAGCGCCGTACCGGCGCGGGCCGCGATGACGAGCTCGGAAGGCTCGTGAAGCGTGATGCCCGTGAGCCGCGCGCTCGACACCACGTCTTGCGTCTGCGTCGGGCGGCCGAGGCCGCGCTTCGTTGCCCCACCGACGATAGACAGCGGGGTGCGATGCGCGGCGGCCTCGGCGATGACGGCTGCGCCCTCAGCTTCGGAAGCCGGGTTATGCGTGGTCATCGCCCATCGAGCGGAAACACCTTCGCCGGGTTCAACAGCCAGGCCGGATCGAAGGCCGAGCGCACGCGCATCTGCTGAGCGAGGTCGGCGTCCGAGAACTGACAGCGCATCAGGTCGCGCTTCTCGATGCCGACGCCATGCTCGCCGGTGAGGCAACCGCCGGCTTCGACGCAGAGCCTGAGAATATCGGCGCCCGCGGCCTCGGCCTTGCGCCGCTCGGCCTCGTCATTGACGTTGTAGAGGATCAAGGGATGCATATTGCCGTCGCCAGCGTGGAAGACATTGGCGACGCGCAGCCCATAGCTATCGACGATCTCGGAGGTGCGACGCAGCACATGCGAGAGCTGCCCAGTGGGCACCGTGCCGTCCATGCAGATATAGTCGGCGACGCGCCCCGTCGCGCCGAAGGCGGATTTGCGGCCCTTCCAGATCAGCGCCGTCTCCATTGCGGATTTGCTCTCCTTGATCACCGTCACGCCGTGCGCTTTGGCGATGGCAATGATCTTGTCGAGCTCCGCCTCCATTTCGCCTTCCGATCCCTCGACCTCGATGATCAGCATCGCGGCGACATCGAGCGGATAGCCCGCATGGGCGAAATCCTCGCAGATCTTGATGGCAGGCGCGTCCATGAACTCCATGGCGACCGGAATGATGCCGGCGCCGATGATGGCGGCGACCGCGGAGCCCGCCGCTTCGCTCGACGGGAAGCCAAACAGCACCGGCCGTGCCCCCTCGGCCGCGCGCAGGATGCGCACTACGGCCTCCGTGACGATGCCGAGCTGGCCCTCCGCGCCGCAGACGAGAGCGAGGAGGTCGTAGCCGGCGGCGTCGAGCGCTTCGCCGCCGAGATCGACGACCGTGCCGTCGACGAGCACCAAGCGCACGCCGAGGAGGTTGTTGGTGGTAACGCCGTATTTCAGGCAGTGGGCACCGCCCGAATTCATGCCGATATTGCCGCCGATGCTGCAGGCAAGCTGCGAGGATGGATCCGGCGCATAGAAGAAACCTTCCTGCGCGACCGCGCCGGAGATCGCCAGATTGGTGACGCCGGCCTGGACGCGGGCAGTGCGGCCGGCGAAATCGACATCGAGCACGCGGCTCATCCTGGCGACGCAGACGACGACCGCGTCCTCCTGCGGGATGGCGCCGCCCGAGAGCGAGGTGCCGGCTCCGCGAGGTGTCACCGGCACGCCCTCCTCGTTGAGATAGCCCATCACGGCCGCGACCTCCTCGGTCGAGCGCGGCAGGACGACCGCGAGGGGCACGCGGCGATAGGCGGTGAGCGCGTCGGTCTCGAAGGCGCGGCGCTCATCGAGCTTGTGGATCACCGAATCCGAGGGCAGCAAACGGCGCAGCCCGCCGATAATTGCCTCGCGTCGCGCCAGAATCGCGCGATCGGGGGCAGGGAATGCGATTTCAGACATGCCGTCCTCCCCGAATTCGGGCATTGCCGTCCACCCGAGTCTAGCAGCCCCGCGCCTGCGCTCAAAGCCGGACCTCCGCGCCGACTTGCTGAAGGGCCATCCCTGCGAGAGTTCCACTAGGAAAACCTTGCAGATCGGCGTCCGATCACGATCGCGGCAGCGCCGCCCTCACCAGCGCCGCTGCGTCGGCGCTGCCCCAATCGGCCGGGCCATTGATGATTCCGAGCGCGCAGCCATCGGCGCCGACCAACATCGAGACCGGTAAGCCTTCGACCTTGGCGGAGGCCTTCAGATCTTGGAACACGGTGACCGACTGGTCATAGAAATATGCGAGATGCTTGACGCCGGCCTCTTGCAGGAAGGCTCTAGGCTTGTCGGGGTTGCGCTGGTCGATATTGATCGGCACCACTTGGAACTTCGTCGAACCGAGAGTGCCCTCGAGCCTGTCGAGCGCCGGCATTTCCTGGCGGCAGGGAATGCACCAGGTGGCCCAGAGATTGACGAGCACGGTCTTGCCCTGGAAATCGGCGAGCTTCTTGGGCGTGCCGCCATCGGCGAAGAAGACGAGGTTCGGCGCCGGCACGGGATCGTCCAGGATGCGCATCGCCGCGACCTCGCCGGCGGCGAGCGGCTTCAAACGCTCCGCCGTCAGGCGCGCCGCCGTGCAAACGCTGTTGCCCGATGCGCCCCGCGTCGCGTAGAAGGCGCCGGCGGCGGCGAGGCTCATCCCCGCAAGGGCGAGGATCCCTATCCGCCGCGCGCTATTCGTCTTCATTGCGTTCGCTCCGCTTCGGCCCGCAAGCTTCGACCGGCGCTTCCATTAGCCGAGGATGACACCATGGCCAACCGGATGTGGGGGGGACGCTACGATAGCGGCCCCGCCGCCATCATGGAGGAGATCAACGCCTCCATCGACTTCGACAAGACGCTTTGGCGCCAAGACATCGCGGGCTCGAAAGCCCACGCCGCCATGCTCGCCAAGCAGGGTATCATCCCCGCCAAGGATGCCAAGGCCATTGCGCGCGGTCTAGACGCGGTCGCGGGCGAAATCGAGGCGGGGACCTTCACATTCTCGCGGGCGCTCGAGGACATCCATATGAATGTCGAGAGCCGCCTTTCCGAGCTCCTGGGCGCGCCGGCAGGCCGCTTGCACACGGCGCGCTCGCGCAATGACCAGGTCGCGCTCGACATGAAGCTGTGGGTCCGCGACACCATCGACGCGACCGACGAGGCGCTCGCCGATCTGCAGCAGGCTCTTGCCGAGAAGGCACTTGCCCACGCCGGCACCATCATGCCGGGCTTCACCCATCTGCAATCGGCGCAGCCCGTGACCTTCGGCCATCATCTTCTCGCCTATGTCGAGATGGTGGCGCGCGACCGCGGCCGCTTCGCCGACGCGCGTAAGCGCCTGAACGAATCTCCGCTCGGCGCGGCGGCGCTCGCAGGCACCTCCTTCCCGATCGACCGGCAGATGACGGCTGCGGCGCTAGGCTTCGACCGGCCGACCGCGAATTCGCTCGATTCGGTCGCAGATCGGGATTTCGTGCTGGAGACGCTCGCCGCGGCCGCGATCTGCGCCGTGCATCTGTCGCGCTTCGCGGAGGAGATCGTGATCTGGACCTCGGCGCAGTTCGGCTTCGTCAAGCTCTCGGACGCCTTCTCGACCGGCTCCTCGATCATGCCGCAGAAGCGCAATCCGGACGCGGCCGAGCTGGTGCGCGGCAAGACGGGGCGGATCATCGGTGCGCTGACCGCGATATTGGTGATGCTAAAAGGCCTGCCGATGACCTATGGCAAGGATATGCAGGAGGACAAGGAGGGCACGTTCGATGCGCTTGCCAATCTCTCTTTGTGCATTGCCGCCATGGCGGGCATGGTGCGCGACATGACGCCCGATCTGAAGCGCATGAAGCGCGCGGCGAGCGCCGGCCATGCGACTGCGACCGATCTCGCCGACTGGCTGGTGCGCAGCCTCGGCATGCCCTTTCGTGAAGCCCACCACGTCACCGGCCGCATCGTCTCGCTCGCGGAAGAGAAAGGCGTCGCCTTGCACCAATTGGCCTTGCGCGACATGCACCAAGTCGAGCGGCGCATCGGCGAGGGTGTATTTTCGGTGCTGTCGGTCGAGCGCTCGGCGCGCAGCCGCAAGAGCTATGGCGGCACGGCGCCGAGCGAAGTGCGCAAGCAGGCTCGGCGTTGGCTCAAGCGGCTCGGCGCGCACATCTCTCCGGCAAGGTCCGGACCGTGACCCGATCCAGGAAGGCCGATACCGGGCGGTCCCGGCCGGCGCCTTTTTGCTCGCGCGGCGCTTTCAGCCATGTTAGGTCGCGCGCAGGCGATTGCTTTGACGCATGATCCTGTCCGAAGGACCTGCAAGTTTTCGGGATCATGCTCAGGGAGAGCATTGGTGAGCGGCGATTTGGCAACATATCTGCGCCAGCTGGCGATACTCGTGCTGATCGCCGGCGCGCTGACCGCATGCGGTCGCAAGGGATCGCTCGAACCTCCGCCGAGCGCCAGCGCGACGAAATCCCCGGGCGCGCAAGCGGCGCAAACGGCAGCGGACGCCGATGAAGAGAAGCAGCAGCAAGCGTCGGCGCCAGCTGCGACAGGCGGTATCTCCGGCTTCCGCGCCAAGAAGCCACCGCCGATCCGGCCACCGAATACGCCCTCGATTCTCGATCCGATCCTCGAATAGGCGCGCTCCTTCGTCATGGCAGGGCTTGTCCCTGCCATCCCGATCCGAACGGCCGTTGCCCTACTGGCGGGGGATGGCCGCCACAAGGGCGGCCATGACAAGAAGGCGAGCGGCGCGCGATTGCGTTCCCTCACGCCAAGAGCTTCGAGAAATTCTCGCGGCCCTTGGGCGTGAAGCGCACCACGCGGCTATCCTTCTCGCGCCTCGCCCAGCCATTCTCGAAGAGCCTGCCCAGGAAGGAGGCGCCCAGCGCTCCGGCGATGTGGTAGCGCCGCTCGCTCCAATCAAGGCAGACGCGGCAGACCGGGCGCTTCTCGCCCTCCAGCCTCTCGGTGTCGATGCCGATGCCGGCAAAGAAGTCCTTGCCGGCTTGCGTCACATGAACATCGCGCGCCTGCCCGCCCACGAGGCCCTTGGCGCGCAGGCGGTCGAAGGCCCACACGCCCATATCGCCGGCGAGATGGTCGTAGCAGATGCGCGCCTGCCTGAGCGCCGGGTCCTTGGGGCCGAGCGTCATGCGCAGATGCCCGGTCCTCGCCGCCAATCCCATCAGGCGTTCCAGCACCTCGGCCACATCCTCGCCCGATAGCCTGAAATAGCGGTGCCTTCCCTGCTTCTCGACTTGCACGAGCTTTGCGGCCTCGAGGCGCGACAGATGGCCGCTCGTCGTCTGCGGGGACACGCCGGCTTCTTGCGCCAATTCGGTCGCGGTCAGGGCGCGGCCATCCATCAGCGCGGTGAGCATATTGGCGCGCGCGGGATCGCCGAGGAGCGCGGCAACGGCCGCGAGATTCGGTCCTTCCTTCATAGTTCGGCTCTAGCCGAAGCATCCACGGATCGCAAGCGCCTTATGGAGATCGACGCCGCGCGTGGATTGGGAGACGAATTCCACGTTCCATTCAATCGGATTGTGCGAGATCGAGACTCAGCACATCGGCATCAAGCCGTCGATCCTGTATTTCGGAACGCCGGCTGCGCTGCCACTCTATAGCTTCTCGACTTGCCCGTATTCGAGCTCGACCGGCGTCGGGCGGCCGAAGATCGATACCGCCACCTTGAGGCGGGCGCGCATCTCGTCGATCTCCTCGACAGTGCCGTTGAAGGTGGCGAAGGGGCCGTCCGAGACGCGTACCTGCTCGCCGATATCGAAATGCACCGAGGGCTTGGGGCGTTCGACGCCCTCTTGCACCTGGCCCTTGATCTGGGCCGCCTCACGCTCGGAGATCGGATGCGGCTTCTTGTCGGCGCCCAGGAAGCCCGTCACCTTCGGCACATTCTTGATGAGGTGGAAGACGTCATCCGTCAGCTCGCATTTGACGAGCACATAGCCTGGAAAGAATTTGCGCTCGGCATCGACCTTCTTGCCGCGCCGCACCTCGACTACCTTCTCCATCGGCACGAGGATTTCCTCGAACTTGTCCGAAAGGCCACGCTGGGCCGCCTGGTCCTTGATCGACTGGGCGACCTTGTTCTCGAAGTTCGAGTAGGCGTGAACGATGTACCAATGCGCCGCCATGGCTTAGCGTCCGATCCCGAGAACGAGGCCGACGATCTCGTGCAGCACCACGTCGGCGAGGAAGAAGAAACCCGAGGCGGCGAGCACCATCACGAACACGCCGCCTGTGGTGACCAGCGTCTCCTTGCGCGTCGGCCAAGTGACCTTGGCGCCTTCGGAGCGCACCTCCTGGAGGAATTGAATGGGGTTTTGCATATTGCGATCCCTCGAGCGCCGATCTGACCGGCGCTCCGCGCCGACAAAGTCGCAGTCGCCCAAAACGAACGGGGCGCGGGGCCGTTTGGCCGCGCGCCACCTCGGAGCCTTATATACCCGCGCCAAAGCGCTTCGCCAAGGGGCAAATTCAGGGGTAAATTCAAAGGTGGAAAATTGAGGATGGCCTCTCGACCATCCGCATCACTCGTCGCCGACGCGCGCCGAGCCTTCGACGCCTGGCAGGAGTGGAGGGACTCGAACCCCCAACCCCCGGTTTTGGAGACCGGTGCTCTAGCCAGTTGAGCTACACTCCTAAGGCTGTCAGACGCTCATTTGCCGAAAGCTTGCCCTCCGCGCAAGGGAAAAGGCGAAAATGCAGCAAATGGACAAACAAAGCCTTTCCGCTCCGATTCCATGAGGCCGGCAAGGTCTTGGTCACCCCTTATGGCTCAATCCGCCGTCGATAGTGATGATTGTGCCCGTGGTATAGGCGGACAAGTCGGAGGCGAGGAAGACAGCCATGGCGGCGATCTCCTCGGGGGTCCCGGCGCGGCCGAAGGGAAGGTCGGCGAGCATCTCGCGCCAGCGTTCCGGATCTCCGAGCAGGCTCTTCGCCCGCCCGCGCTGCAAGGTTTCCAGGCGCTCCGTGGAAACAGGACCCGGATTGATTCCGACGACGCGCACGCCATCGGCGGGGCTAGCGGCTCCGAGCGCGCGGGTGAACGCCATCAGCCCGGCATTGGCGGTCGAGCCGGCGATGTAGGAAGCGCTCATGCGCTCGCCGGCCGAGCCGATGATGTTGATGATGACACCCCTTTCGGCGCACCGCCATGCTGGCGTAGAAGGCGCGCGTCATGCCGATATAGCCGAACATCTTGAGCTCCCAGGCGGCGCGCCAGCGTGCCTGATCGATATCTGCAAGCGTGCCGCCCGGAATGGCGCCGGCATTGTTGATGAGTATGTCGATGCGCTCGCCATGGCGGCCGGCGAGACCTGGAACCGCTTCGTCCTTCGAGAGGTCGCTGGCCTCGGTCTCGACACGCACCTTGGGCGCCAAACCTTCGATTTCCGCCTTGGCGCGCGCCAGGGCCTCCTCGCCGCGCGCCGCCAGCACCAAATCGCAGCCTTCCTGCGCCAACAGCTTGGCGCAGGCGAAGCCGATGCCCTGCGAGCCGCCGGTGACGAGCGCACGGCGGCCGGAAAGTCCCAGATCCACGTGTTCCTCCCGAGGCGGCGATCAGCGAGGCTCAGCGACGCCGCGAATCGTCTCGGTGATCATCGGAAAATGCAAGCTGTCGCCGGTGAAAGGCGGAAATTTGTGGTAATCGGCGCGCATTTCATGGCGAACCGGGGATTGCAGCGCCGCTGTCAAAGCCTCTGGGCTGTCGAACACGACGCGGTTGCGTTGCATGGGCTGCACGCGCTCGAACGGCATGGCGTCGATCCAGTCGACCCGGCTCAAGATCTCGATCTGCCGGATGCCGGGGAAGCGCCGCATGATCGGGGGGTGACTCGCGATATAGTGGCTGAGCCAGGCGTTGAAGTTCTCCGCTTCGCCCGGATATTGCACCAGGAAGCTGCATCGCGAGCGCCCTGTCATGCCGCCATCGGCGACCGGAAAGTGCCGGGCATACATCGCCTGATGGCTCGCCTTCGCGCCGGCGAGGCTCGGCCAAGCACCAGGACCGGCGAGGGCTTGCAAATGCCCGTTCGCGGCAATTGCCTCCTCGAGCTCGGTGAGCTCGTCGAAATAGAGTTGAAGAGCAAGCTGCGGGGAGGGCCCATCGGCCGTGTAGATATCGCGCGTCACCGTGGGCGTGTGGATATCGGCACAGCACAGATGCGGCGTCCCCGCGATGAGCGCGCTGATCCCGGCCTTGTCGGCGGAGCTGATCCGCGCCTCCGGAGCTACATTCTCGAAGGTGACGAAATAGCAAAAGCGCATGAGGTCGGTCCAATTGATCCGCAACGGCGAATAGTGAGTAGGGAATAGTGAGTAACATTGGGATGGTATTTCTCTTACTTCTCACTACCTCACTATTTCACTACTTATCCCTTAAGCTACCCCCTTACGCAGAAGGTCGAGGAATTTCACGAGCCCCACCGGCTTTCGGCCTTCGGTGACGATGAGGGCAGTAATCTCCGCCGTTTCCATGATCTCGAGTGCCTCGGCGAGGAGCGCGTCGGGCGCGATGGTGCGCGGCTCCTTCGTCATGATGGCGGCCGCCGGCGTATCGAGCGCCATCCCCGCGTGACGGCGCAGATCGCCGTCGGTGATGATGCCGGCGAGCCGACCCTTGGCATCGATCACGATGGCGCAGCCGAAGCGCTTCTGCGAGATCATGGCGATCGCCTCGCCGACAGTCGCGCCTTCTTGGATGAGCGGCAAGGTGCCGCCTGAATGCATCACCTCGCGCGCATGGCGTAGTTGCGCGCCGAGTCGGCCGCCAGGGTGGAAGACCCGGAAATCCCTCGCCGAGAAGCCACGCGCTTCGAGCAGCGCGATGGCAAGCGCGTCCCCGAGCACGATCTGCATGGTGGTCGAGGTGGTGGGCGCCAGTCGATTCGGACAGGCTTCGCGCGCCTTCGGCAAGACGAGGGCGATGTCGGCCTCGCGGGCCAAGGTCGAGCCCGCCTCCGATGTCACCGCGACGACCGCGATGCGGAAGCGGCGCGAATAGGAAAGGAGGTCGGCGAGTTCCGCCGTCTCGCCGGACCAGGAGAGCGCCAGCACCACGTCGTCGGTCTGAATCATGCCGAGATCGCCGTGGCTCGCCTCGGCCGGGTGGACGAAATAGGCCGGCGTCCCGGTCGAGGCCAAGGTCGCCGCGATCTTGCGCCCGACATGGCCCGACTTGCCCATGCCGGTAACAATGACGCGCCCTTTGGAGGCGCCGATCAGCGCGACCGCCTGTTCCAGGCCACGGCCAAGTCCTTCGGCAAGGCGAGCCGACAAGGCATCGAGCCCTTCGCGCTCTGCCGCAAGGGTGCGTAGCGCCGAGGCGACGGCCGCGCTCAAGTCCGCTTCAGAAGGTGTGGCTAGCTGGCGCATCCGACTGTCCCGCTCCGAAACGTCGCGCGATATAATCGCTGACCATCGCCTTGAAATCCTCGACGAGCGTCGGCCCACGCAAGGTCGCGGCCTTGGAGCCGTCGACGAAGACGGGCGCGGTCGGCTGCTCGCCGGTACCCGGCAGCGAGATGCCGATATCGGCATGTTTCGACTCGCCAGGCCCGTTGACGATGCAGCCCATCACCGCGACGTTGAGCGCCTCGACGCCTGGATAGCGCGACTTCCATTCAGGCATCGAGGCCGAAATCCAATCCTGGATGTCTTTGGCAAGCTCCTGGAACACCGTCGAGGTGGTGCGTCCGCAGCCGGGGCAAGCGGCGACCAGCGGCACGAAGCTGCGAAAACCCATGGTCTGCAGGAGTTCCTGCGCCACCTTGACCTCGAGCGTGCGGTCGCCTCCGGGCTCGGGCGTCAGCGAGACGCGGATGGTGTCGCCGATCCCCTCCTGCAACAGCACGCCCATGGCGGCCGAGGACGCCACGATCCCCTTCGAGCCCATGCCGGCCTCGGTGAGGCCGAGATGCAGCGCATAATCGGAGCGGGCGGCAAGCATGCGATAGACGGCGATCAGATCCTGCACCGCCGAGACCTTGGCCGAGAGGATGATCCTGTTTCGCGACAGGCCGATCTCCTCGGCGCGCGCCGCCGAGATGAGGCAGGACTGCACCATCGCCTCATGGGTCACGGCGCACGCCTCCTTGGGCGCGGCGGAACGGGCGTTCTCGTCCATGAGATGCGTCAGCAGCTCTTGGTCGAGCGAGCCCCAGTTAGCGCCGATGCGCACGCTCTTGCCGTGCCTCGCGGCCATCTCGACGATGGCGCCGAACTGCCGGTCACGCTTCTCGCGGAAACCGACATTGCCGGGATTGATGCGGTATTTGTCGAGTGCCCCGGCACAAGCCGGATGCTCGGCTAGCAGCTTGTGCCCGATATAGTGAAAATCGCCGACGAGCGGCGCCTCGACCCCCATCTGTCGCAGGCGGTCGCGGATATGCGGCACCGCGGCCGCCGCCTCTTCGCGATCCACGGTGATGCGCACGAGCTCGGATCCGGCCCGCGCCAGCGCCGCGACTTGCCGCACCGTCGAACTGATGTCGGCCGTGTCGGTATTGGTCATCGACTGCACGGCGATCGGGGCGCCGCCACCGACCCGCACGCGGCCGACCTCGACGGCGATCGTGTCATGGCGCGGCGCGACGCCGCTCGTCACGATGGTCTCGGGCTCGATGCGGATGGCTTCGTTCATCTCGGCTTGCCTCGACCGCAGCTTGTCGACGAAGGCGCGCGGCTGGTCAAGTTGCTCGCGGTAAAGGTTCCTTTTTAGGCTCCGGCGGTTGGATTCGAACCCTCAGGCGGGAGCGGGCGCTCGTCACATGCTTTGCGGCATGATTCCAATATGTTGATGGGCGACCAGGTGTTGGAGCCACGGCATCAGCGCTTGCTGTCGAGCGCCATCCGCAGCGCAAGGCCGCCGAGCACGGTCCCCATCAGCCATCGCTGCGCCAGGATCCAGTTCGGACGGGCA
This sequence comes from Hyphomicrobiales bacterium, assembly GCA_044445965.1. Classification (GTDB taxonomy): domain Bacteria; phylum Pseudomonadota; class Alphaproteobacteria; order Rhizobiales; family Beijerinckiaceae; genus GAS188. Next base: position 25,024 of record JBIOEJ010000072.1, read on the forward strand.
GCGAGGAAGCTCGCGATCGACCCCGCGGCGACCGCGACGAGCGCGTTGACGCTGACGCTGATCGCGATCTGCGTCCCGCCGAGGATCAGGGATTGCGAGAGGACGCTGCCCTGCGCCGGATCAACGAATTGCGGCAGGAGCGAAAGATAGAGCACTCGCGATCTTGGGATTGAGGAGGTTGGTGACGAAGCCCATCAGGAAGAGCTTGCCCGGCGGCTGGGTCGCGCACCTGGAAGGGCGAACGGCCGCCGGGCCTGATAGCCTGCCAGGCGAGATAGAGGAGATAGGCGGCGCCCGAAAGGCGCAGGGCGTCATAGGCATAAGGCACGGCGAAGACGAGGGCAGTGATGCCGAAGGCCGCAAGCAGCATGTAGACGATGAAGCCGAGCGGCACGCCCGTGAGCGAGATCAGGCCCGCCGCCCGCCCTTGGCAGATCGAGCGCGAAATCAGGTAGATCATGTTGGGGCCGGGCGTGAGCACCAGCCCGAGCGCGACGAGGCCGAAAGCGAGCATGTTCGTGGCATTCGGCATGATCACATCCCCTTTCCGAGGCGCTCCAACGCGGCATCGAGCGTCACGTCGGTCTTGGCGAAGCAGAAGCGCACCACCGTCTTCACCGGCGCATCCTCATAGAAGGCCGAGACCGGGATGGCGGCGACGCCGCGCTCCTTGACGAGGCGCTGGCAGAAAGCGGCGTCATCGGTCTCGCCCAGAGGCGCGATATCCATGTTGAGGAAATAGGTGCCCTCGCAAGACAGGGTTTTCAGCCCCAGGCGCGCCAGACCTTGCGAGAAGCGGTCGCGGCTCGCCGCGAAAGCCATCCGCATGCCGGCGAAATAACCATCCTCCTTGCCGAGCCCGTAGGCGACCGCAACTTGCAGATTGGGCGGAGTGGCGAAAGTGATGAATTGATGGGCCTTCGACAGCACCCGCATGAGCGGCGGCGCGGCACAGACGAAGCCCACTTTCCATCCGGTGAGAGAGAAGATCTTGCCGGCTGAGCCGACCTTGACGGTGCGCTCGCGCATGCCCGGTCGTGCGATAAGCGGCAGGTGCCGATGATTGTCGAAGACGATGTGCTCCCAGACCTCGTCCGAAACGGCGACGGCATCGAACTCGGCGCAGAAACGCGCCAGGAGATCGAGATCCTCTGCCGAATAAACGATGGCTGCCGGGTTCAGCGGGTTGTTGAACAGAACGACTTTCGCCTTGGGCGAGAAGGCCTGGCGCAACATCGCCTCATCGAAACGCCAATGGGGCGGGGAGAGCCGCACCAGCTTGGGCACGCCGCCGGCGCGGCGCACCAGCGGCAGATAGGCGTCGTACATCGGCTGGAACATCACGACCTCGTCGCCGGGCGTGATCAAAGCGAGAAGCGCACCGGCGATCGCCTCCGTGGCGCCGGAGGTGATCATGATCTCGGCGTCGGGATCGAAAGCGATGCCATGATGGTGGGAATAATGGGTCGAGACTGCCTGGCGAAGTTCGGGAATGCCCATCATCGGTGGGTATTGATTCCAACCTGAGATCACCGCCTCGGCGGCCTTGCGGCGCACATCCTCCGGTCCCGGATCGTCCGGAAAGCCCTGGCCGAGGTTGACGGCCCGATGTTCGCGAGCAAGCCGCGACATCACCTCGAAAATCGAGGTCGGCAGATTCGAGAAGGTCGGGTTCATGGGGAAGTCGCTCTCGGATTGTCGGGGTGATCATTCGCCCTAAGTTAGAGCGCGTAAATTCAGGTCATGCCGCACCCGGCGCGCAGCATGCGGGACCCATATCCAGGCACATATGGGTCCCGATGATCTCTCCCAAACGAAAAGTTGGTGCGACGCCTTTCAGAGGCCGCGCTCGAAGCGCACCGTGCCGCCAAGCCCCTTGACGATCAGGATATTCGCCCCCTCCATATCCCATTCCTTGGCGCCGCGTACCGCATTGAGGAAGCTGCGCTCGGCATCGACGACCGGCTTGTCGCAAACCTGCCTGGCGACTGCCAGCGGGCCTATGGCGAGCTTCTGCTGCTTCAGCGGATAGGCCGTGAGCGAGAACATGTTGCAGCCGTCGAAGCCCTTCAGACGAAGCTGCTTGTCGATATAGATGGAAGGCCGGTCCGGTCCGCTCCACAACTCCTTGCCGTCAAGGCTGTCAGCCACCCAATTCACATTGACAGGGAATAATTTCTCCTTGCCGATCTGAACAGCCGGCGGACCTTCTTCGTCTGCGCTGGTCTTCCCACCACTCTTGGACCAGGCATATGAAGGGGAAAGCGCCGCCACCAGGGCCGCCGCCATGAGCACCCGCGCGCATCGGTTCCACATGGTTCCTTCTCCGTATTCGACGTGGTCACGCGATGACGTGGACATGGCGCAAAGGCGGCATTTCGTCAATATTTCGACCCGCCGCGCCGCTTGGCAGGGCTGGGCCGGGACATGGATCGCCTCACGCTCCGACGGAGACAAATGCGGATCTAACTTCTTGTCACTAGGCATGTTCTTCGCGCGGACCGGCATCTCTTTCGCGCGGAAAGCGTCAATGCAGCCGCTCTATCGCGAGCGCCACCCCCTGGCCGACGCCGACACATAGGGTTGCGAGGCCGAGCCTGCCGCCCATCCTCTCCAACTGCCGTGCGAGCGTCAGCGCGAGCCTCGCACCGGAGGCGCCGAGCGGATGGCCGAGCGCGATCGCGCCGCCATTGACATTGACATGCGGGGCATCGTCGGGGAGGTGCAGTTGCCGGATCACGGCGAGCGCCTGGCTCGCGAAGGCTTCGTTCAGCTCGATCGCGTCGATCTCCGAGATCTTGAATCCGAGGCGCTGGCTGAGCTTATGGGTGGCCGGCACCGGGCCTATGCCCATGATGCGCGGCTCGACGCCGGCCGCCGCCATGCCGCGTACCCGCGCCTTCGGCGTTAGGCCATGCTCCTTCACCGCGTGTTCGCTCGCAAGGATGATGGCGCAGGCGCCGTCATTGACGCCCGACGCGTTGCCTGCGGTCACGGTGGCGTCCTTGCGCACGATGGGCTTCAGCTTGGCGAGCTGCTCCAGCGTGGTGTCGGCGCGCGGATGCTCGTCCTTCGCCACGCTCACCGGGCCGGTCCGTCCGCCCGGCACCTCGACCGGCACGATCTCGCCTTCAAAGAAGCCCTCTGCCTGCGCTTTGGCCGTGCGCTGCTGGCTGCGCAGCGCGAAGCCATCCTGATCGGCGCGCGACACCTGGAACAATTCCGCAACGTTCTCGCCGGTCTCCGGCATGGACTCAATGCCGTATTGCGCCTGCATCCTCGGATTGACGAAGCGCCAGCCGATGGTGGTGTCGTAGATCTCGACCGAACGCTGGAAGGGTTGCTCCGCCTTGCCCATCACGAAGGGAGCGCGCGACATCGATTCGACGCCACCGGCGATCATGAAATCGGCTTCTCCCGAACGGATGGCGCGCGCCGCGAGCCCGACCGCGTCGAGGCCGGAGGCGCAGAGCCGGTTCACGGTCGAGCCCGGGGTCGAATAGGGCAGCCCCGCGAGCAACAGTGCCATGCGCGCCACGTTGCGATTGTCCTCGCCGGCCTGGTTGGCGCAGCCATAGACGACTTCGTCGAGCTTGGCCCAATCGGCCTTTGGCAGTCGCGCCATCAGCGCCTTGATCGGCGCGGCCGCAAGATCGTCTGTGCGCAGCTTGGCGAGCGCCCCGCCAAAGCGGCCGATGGGCGTTCGCAAGCCCTCGCAGATGAACACCTCGCGGGTCATGACCGTTCTCCCTGCCCGAACAACCTCATCGCCTCGGCGAATACCGGCGTGCCGGCGCGGCCGAGCTCCTCGACCACGTCGAAATGATTGCGCCCTGGAATGCTCACCGGCGCCTGGCAGATCTCGGGCCAGGCGGCGGCAAGCTGCAAGCTCTGGCGATGGAATTCGGGCGATTCCTTCTCACCTACGGCCAGCACCAGCGGTGCCGCCACATGCGGGCAGGCTTCATGCAGGCTCCAGCTGCGCGCCTGACCAACGCTGAGCTTGATGGCTGTGTTCATCGTGGTATTGACGAGCGGCTCGAGCTCGAAGACGCCCGATATCGAGAGGCCGCCGTGAAACGGCGTCATTGGCAGGCCGCGCGCTCTCCAA
>JBIOEJ010000073.1:0-29016 GCA_044445965.1 Hyphomicrobiales bacterium
CCACCGCGCCTCCCGCCACCGCCCCCCCGACCGCTCCTTGCTCGCTTGCCGATGCGGGCGCTGCGATGAATACGCCCAAGGCCAGAACGCCAGCCATGACAGGAATGCGCATGATGGACCTCCTTGGATCATTGTCCTTGGTTGCCCGCCTTAAACGTGGATTGTGGCCGAACGGTTCCTCCAACGTCGGCGAAATGTCGCGGTATGATCCATATTGACGAGGCTTGGCGCCGGGTGTCAGGTCGCCCGATGCGGATTGGGCTTCAGCGATCGAGAGGTTGGCGGTCCGTTTTCGCGGTGCTCGCCGTTTATGGCCTCGTCCTGCAGGCGCTGCTGAGCGGTGCGGCCGCCAGCGCGTCCATCGTGAGCGGCGCGAGTGGCGCGGGGATCATCTGCCGCGGCGATGCTCGGCATGCCGACCCCGAGAGCGACGCCGCCCAGCGGGCACACGGCCGGAATTGCGCCTGCCAGGCCCTTTGCCCACAGCATCTCGGCGCGGGCATCGATCCGGCCGGCGCCACGGTGCGGCTCGTTCCGCGCCATCCCGCGAGCCGGCTCGCCGAGCTGCCGGCAAACCACGTTCCGGGGCCGAGCGAGGCGCGGCCCGCGAGCTTCGCGAGGGCGCCGCCGCGGCCAGGTTAGCGGGGAATTCATCCTTCCGCGTGCCAAAAGGCACGACCCAAGGGCCTGACGCTTCAGCTCAACTCATCCGCGATCGCTTCGGCGGGCGGTTCCATATCTACGAGGACATGATGAAAAACTCTTTCGCCGCGGCCTTTGCCGCAATCTCCCGCGTCTGCGGGGCGCTCGTCGCTCTCGCGATGCCGGCCCTCGCGGATGCCGCTCTCGCGGTCTCGCCGGCCGCGTCCGGTAGCGCCTATCAAGGCATGCGCGTCGCCGTCGCGGCAGCTCCCGGGGAGGCCGCATACACGCTCGGCGCGCTGCGCATCCAGGCCCCCTGGATGCGCGCAACCCCGAAGGGAGCGACGGTCGCGGGCGGCTATCTCACCATCACCAATACGGGAAGCGAGCCCGACCGGCTAATGAACGTTGCGAGCGACATCGCCGCGACGGTCGAGGTGCATGAGATGAGCATGTCGGGCGGGGTGATGACGATGCGCCCGCTCGACAAGCCGCTCGAGATCAAGCCGGGAGCGACCCTCGAACTCAAGCCGGGCGGCTACCATGTCATGTTCAACCAGTTGAAGCGGGGCGTGACCAAGGGCGACAAGGTGAAGGCGACGCTGGTCTTCGAGAAGGCGGGCAAGATCGAGATCGAGTTCCTGGCAGGCGGGATCGCGGCGACCGGACCGGGGGCGGCTCAAATGCCCGGTCACAAGATGTAGGGTGAAGCCATGTTGAAACGCATCAGGATCGTGCTCTGGGCGGCCTGCGCCATTCCGCTCCTCGCTCTGATCGCCGTCGGAGTCTTTGAGCTCATGCACCGCGGCGATGGCGCCAGCGCCCTGCAGGCGAGCGGCATAGGCGGCCCCTTCAAGCTCGCCTCCTCCGCCGGAGGGGATCTCTCGAATGACGATTTGAAGGGAAAGCCCTTCATCGTCTTCTTCGGATTCACCCGCTGCCCCGAGGTCTGTCCGACGACGCTTTCCGACATCTCGTCCTGGCTCGACGCGCTCGGGCCGGACGGCAAGGAGATCAAGGCGCTGTTCGTCAGCATCGATCCCGAGCGCGACAGCGTCGCTTCGATGAAGGACTATCTGTCCTCCTTCAACGACCAGATCATCGGCTTGACCGGTACACCCGATCAGATCGCCCAAGTGGCGGGCGAGTATCGCGTCTATTACGCCAAGCATCCCTTGAAGGATGGCGACTATACCATGGACCATTCGGCGGTGATCTACCTCATGGACCGGCAGGGCAAGCTCGCCGGCACGCTCACCTATGGCGACAAGAAGGACGATGCGGTCGCCAAGCTCAAGCGGCTCCTGGCGTCGGCGTGACGCCCCGAAAATTCAAGCTCCTGCGCGGACGCCTGCTCTGGTTCGTCGCCGATCCGGAGGAGGAGGGCGAGCGCGCGCACCGCTACGTCGAGGACGGCGCGATCCTGGTTGGGGACGGTCTTGTTCGAGCGGCTGGCGAGGCGGATGCACTCTTGGCATCGCTGCCGCCCGGCACGCCGATCGAGGATCACCGTCCGCATCTGATCTTGCCGGGCTTCATCGACCCGCACATCCATTTCCCGCAAACGCAGGTGATCGCGAGCTACGGCGCGCAGCTGCTGGAATGGCTGAACAAATACACCTTCGTCGAGGAGCAGAAATTCTTCGATCCGACGCATTGCGCGAGCCACGCGCGTTTCTTCTTCGATGAATTGCTGCGCAACGGCACGACGACCGCAGTCGCATTCTGCTCCGTGCATGCGCAATCGGTCGAAGCGTTCTTCGCGGAAGCCGAACGCCGCAACCTGTTGATGCTCGCCGGCAAGGTGATGATGGACCGCAACGCGCCGGAAGGCCTGCGCGATACGCCGCAGCGCGGCTATGACGAAACGAAGGCGCTGATCGGCAAATGGCATGGGCGCGGCCGTCAGCTCTACGCCATTGCGCCGCGCTTCGCGGTGACCTCGTCCGAGGCGCAGCTCGAGGCCGCGGGCGCGCTCGCGCGCGAGCATCAAGATTGTCACATCGAGAGCCATCTTTCGGAGAACCATGCCGAGATCGCGCTGGTGCGCGAGCTCTTTCCCTGGTCGCGCGACTATGCGGATGTCTACGACCATTATGGGCTCCTCGGCCCTAAGACTCTGCTCGGCCACTGCATCCATCTCGGCGAGCGCGAGCGGGCACTCCTCGCCGAAAAGGGCAGCGTCGCCGTCTTCTGCCCGACCTCGAACCTGTTCATCGGCTCTGGGCTGTTCGATTGGCGCGCCACGCGTCGGGCCGGCCTGCGCATCGGCCTTGCGACCGATGTCGGAGGTGGAACGAGCTATTCCATGCTGGAGACGGCGGCCGAAGCCTATAAGGTGCTGCAGCTCCAGGGCCAGAACCTGCCGGCGCTGCGGGCCTTTCACGCCATGACGCGGGGCAACGCCATGGCGCTCGGCCTCGAAGGGCGGATCGGCTCCTTCGAGCCTGGCCGCGCCTGCGACGCCGTGGTGCTCGACGCCTGCTCGACGCCTGCGATGCGCCACCGCATGGAGACCGCGCAGACCCTCGACGAGGAGCTGTTCGTGCTGATGACCATGGGCTCGGCGCGCAATGTCGCGGCAACCTATGTGATGGGAGAAAAAGCTCGATGATCGAGCCGGCGACTTCTGCAAGTGACGGCGGAGGTCGCCAAATTCCGTGGGCCTCCACATGAAGACATTGGTTGTCGTTCTTGCCTCGACGGCGATGCTCTATCTTCCGGACAGCCTCGCGGCTTGGCGCAGCACCGATCAGAGCGGCAAGGCGATTTCGGTCGCGTTCGGAAGCGATGATCAAGTCTTCCGCCTGCGCGGCGTCTACCCCGAGGGCTGTTCGGCGCTTACGGCGCTGCGCGTCAGATAGAGAGCATTTTCCGGCGAAGCATGCCCCCGCTAAGCTTGCCCCCGCGAAGGCGGGGGGCGGGGGTGGCCTTTCGGTTCGCCGCGGAAAATGCGGCCGAAACAAAAGCGATCCGCTACTTCTTCGGCAAGGCGCAAGGGTCGAGCTTGATCGAGCCCGTCGCGATATCGCCGGTGAGCGCTGCCGCCGCGGTGCGCCGCATCGCCTCGCGATCGGCGGGCGACAAGAACCAGGTGACCTTCGAGGTGCCGGTTCCACGCTCGGTCGTGGCGTCGGCGAGGATCGAGCCGGCGATCACCGAGAAGGCGCCCACCCCGAGCCCGACATTGAGCACCCCCGCGAGCGTGCGCCAGCGCAACGTGATCCCCCGCGGCGCAGCCTCTTCCTCTTCGCGGTATCTGGTCCCGAACGCCATGGCTTCGTCCCCGCCCTCCGGCAATTCGTTCGAATTGCACGGAGTTTGAAGATAATACGTTCAGGTAAAGGATCGGTTGAGGGGGCGCTGGCGCCTCACCTCTCCCCTTGCGGGAGAGGTGAAGAGAGCGCCGGCCTATACGTCGAGCTCCGTGGCGAAGGCCGCCCGCTCCGAGATGAAGGCGAAGCGCGCCTCGGGCTTCACGCCCATCAGCCGCTCGACGGTATCGGCCGTGCCCTCGCGCTCTTCCTCGACGACGGCCACGCGCAGGAGCTGGCGCTTGCGCGGATCCATCGTCGTCTCCTTGAGCTGCGCCGGCATCATCTCGCCGAGCCCCTTGAAGCGCGACACCTCGACCTTGGCGTTGGCCTTGAAGGCCGACTTCACCAGCCGCTCCTTGTCGGCATCGTCGCGCGCATAGACCGACTTGCCGCCATGGGAGAGCCGGTAGAGCGGCGGCACCGCGAGGTAGAGATGGCGGTTATCGATCAGCTTCGGCGTCTGGCGCCAGAAGAAGGTGATCAGCAGCGAGGCGATATGGGCGCCGTCCACATCGGCATCGGTCATCACGATGACCTTCTCGTAGCGCAGCTCCTCATCCTTGTACTGCGCGCCCATGCCGCAACCGAGTGCCTGGATGAGGTCCGAGAGCTGCTGGTTCTGCGAGAGCTTGTCGCGGCCGGCTGAGGCGACATTGAGGATCTTGCCGCGCAAGGGAAGGATCGCCTGGGTGGCGCGGTCGCGCGCCTGCTTGGCGCTGCCGCCGGCCGAATCGCCCTCGACGATGAACAGTTCCGAGCCCGCCGCCCCCGCATTGGTGCAATCGGCGAGCTTGCCCGGCAGGCGCAGCTTGCGGGTCGCGGTCTTCCTCGCGATCTCCTTCTCGGCGCGTCGGCGCAGGCGCTCCTCGGCCCGCTCGACGAAGAATTCGAGGAGCTTCGTCGCTTGCGCCGGAAAATCCGCGAGGAAATGATCGAAAGGGTCGCGGATCGCCTGCTCGACTATGCGCGAGGCTTCGAGCGAGGCGAGCTTGTCCTTGGTCTGGCCCTGGAATTCCGGCTCGCGCATGAACACCGACAGCATGGCCGCGCAGGAGACACCGATATCGTCGGAAGTGATTGCGGCACCGCGCTTGTTGCCGATGCGCTCGGCATGGTCGCGCAAGGCGCGCAGCAGCGCGACCCGAAGGCCCTGCTCATGCGTGCCGCCCTCCGGGGTCGGGATGGTGTTGCAATAGGAGGAGGTGAAGCCGTCATCGGCCGCGAACCAGGCGATCGCCCATTCGACCGAACCGTGCCGGCCCGGCTTCTCCAATTTGCCCGAGAAGATGGCGTCGGCGACGAGCGCCTTGCCTTCGATTTCGCGCGCCAGATGATCCTTGAGACCGTTCGGAAAGCGGAATGTGGCTTCGGCCGGCACCTTGCCGTCGGCGGGCAGCAGCGCGGGCGCGCAGCGCCATCTGATCTCCACGCCGCCGAACAGATAGGCCTTGGAGCGCGCCATCTTGAACAGGCGGCGCGGATCGAATTTCGCTTCCTTGCCGAAGATCTGCGCGTCGGGGTGGAAGCGCAGGCTGGTGCCGCGCCGGTTCGGCGCCGGGCCGACGGTCTCGAGCTTCGAGGTCGGCAGGCCGCGCGAGAAGGTCTGGCGGTAGAGCATCTTGCCGCGCGCCACCTCCACCTCGAGCGCGTCCGAAAGTGCGTTGACGACGCTCACGCCGACGCCGTGCAGGCCACCCGAGGTCTCGTAGGCCTTGCCGCCGAATTTGCCGCCCGAATGCAGCATCGTCATGATCACTTCGAGGGCGGATTTTTTCGGGAATTTGGGGTGCGGATCGACCGGGATGCCGCGCCCATTATCGGTGACGCGGACCGAGCCCCCTTGCTGCAGCTCGACCTCGATGAAGCTCGCATGGCCGGCGACCGCTTCGTCCATCGCGTTGTCGATGACCTCGGCGAAGAGATGATGCAGCGCCTTCTCGTCGGTGCCGCCGACATACATGCCGGGGCGCCGGCGCACCGGTTCGAGCCCTTCGAGCACCTCGATCGCGGCTGCCGTGTAGCCTTGCTCGCCGGGCGTGCCGTTCCGCATCGCCGCGCCTGAGGCGGCATGGCGCGCGAGCTTGGCCAATGCCCTCGCATTGCGCTCGTCCTCGCTCTCGCGCGGGGTCTTGCGCATCGCCGCCCCGCCGGCTCCGAAAAGATCGTTACTCGCCATGTTCAGCCAATACCAAATGATCGGAAATGGGGGCGAATCGATTGATTCGCACCCTTCATACTATGCCACGAGCGTTGCCTGGGGGCTAACCGTGGCGGGAACCGGGCAGGATCGAGGGGCGGTCGCCCGTTGTTCCAACGCCGGGGTCGGACGGGTCGTCCGGCGATCCGTCTCGCTCCGGTTCGAGCCCCTCGTCCCAGCGGCCGTACAAGGCCCGGTCGAACTTCAGGCCGACCGTCAGGACGATCAGCGCCAATATGGCGGCGAGGGTGCCGGTCCGCCAGGCGCCGAGCCCGCAGGCGATGCCGAGGGCGGCGCTGATCCAGATGGTGGCGGCGGTATTGAGATTGCGCACCAGCCGCTGGCGCATATCGTGGAGGATGACGCCTGCGCCGAGGAAGCCTACTCCGCCGACGATGCCTTGGATCGCGTGGCCTGCGGCGGTCGGGTCGACCGCGCCCAGTCGATCGGCGGCGATCATGGTCACGAGCCCCGAGCCGAGCGAGACCAGCGCGCAAAGGCGCAGGCCCGCGGGCTTGCCGTAGAGATCACGATTGAGGCCGACGAGAGCCCCGACGACGACAGCCGCCAAGAGCTTCAAGGCAGGTTCGACCAGATCGCCAATGAGAGCATACATGCGGCAAGCTTGCCGGCGATCGCCGGCGCGCGCAATGGGCTCAGCCCGCCCCGATCAACGCGGTCAGGCGCGCATCGCGCTTACGCCAAGCGTCTTCGAAGCTCGCATAGTCGCGCTCGACCACTTCTGCGCATTGCGCCGCCGCTTCGAGCAGCTCGCGCTGCCACGCCTCGTCGGCGCCGAAAGCGATCAGCGCTTCAGCATCGGCGGAGCCTCTACGGCCGGCGGCCCGCAGCTGATCCCAGGCGGCGATGCGCGCCAGCGTCTCGAGCGCCGCCTGCAGCCGTCTCGCGCGCCCGACCAGGGCGTCGATCTCGAGGCGATCCTCGGCCGGCTGCAATTCGCGCAGGATGAAGGGTTTCTTCAAGAGGGTCCTGGGCTGCAGGAGGGCCGGTGAGCGCGCCTGCATCAGACGTTGCGTCCACACGACACGCTCGGCCGCGTCGGCGAATACCGGTTGCGGCGCATCGACCGCGACGAGCGCTGCCGAAGGCCAGGCCGATTTGATGTCGATGAGGAAGTTGCCGTCGGGATCGCCATGGCCCTTCACCACGGCCACGTAGCGCGGGCGGCCGAGGCTGCCCTTGTCGGCGATCCGCCCCGCGAGGTCGCGCAGCTTCCAGAAACCACGCTCGTCGCGCTCCTTGCCGATCGTCGCGAGGCCGGCCTTGATCTCCGCTTCGAGGAGGCTCGCATCCTTCGGCATGGGAAAGCTGCGACGCCCGTCGCGCAAGAGCTTGCGGCGACCATGGCGGCCGACGCGGCTGAACAGATCGAGCTGTTCTCGATGCGAGCGGCCGGCGAGCCCGGATAGAATCTCGGCGACCGGGCCGCGCGCGAGCTCCCGCTCGATCCAGGCCGGCTTGCCGCCCGCGAGCGCGGCCGCATAGGCCTCGAGCGCGCGCTTCGCCGAGCGCTTGGGGTCGAGATCGTCCGGCTCATGCAAGCGGATGGTGACGATGACGCTCGCCAGGAAACGCACCATCTCGACCGCGGCCGGCATCAGAGCCGACTCGTCGAAATCATTCTCATCGAAATAGGTGAGCCGGTTGTCGCCGGAATAGGAGCCGAAATTCTCGAGATGCAGATCGCCGCATCCGAATACGAGTGGGGAGGGCGGCAGAACGATTTGCTTCAGCCGGTCGAAGAAAAGATGGGCCGTCGCCCGCAGGAACGACGAGGCGTCATGCGCCATCGCGTCGAATTTGCGCTGCAGGAGGCGGTTATCCCATTGCGCGTTGAAGGCCGCGATCCGCTCGACGGCGTCGGTGTCCTCGGTCTTGCGGGACTTGCTCATCAGCGGTTCTCGGCAAGCCGATTTTGTGGGGCGCTACCGTGTTTTTGTGACGCTGTGATGTCTTTTGCCATCGAACGTCCCCTAGAACAAGGAATGCCGAACCGGGCAGCGGGGTCGTCAAGCATCGATCGCGGCCGCCAGCACGGCGCGCCGTATCGGGATTTGCCGCAAGATGCGCGGCGCCGTCGCGAGCAGGTCCAACAGCCGCCCGATCTGCAGCCGGCCCATGGGTTCTATCTGTATCGCGATCACCGCGCTGAGGCCGATCAGCATGGCGGTGACGACGAGAGCCGCCGCCACGGCCGGCAGATGCGGGCCGATCGCGTTCAAGAGCATGTAGCCGATGTGCTGATGCAGCAGATAGAGCGGATAGCTCACGGCGCCGAGCATGCCCAAGGCCGGGGCCAGGCGCGGCAGCCGCGGCAGATAGAGCATGGCGAGGAAGGCCGCGTGCAGGCCGATCAGGATGACGACCAGAACCAGGTCGTCGAGCCTGGCGTGCAGGACCTCCCGGACATAGCTCGCGCGCTCCAGAACGCCGACGATCGACATCAGCGAGGCGAGCCCTAGCAGGACCGAGAGCTTCGCGACCGAGCGGCGCGCGGTGAGGTCGAACAGGATCATGCCGGTCGCGAACAGCGAGGCGTAATCGGTGAGGAAAAGCCGGTGCAGCATCTTCGACGAGGATGTGGCGTCGACGACGAGCGACAGGACGAGCCAGAAGGCGATGATCAGCGGGCGGCGGGTTTGGAACCAGCCGAGCCGGATGAAGAGCCCGACCCAGCCGTAGAAGATGACCTCGAGGACCAGCGACCAATAGACGCCGTCGACGAAAGGTCTTCCGAGCAGCTGCGAGAACAGCGGCAGATTGGCGAGCCAGTCGGTGAAGGAGACATCGAAGCGCGGGCCGCCTATCGAGAAGGCGACGATCGCCGTCAGCGTCATCGAGATCAGGAAGGCCGGGTAGAGCCGCAAAAAGCGCGACCGTCCGAAGGCTGAGGCGCTGCGCCCCTCCGACGACATGGTGATGACGAAGCCGGAGATGATGAAGAACAGCTCGACGCCGAGATAGCCATATTGGGCAAAGGGCGTGATCTGCGGCAGTTGGAACGAGGTGTAGCCGCCCTCCGCCGCGCCACGGAAGCCGTAATGAAAGAGCAGCACCGAAAGCGCCGCGAGGAAGCGCAAGAGGTCGATGCCGTCATAGCGGCGTGGGGATTGCTCTCGCTCGGCGGAAATTCGCTGTGCCATGGCCGCTCCTTGTCCCGGAATGGGACGTGAGGCCGTCGGCGCTGCGAGGCGCATGCCAGAGGTTGATCGATAAGGGTCTCGGGCGGGAAATCACGGAGGGGCGGCGTCTCGCCGCCCGCCTTGGCGTCAGGACGGTGCGCGGGACGCGCACCCTCGTCGCTACAAACGTAACGAAACGAAGCGGTTCTCAGAGCGAGTAGTACATGTCGAACTCGACGGGGTGCGGCGTCATCTCGAAGCGCGCCACCTCGGTCATCTTGAGCTCGATATAGCTCTCGATGAAGTCGTCGTTGAAGACGCCGCCGGCCTTGAGGAAGCCGTTATCCTTGCGCAGCGAATCGAGCGCCTCGCGCAGCGAGCCGCAAACGGTCGGGATCTTCTTCAATTCGCGCGGCGGCAGATCGTAGAGATCCTTGTCCATGGGCTGGCCCGGATCGATCTTGTTCAAGATGCCGTCGACGCCCGCCATCAGCATGGCCGCGAAGGCGAGGTAGGGGTTCGCCATCGGATCGGGGAAGCGCACCTCGACGCGCTTCGCCTTGGGGGAGGCCGTCCACGGGATACGGCAGGAGGCCGAGCGGTTGCGCGCCGAATAGGCGAGCAGCACCGGCGCCTCGTAGCCCGGCACCAGCCGTTTGTAGGAGTTGGTCGAGGGGTTGGTGAAGGCGTTCAACGCCTTCGCGTGCTTGATGATGCCGCCGATATAGTAGAGGCATTCCTGCGACAGGCCCGAATATTTGTCGCCGGCGAAGAGCGGCTTGCCGCCCTTCCAGATCGACTGGTGGCAGTGCATGCCCGAGCCATTGTCGCCATAGACGGGCTTCGGCATGAAGGTCGCGGTCTTGCCGTAGCTCTGGGCGACCTGGTGGATGCAGTATTTATAGATCTGCAACTGGTCCGCCATGAACGTCAGGGGGCTGAACTTCAGGCCGAGCTCGTGCTGGGCCGAAGCCACTTCATGGTGGTGCTTTTCGACCGTTGCGCCCATCGCGGCCATGGCAGCAAGCATCTCGCTACGCATGTCCTGAGCCGAATCCTGCGGCGGCACCGGGAAATAGCCGCCCTTGGTGCGGATGCGGTGGCCGAGATTACCGCTGTCATAGGCGGTATCCATATTGGTCGGCAATTCGACGGAATCGAGCTTGAAGCCGGTATTGTAGGGTTCTGCGGCGAAGCGCACATCGTCGAAGACGAAGAACTCCGCCTCCGGGCCGAAGAAGATGGTGTCGCCGATCTTCGAGGATTTGACGAAGGCTTCCGCCTTCTTCGCCATGCTGCGCGGATCGCGCCCATAGGGCTCTCCGGTGGTCGGCTCGAGGATGTCGCAGACGATCGAGAGCGTCGGCGCCGCGAAGAAGGGATCGACGACCGCGGTCGCGGCATCCGGCATCAGCGTCATGTCGCTCTCGTTGATCGCCTTCCAGCCGGCGATCGAGGAACCGTCGAACATCAAGCCCTCGGCGAAGACCTCCTCATCGATCAATGTCACATCGAAGGTGACGTGCTGCCACTTGCCGCGCGGATCGGTGAACCTCAGATCAACATACTTTATGTCCTTGTCCTTGATGATCTTGAGGACATCCTTGGCGCTCTTCATCAGTATCATCCTCTTGTTGCAGGTGAGCGGAGGTCAGGTGGGATATGTCGAGGGCGGCCCGTGCAGGCCGATTACAGCGCGTCCGAGCCCGTCTCTCCCGTCCGGATGCGCACGGCGCTCTCGATGGGATATACAAATATCTTGCCATCCCCGATGCGCCCGGTGAGCGCCGCCTTGCGGATCGCCTCGACGGCGCGCTCCACATGGGCATCGTCGATGACGGTCTCGATCTTCACCTTGGGCAAGAAGTCCACGACGTATTCGGCGCCGCGGTAGAGCTCGGTATGCCCCTTCTGCCGGCCGAAGCCCTTGGCTTCCGTGACGGTGATCCCTTGCAACCCGATTTCTTGAAGCGCCTCCTTCACCTCGTCGAGCTTGAAGGGCTTGATGATCGCTTCGATCTTTTTCATGCGGGAACCCGGGTGAAGGCGGAAAGCCTCTGCGAGGAGGCGATTAGAGCGCAACCGTGGCGGTGGTCAATCGATCTGTTGGCAAATCGCCGTTGATCTCATGGCCCCTGCCGGCGAGGTCGGCTTAGCAATGGCCGTGCCGCCGCGCGATGGAGATGGCCGAGCTGGGCAATCATGGATTGCACAAGAATTATGCAAACGGCATAGAAATTAGGCATTTTTCTGCCCCGTTGACGGGTGCGCTTGCTCGTCTTGGGGCGACGGCCTTTGCGCCGGTCGGCCTGCCCCCCGCCCGCCGCTTCGGCTGCGCCCAGAAGCCCGACGGGGTGCGTCGGGCGTCGAACATGAATACGGACGCGCGCAGCGCGTCCTTTTGGTCGATCTCTCCCACAAGGGGAGAGGTGAAGGCTTGCGTCGGCGCCCGTCCGGCGCTTCACTTTGCCCATGTCGAAGGGATACGAGCTGTTGACGCCGGCCGAGATGGCACAGGCCGATCGCTACGCGATCGCAGCGGGCATTGACGGCTTTGCTCTCATGCAGCGCGCCGGCGAGGCCGTAGCGCGCGTGGCGGCCCATGTGCTGCGCGTGTTGGGCGAGACAGCCTCCGGCGGGGCAGCCTCGAACGAGGCGGTCCAAGGCGAGGCGGGCGCAGACCGGCGCATCCTGGTCCTGTGCGGGCCGGGCAATAATGGCGGGGACGGGTTCATCGCCGCGAGCATCCTTTCCGAAATGGGACTTGCGGTCGAAGTCGCGCTCATCGGCGCGTCGGAGGCGCTGCGCGGCGACGCGGCCCTGGCGCGCGATGCGTGGCGAGGTCCCATAGCCGATGCGCTGAGGCTCGCGCCCGACGGCTTCGCGGCGATCATCGATGCGCTGTTCGGCGCCGGCTTGTCGCGGCCGATCGAAGGCGAGGTCGCCGAGTTGCTGCGGCGGGTCGACGCCTCCCGCCGGATGGGCGCGCGTGTCATCGCGGTCGATCTGGCTTCGGGCGTGAGCGGCGCCAGCGGAGCCGTACTCGGCGAGGCCGTTCAGGCCGACGAGACGGTGACGTTCTTCCGCCGCAAGCCCGGCCATCTCCTCTATCCGGGCCGGGCGCTCTGCGGGCATGTCCATGTCGCCGATATCGGCATTCCCGTCGAAGCCCTCGATCGCCTCGGCGTCACGACCTTCGCCAATGCGCCCGGGCTCTGGCGGACGACGTTTCCAAAGCTTAGGGAAGATGGCCACAAATATGACCGCGGTCATACGCTGGTTCTGTCGGGCGGCATCGAGGGCTGCGGCGCCGCGCGGCTCGCGGCTCGCGGCGCCTTGCGGGCCGGCGCCGGCCTCGTGACGCTTGCCGTTCCGACCGAGGCGCTCGCCGCGCAAGCCGCCGCCAACACGGCCGTGATGGTGCGCCGCTCCGATGGCGCCGCCGGATGGTCGCAGCTGCTCGCCGACACGCGTCGCAACGTCGCGATCATGGGCCCCGCTGCGGGCATCGGCGGGGACACGGTCGCGAAGGTTCTGGCGGCCCTCGCGGCAGCGCGCGGCGTCGTGATCGACGCCGATGGGCTGACGAGCTTCGCGGACAAGCCCGAATTGCTGTTCGGTGCCGTCAAGGATAGCCGAGGGGCCACGGTGCTCACCCCGCATGAGGGCGAGTTCGCCAGGCTCTTCCACGCCGTCCCCGAATTCGTGGCGCTCGGCTCCGAGGCAGGGCGTCTCGACAAGCTCGGCCGCGCTCGCCTCGGCGCGCGTGCCGCTGGCGCTGTGCTGGTATTGAAAGGAGCCGACACGGTGATCGCAGCGCCAGACGGGCGCGCCGCCATCAACGAGAACGGCACCCCCTATCTCGCGACGGCGGGCTCCGGCGATACGCTCGCCGGCATCATCGGCGGCCTCTTGGCGCAGGGCATGCCGGCTTGGGACGCGGCCTGTGCCGGCGTCTGGCTGCACGCGGAAGCCGGCGCCGCGGTCGGGCCGGGCCTGATCGCCGAGGATCTCGCCGAGGCGCTGCCTGGCGTGTTGCGAGGGCTCTTAGACGGAGGGGCGACCTCTCGCCGCCCTTGAAACGGACCGCAGTCGCCGTCCTCCAGCTTCCTCCATCATCCGTCGTCCGTACTCAGTCTTCCGTCGCCCGGCAAACCCGCGACCAAGCGTGTCAAAGATGTCACACCCAGGAAAATATTCGGCCCTTTGGTCCCTTGCTGCGTTGCTCCCACCCACACGCCGCTATAGCCATGAATTCGGCGTATTTGCGATTCCGTCGGCCTCGCTTAGCCGCTCGGGGCAGAGAGGTTCAGATGTCGAGCTTGGCTTCCGCGCCATATCGGATGCGGCATCGTTCCGCCAGATCCTCGGCCATCCGTCTGACGCTGCTCTCCTCGACCGTGATCGCGGGCCTGTCGATGACGTCGCCGCTCGAAGCGGCGATTCTCACCGTCACCAACACCAACGACAGTGGTGCCGGATCTCTGAGACAGGCGATCCTGAGTTCGAGCGTTGGAGATACGATCGACTTCAACATTTCGGGGGGCAGCGCGACGATTACGCTTCTATCGGCGCTGCCCAACCTCGCCGCAGGCGTCACGATCGACGGCTCGACCCAGCCGGGCTTTCCGGGCAGCCAGGTTACGATCAACGGCAACGGTTTCCAGCCGATCAATGTGCGGCAGAACGGCGTGACGATCGAGAACCTGGTCATTTCCGGCGGTGCAGTTCCTGGTGGCCAAGGCGTCACCGTCGCCAACGGCGGAACCTTGCTGCTCGTGGGACCGAACACTTATTCGGGCGGCACGACGGTCGCGGGTTTCCTGACGGTGGGCTCGGACACGGTCGGGGTGCCGGGCGCCATAACCTCTTCGGCGATCGGCACCGGCTTGCTGACCATCGACGGCGGCGTCTTGCGGGCCGGCGGCAATTTCACCATCGCCAACGCGACCGAGATCACATCGAACGGCGCCCTGATCGACGCGAACGGGCATATCTTCACCCTCTCGGGGACTATCGGCGATGGCAGTGGGACGCCGGCCGGCTTCCTGAGGATATTCAACACGGGCGGCGGAACGGTCGTTCTGTCAGGCGCGAACAGCTATTCGGGTGGCACCCTCTTCGACAGCGGCAGGCTTGGCATCGGCAACAGCAGCGCGCTCGGCACCGGCACGTTGACGATGGCCAATGGTACGGCGCTGCAGTTCGAGGCGGGTGGGCTCAATGTTCCGAACAATATCGTATTCGGCGGAACATGCATCACCGGGCTCTTGGGATCGGCACCGCATGGCTGCGCCCTCTTTTCCACCAGCGCGACGATCGATACCCAGGGCTTCACCGACACCTTGTCCGGCGTGATTTCGGACGGCACCCTGACCGCGCCTGGCAGCCTCATCAAGACCGGAACCGGCACCCTGATCCTCACCGGCGCCAACACCTATTCGGGCGGCACCTTGCTGGGACAGGGCATGCTGGGCGTCGGCAGCGGCCAGGCGCTCGGCACCGGCACATTGACTATGAACTTCAACACGACGCTGCAATTCGTGGCGGGTGGGCTCAATGTTCCGAACAATATCGTATTCGGCTTTATCGACCCCACAATCGATACCCAGGGCTTCACCGATACTTTGTCGGGCGTGATCTCGGACGCCGCGCCCGTCGGCCGGATTCCGGCGGCCAGTAGCGTCTTCGGTGGCAGCCTCGCCAAGATCGGCACGGGTACCTTGATCCTCACCGGCGCCAACACCTATTCGGGCGGCACCTTCCTCGATTTCGGCACCATCGGCGTCGGCAACAGCCAGGCGCTCGGCACCGGCCCGTTGGCCATGCGGGCGGACACGACCCTGCAGGCGGAAGGCAATGGCTTCAACGTCGGAAACGCCATCTCGCTCAACGGCAACGGCAATTTCGACACGAACGGCTTCTCGCTCACCTTGTCGGGCGCCATCTCGGACTTTGTCCTCGTGCCCGTGGGCGGCGTGGCCGCGCCGAGTGAGCTCATCCTGATCTCCCCCGGCAGCCTGACGAAGCTCGGCGCCGGCACGCTCATCCTGACCGGCACCGACAGCTATACGGGCGGCACCACCATCTCGGCCGGCACGCTGCAGATCGGCAATGGCGGCACGACGGGCAGCATCATCGGCAACGTCGTCGATAACGGCACGCTCGCCTTCGACCACAGCGACGCCGTCACCTTCCCCGGCAATGTCAGCGGCACGGGCGGCCTGACGCAGCTCGGCACCGGCGTGCTGACGCTTTCTGGAACGAACAGCTATTCGGGTGCGACCTTCGTCAGCGCGGGCACGCTTCAGGCAGGAGGCGCTGGCGCCTTCCCCAATGCGAGCGCCTTCACGGTCATGGGTGGCGCGACCCTCGATCTTAGCGGCTTCAACGAGACGATCGGCTCGCTCTCGGGCGCCGGCAAGGTCACCTTGGGTTCCGCGACCCTCACCACCGGCAATGATGGCACGAGCACGACCTTCTCGGGCGTGATCTCTGGATCGGGCGGATTGACGAAGATCGGGGCTGGGACGTTCTTCCTGACCGGCGCCTCGACCTATACGGGGCCGACCGCCATCAATGGCGGAATCCTCGACGTGACCGGCTCGGTCGTCTCGACAGTCTCCATCAACAATGGTGGCACGCTCAAGGGCAACGGCACGGTCGGCGGGATCATTGCCAATAGCGGCAGCACGGTCGCTCCGGGCAACTCGATCGGCACCTTGAACGTTTCGGGCAATGTGGCCTTCGGCCCCGGCTCCACCTACCAGGCCGAGGTCAACGCTGCCGGCCAGGGCGACAAGATCATCGCCGCCGGCACGGCGACCTTGACGGGCGGCACGGTGCAGGTTCTCGCCGCGAATGGTCTCTATACACCCGCCGACCGCTACACCATCCTGACGGCGAATGGCGGGGTGTCGGGAACCTTCGCGCAATTGTCCGTCAGCTCCAATATCACATCCTTCGCCTTCCTGACGCCCGCTTTGAGCTATGACGCGAACGACGTCTTCTTCGGTTTCAGCCAGACCGCAAGCTTGCAATCGGTCGCCCTGACCCCCAACGAGTTCGCGACGGCTGCCGCCATTCAGACGCTAGGCTTGGGCAACCCGATCTTCAACGCCGTCGTCGGCCAGACCGTCGCCGGCGCGCAGCAGGCTTTCGACGCGCTCTCGGGAGAGATCCATGCGAGCGCGGTGACCGCGGCCTTCGAGGATCAGCGCCTGCCGCGCGAAGCCATCCTCGACCGCTTGAGCCAGCGTCCGCTCGACACCTCCTGGCTCGGCGTCGCCTCGACCATGACGGGCGCCTATGCGGCGGACCTGCCTTCCGGCAAGGGGCCTGCGCTTGCGCCCGTCGATGTGCAGATGTATCGGCCGCGCCTCTATGGCCTCTGGGGCCAGGGCTTCGGCGATTGGGGCCGCACGGGCAGCGACCATAATGCCGCAAAGCTCACCCGCGACACCGGTGGCTTCATCATCGGTGCCGATGCGGCGGAGCACGCCTTGGGCGGCACCTTCCGGCTCGGCCTCGCGGGCGGCTATACGGATGACAGCCTGAAGGTCGCCAATCGCCTCTCGAGCGGCGACTACCAGTCGATCTTCGGAGCGCTCTATGGCGGGGCGAGCTTCGGGGCCATCGACCTCAAGGCAGGAGCCATCGCGGCGACCACCGACACCCATACGAGCCGCACCATCGCCTTCCCGTTCTTCAACGACGTGGCGAGCTCGAGCTATGGCGGCTCCGCGGAGCAGGCCTTCGCGGAGGCTGGCTACCGCCTGCCTTTCCACGGGACGCTATGGTCCTATGTGCCGGGCCTTCAGAGCCTGAGCGTGAACTATGAGCCCTTCCTGCAGGGAGCCGTCATCCATATCGCCCAGGACCGCTATGCCGAGACGGCACTGACGCCGGCTGGGCTCGTCGGTGCGGCGCGCGGCTACGATCTCGGCACGACGACGCTCGGCTTGCGCTCGGAATACACGCTGGCGAGCCTGCCAGGCTTCACCTTGCGCACGCTCATCGGCTGGCGCCATGCCTTTGGCGACGTGCGCCCCTCGGTGACGCAGAGCTTCGCCGGCTCCTTCGGCAGCTTCACGGTCGCCGGCGTGCCGATCGACCGCGACGCCCTCGTCTCGGAGACGACGCTCGACTACGCCGTCTCCTCCATGGTCACGGTCGGCCTCTCTTATTCGGGGCAGACCGGCCGCCGCGCCTCGGACAATGCCTTCAAGGGGCATGTCGAGGTCACTTGGTGATGACGACGAAGGACGGACGACGGAGCAACAGATGAACCGGCTCCGTCGGGGCTCCTCTGTCCTCTGTCCTCCGTCCTCCACTACCTCCCCGGCAGCACCAGGATCTTCGGCGATGAGGGCAGCGTCTCGCGCGACAAGACGATATGCGCCGATGAGCTGAACTCGACCGGATAGCTCTCGCGCGCCAGCGCCAGGAAGCGTTCGAGCGTCGCATCCGAGAAGATGTGCATCGGGATGATCAGCGGGGCGCCGATCGATTTCAGCACGTTCATCATGCCTGGCGTATCGAGCGTATAGCTGCCGTCGACCGGCGCCAGCACCACGTCGATGC
Source organism: Hyphomicrobiales bacterium (assembly GCA_044445965.1). Classification (GTDB taxonomy): domain Bacteria; phylum Pseudomonadota; class Alphaproteobacteria; order Rhizobiales; family Beijerinckiaceae; genus GAS188. The sequence goes on from JBIOEJ010000073.1 coordinate 17,883, forward strand.
GGCCGAGCTTTGCGAGATGCTCGGGCGTCAGCTCATGGTGCAGATGCCCGAGATGGGCGATGCACAGCCCGGCGCTCTCGAAAACGAAGATCGAGTTGCCGTCATATTCGGTACCGCCGCCCCAATTGCGGATATTGGTCTGCACATTGCGGATGCGCACATCGCCGAAGGTCTCGTCGTAATGGATCGGTCCGCCGGCGGGGTTCCAGCCGCGCAGGATCAGCTTGATGCCGGGATCCGGATGGTTCGAATAATGGGAAGGGTGCGCCTTGTTCATGGTCGCGACATCGGGGACGACGGCCGGGCGGATATAGTCGTTGTAGTCGGTGGCGATCCTCACCCCGCCCGGCGTCTCGATCAGGAAGGTCGCATGGCCGACGAAGGTGAGGCCGACCTCGTTCGGCGCGAGCGCCGCCGGCATGATGCGCGGCTCCGCCGACGAGGTCAGCGGCGGGCAGGGGTCGGGTTTCTCGGCGCGGGCGAGCGAGGGCATGGCGAGGACGGCGAGGGCGAAAGCGGCGTGCGCGAGAAAGGCAAGGGCACGAAAGTCTCTTACGGCGGGTGCAAGCACGAGCATCGTTTCGCTCCGACGGTTGTCTCTCAAGATAGGAGGCAACCTCCGTGCCGACCAGTGCAGCGAATCCGAAATTCGCATCACATTGGGGCAAGGCACGCGGCGAATTTCGGATTCAAAGCTGCACTGGCAAGTTACTGTTTCTAGTGTGGTTTTCGAATTTTAAGTTCCTACCGCGCGCGTGCCATCCATGTGATAGGAACTTCAAATTCACCACACTAGCGGCGGCCTCACGCCACCTCGAACCAGCCGAACTGCCCGCCTGCGAGGTGCTCGAGGATGCGCCCGCCGAAGAGCCAGCGGCCCGGGTTGTCGGCGACGAAGGCGAGGCGCTCCGTGGTGTTCGGTGCGACCAGCACCACATCGACCCAATAGGGCACCCAGCCATCGTCCTTCGGATGCAGGAGCCTTGCCACATGCCCGTTGAGCTTCATCACGATGGGCACATCGGCTCTGTTGGTCGCGGCGATGACGACCGGCGTGCCGCGCTTGACCGCGAACAGCGGCGGCGCCGAAAGATCGCCGCTCCGCCCGTTGATGGCCCATAATCGCGAAGGGGAGGCGGCCGCAACCGCATGGGCATTCGCGGGATCGACGGTTCTGGCGATCTGGCAATCGATGCGCGTCGCGTGCCGCAGATCGATGAATTCAGGCAGCCCGTTATCCGAGAGCCAGGCGACCGGCGGCAGGTCGGCCGGCTTCCCGTCCGCCGGCGCCAAGGCGACGCCGAGCAGCGGAATTCCGTCTCCGATCATGGCGCGCAGCTGAGGCTCGGCCGGCGGGCGCGCATCCGAGGGAATGTCGCAGACGAGGTCGAAGCGGCCACCCGGAACCAGCAGCATCTCGCCGTGCAGCGGCGTGAAGGCCGCCGATTGCTGGCCCGAGACGCCGATCAGGGTCGGATGCAGCCCATCGAATTTCAACGGCAGGATGCGGGCATTGCAGCAATTGGCGATGCGCAGGCGAAAGCGCCCGCCGGGCGAGAGCGCGAGCAGGCGCTTTTCGCCGAGCCCGCCGACGGTGAAGATATTGCCGAGGCGCCCTTGCCCCAAGCGCTGGCCTCGATCGGCAAAGCTCTCCTCCATCGCGCCCGATGGATCGACCCGCCAATCCTTGAGCACGAGCACGATATCGGCCTCGACCTCCGGGTCCTTCGGGTCGGCGACGATCAGCACCCCGCCGAGGCCGCGCGCGCTCTGCTCCGCCGCGCTGACGGGGTCGGCGGGACCGAAGGTGAAGAAACCCGCATCGCGCGCCGGGATGTGTAAGGTCGCCCGCTCGGACGGTGCGATGGCCTTGCCCGCGAGCGACGGCACGCCGTCGAGCCCATTCGGCAGGCGCATGCCGGCGATATGGAACGAGGTCGGCGCACCGAGGCTGTTGGCGAGGTCGAGCGCGATCTCCTCGCCTTGACGCGCCTGGATGAAGGGGCCTGGGACCGATCCATCATAGCTCAGGACCGGCGTCGGGGCGGCGGGTGGCGGGCGCAGTGCCCAGCTCGCAGCGGCCGCGGTCAGCGAGCGCAGAGGGGGGGCGACGCTCGTCTGCGCCCGGGCATCCCGGCGAATGAGCGCCGCCGCGACGCAAAGGCCGAGCACGAAGTGACGTCGCGGCGGCGACAACCACGGGGCGGACCGGTTGGAGCTCATGGCGAGCCTTGAAGCGCGGCCCTGCCTGCGTTGCAAGGGGTCTTCACCTCTCCCCTTCGTGGGCCTTGTGGGAGAGGTCGCCCAAACCCCTGGACTTGATCTCCCCCGCAAGGGGAGAGGTAAGACAGCGGGCGCGCGGGCCTTGGCCCAGCGATTGCGCCGCGTCCGGTGGCGGGCCCCGCCACGTGCCAAAACGGCACGGGCTGGCTCCGCTTCGGGAGCGCGCCATGATCATCTTGAAACTCTGCTTCGCCGCCATATTCCTGTTCGCGCTTCATCAGTTCCTTTTGGGGCATGGCAGCCCGATGGGGGCGCATGTCATCACCGGAGCCATGGCCTTCCTCATTGCGGTGGTAATCGGGCTCACCAAGGAGAGCTTCGTCTGACCGCGGATCGCCGGTGCTTCCCGGCCGCCGTTTCCCTTGGCCTCGGGGAAGGATCGATGCGGTCGGATAGGAAGCCTTCGGCCGATTTGATCGGCTCGCGAAATTAAGGCTGGCGCCCCCGCAAACGCATGCTATAGAGCCCCACCCTGCGGCGACCCTGTGCCGCCGCGCTTGCCGGCGGGCGTGGCGGAATTGGTAGACGCGCCGGATTTAGGTTCCGGTGGCGCAAGTCATGGGGGTTCGAGTCCCTCCGCCCGCACCAGTTTCCAGGCGGCGAAGCTTGCTTCGGCGGTGTGAGGAAAAGCTGGATCGACAATGGACGAGCCGCTTTCGCCGCGTCGCTGGCGGAGCGGCCGCAGCTAGCGAATAGAGTCATGATGCAAGTCACGGAAGTCTTCTCGCAAGGTTTGCAGCGCTCGTTTCGGGTGGTGTTTCCGCTCGCCGGCGTCGCCGACAAGGTCAACGCCCAGCTCGACGAACTGCGCACCAAGGTGCAGCTCAAGGGCTTCAGGCCCGGCAAGGCGCCGATCTCGCATCTGCGCCGCCTCTATGGCCGTTCCGTCATGGGCGACGTGATCCAGGATACGGTGAACGAGGCTTCCCGCAAGATCGTCGACGACCACCATATCAAGCTCGCCCAGGAACCCAGGGTGAAGTTCCCCGAGGACAAGGCGCTCGTCGACGCCATGGCCGATGGCAAGGCCGATCTCGATTTCTCCGTCGATGTCGAGGTGCTGCCGGAAATTCCGACCGTCGATCTTTCCGAGATTTCGCTGGTGCGCGAGGTGGCGCCGGTCGATGACGCCATCCTCGATCAGGCCGTGCAGCGTCTGGCCGAGCAGAATCGCACCTTCACCCCCGCCGAGCCCGGCCACAAGGCCGAGACCGGCGACCAGGTGACCGTCGATTTCACCGGCACCATCGACGGAGCGGCCTTCGAAGGCGGCGCTGCCCAAGACATCAAGGTCGTGCTCGGCCAGCATTCCTTCATTCCGGGCTTCGAGGAAGGACTGGCCGGCGTCACGGCCGGCGAGGAACGCAAGGTCGAGGGAACCTTCCCGATCGCCTATTTGCGCGCCGAGCTCGCCGGCAAGACCGCGAGCTTCGACGTCAAGGCGAAGGAAGTCGCGCACCCCGATCCCGTCAAGATCGACGAGGAGCTCGCCAAGGCCTTCAACATGGAGACCCTCGAGGCGCTGAAGGCCTCGGTCAAGGCCTCGATCGAGCGCGATTTCGCGGGCGCCTCCCGCCTGAAGCTGAAGCGCAAGCTGCTCGATGCCCTCTCCGAGAAATTCACGTTCGATCTGCCTCCCACCATGCTGGATCAGGAATTCCGCAATATCTGGGGCCAGGTCGAGACGGAAATGCAGTCGTCCGGCAAGAGCTTCGTCGATGACGGCACCACGGAGGAGGCGGCGCGAGCCGACTACCGCAAGATCGCCGAGCGCCGCGTGCGGCTCGGCCTGGTGCTTGCGGATATCGGGCAGAGGGCCAATATCACTGTGAGCGACGAGGAAATGTCACAAGCGCTCGTCGCTCGCGCCCGGCAGTATCCGGGGCAGGAGCGGGAGGTCTGGGACTTCTACAAGAAGAATCCGCAGGCGCTCGCCGAGCTGAGGGCGCCGATCTTCGAGGAGAAGACCGTCGACCATCTCCTGGGCCGGGCGAAGGTCGAGGAACGCACGGTATCGCGCGAGGAATTGCTCGCCGATGCCGAGGAGGAAGAGCCGCAAGCCGATGCTGCGGCGTCCTGAGTTTCGATTTTTACGCATGATCTTTTCTAAAAAGTCCGCAACTTTTTGGGATCATGCGCCAGAGGGATGAAATGAGAGACCCATTCGAAGTCTACGACAACGCGCTCGTGCCCATGGTGGTCGAGCAATCGAACCGCGGCGAGCGGGCCTTCGACATCTATTCGCGCCTGTTACGGGAGCGGATCATCTTCCTCACCGGCCCGGTCGAGGACTACACGGCTTCGCTCGTCGTGGCGCAGCTGCTGTTCCTGGAAGCGGAAAATCCGAAGAAGGAGATTTCGTTCTATATCAACTCGCCGGGCGGCGTCGTCACCTCCGGCCTGTCCATTTATGACACGATGCAGTTCATCCGCGCGCCCGTTTCGACGCTCTGCGTCGGCCAAGCCGCCTCGATGGGCTCGCTTCTGCTCACTGCCGGGGAGGCCGGCATGCGTTTTGCACTCCCCAATGCGCGTATCATGGTGCACCAGCCCTCGGGCGGCTTCCAGGGGCAGACGAGCGACATCCTGATACACGCGCGCGAGATCGAGTCGGTTCGCCGCCGCCTCAACGAGATCTACATGAAGCACACTGGCCGCGACCTGAAGACGATCGAGGACGCTCTCGAGCGCGATAATTTCATGACGGCGGACGCCGCGAAGGAATTCGGCATCGTCGACCAGGTCCTGGAGAAGCGGCCCGAGGACGGTTCGCCGGCCGGCGGCCAGAAGTGAGGGTCGCGGATAGAAGTGGGCAGCGACGAACCTGCTGTTGATCGCGGGTGCGATGCGTGGTTGCATCAAGCCGGAAGGAGGGGGTGGAGGCGATATGGGAAGGCCGCCGGGATCGGCGGGTTAGATTTCGTTAGGGCTAAAGCGCTTATGCTGCGAGAGTTTAGGCCGGTGCGTTTCTGCCGCGCGGGACGACTGAACGGAGGGCTGCGATGAACAAGTCCAGTGGCGGGGATTCGAAAAGTACCCTGTATTGCTCCTTCTGCGGCAAGAGCCAGCATGAAGTGCGCAAGCTCATCGCCGGCCCGACGGTGTTCATCTGCGACGAGTGCGTCGAGCTGTGCATGGACATCATCCGCGAGGAATCGAAGTCCTCGCTGGTCAAGACGCGCGACGGCGTGCCGACGCCGAAGGAAATCCGCAAGGTTCTCGACGATTACGTCATCGGCCAGGATTACGCCAAGAAGGTCCTCTCGGTCGCGGTCCACAACCACTATAAGCGCCTGAACCACGCGACCAAGCATGCCGATGTCGAGCTTGCGAAGTCGAACATCCTGTTGGTCGGCCCGACCGGCTCGGGCAAGACCTTGCTGGCTCAGACCTTGGCGCGCATCCTCGACGTGCCCTTCACCATGGCCGACGCTACGACACTGACCGAGGCGGGGTATGTCGGAGAGGATGTCGAAAACATCATCCTGAAGCTCTTGCAAGCCTCCGACTACAATGTCGAGCGGGCCCAGCGCGGCATCGTTTACATCGACGAGATCGACAAGATTTCCCGGAAATCCGACAACCCCTCGATCACCCGCGACGTGTCGGGCGAAGGGGTGCAGCAGGCGCTCTTGAAGATCATGGAAGGCACCGTCGCCTCCGTGCCTCCCCAAGGCGGGCGCAAGCACCCGCAGCAGGAGTTCCTGCAGGTCGATACGACCAACATCTTGTTCATCTGCGGGGGCGCCTTCGCGGGCCTGGAGAGAATCATCTCGGCGCGCGGCCGCGGAACCTCGATCGGCTTCGGCGCCAAGGTGCAATCGCCGGAGGACCGGCGCACGGGCGAGGTGCTGCGCCTGGTCGAGCCCGAGGATCTCCTGAAATTCGGGCTGATCCCGGAATTCGTCGGCCGCCTTCCGGTGATCGCGACGCTCGAGGATCTCGACGAGGACGCCTTGAAGCGCATTCTCACCGAGCCGAAGAACGCGCTCGTCAAGCAGTATCAGCGCCTGTTCGAGATGGAGACGGTGGAGCTCACCTTCCAGGACGAGGCCTTGAACATGATCGCCAGGAAGGCGATTCAACGCAAGACCGGGGCGCGCGGCCTGCGGTCGATCATGGAGAGCATCCTGCTCGACACCATGTACGACCTGCCGGGCTTCGATTCGGTTGAGCAGGTGGTGATCGGCTCCGAGGTGGTCGAGGGCAAGGTGCGCCCGCTCTACATCCATGCCGACCGCGAGAAGGAAGCCGGTGGCATGTCGGCCTAAGGCCTCGCCGGGCGTGATAAATTTGCAACGCCGCGGCGTTGAAACATGGTCCCGCGCATCCCATCTGCCTCTCGGGCGAATGGGCTCGAGCTTGCGATGTTTACCGCCGCCCGCCGCCATTCTAGCCTCACCGTTGCGAGCGATTCGCGACCGGCATCCGCCTATTTTGGGGGTGTCGGGAGGGACGATCGCACCGGGAAGGCTGAGAGATTAGGGATATCGATATGAGCGATCCGAAAAGCCGCCCCCTCCCGATTGCCGGCGAAAGCCACGAGTTTCCCGTTCTGCCGCTACGGGACATCGTCGTCTTTCCGCATATGATCGTGCCGCTATTCGTCGGCCGCGAGAAGTCGATCCGCGCGCTCGAGGAGGTGGTCAAGAACGACCGTTTCATCCTGCTCGCGACGCAAATCGATGCCGCCGCCGAGGATCCCGCGACCGACGCGATCTACGCGACGGGCGTGCTGGCGACGGTGCTGCAGCTCCTCAAATTGCCCGACGGCACGGTCAAGGTGCTGGTCGAGGGGCTGACGCGCGCCAAGATTTCCGAATACACCAAGACGGACGAGTTCTACGAGGCGCGCGCCGAGGTCCTCACCGAGGAGATCGGCAACAAGGTCGAGGCCGAGGCGCTGGCGCGTTCGGTCGCCGGCGATTTCGAGAGCTATTCCAAGCTGAACAAGAAGGTCTCGCCCGAGGTCGTTCAGAATATCGGGCAGATCGAGGATTACTCGAAGCTCGCCGATACGGTCGCCTCCAATCTCGCCGTCAAGGTCGCCGACAAGCAGGCCGCGCTCGAGATCCTGTCCGTCTCCAAGCGCCTCGAGAAGGTGCTGAGCCTCATGGAGAGCGAAGTCTCGGTGCTGCAGGTCGAGAAGCGCATCCGCACCCGCGTCAAGCGCCAGATGGAGAAGACGCAGCGCGAATACTACCTCAACGAGCAGATGAAGGCGATCCAGAAGGAGCTCGGCGACGAGGAAGGCAAGGACGAGCTCGGCGAGCTCGAGGAGAAGATCCGCAAGACGAAGTTCACCAAGGAGGCCCGCGCCAAGGCGCTGCACGAGCTGAAGAAGCTCAGGCAGATGTCGCCGATGTCGGCCGAATCGACGGTGGTGCGCAATTATCTCGACTGGCTGCTCTCCATCCCGTGGGGCCGCCGATCGAAGATAAAGCGCGATCTGAAGGCGGCCCAGGAGACGCTGGACGCCGATCATTACGGCCTCGACAAGGTCAAGGACCGGATGCTCGAATATCTCGCCGTGCAGCAGCGCATGAACAAGCTGACCGGGCCGATCCTGTGCTTCGTCGGGCCGCCCGGCGTGGGCAAGACCTCGCTCGGCAAGTCGATCGCCAAGGCGACCGGGCGCGAGTTCATGCGCATGTCGCTCGGCGGCGTGCGCGACGAGGCCGAGATCCGCGGCCACCGGCGCACCTATATCGGCTCGATGCCCGGCAAGATCATCCAGTCGATGCGCAAGGCGAAGACCGTCAATCCGCTCATCCTGCTCGACGAGGTCGACAAGATGGGCATGGATTTCCGCGGCGACCCGTCTTCCGCCTTGCTGGAGGTGCTGGACCCCGAGCAGAACTCGACCTTCAACGATCACTATCTCGAGGTCGACTACGATCTGTCGAACGTGATGTTCATCACGACCGCCAACACGCTCAACATCCCGCCGGCCTTGCTCGATCGGATGGAGGTCATCCGCCTGGCCGGCTACACCGAGGACGAGAAGGCCGAGATCGCCCGCCGGCATCTGATCCCGAACGCCATGCGCAAGCATGGCCTGCAGGGCAAGGAGTGGACGGTCGACGAGGAGGGCCTGAAGTTCCTGATCCGGCGCTATACGCGCGAGGCCGGCGTGCGCAACCTGGAGCGCGAATTGTCGAACCTCGTGCGCAAGGCAGTGAAGGACATCCTGCTCGGCAAGGCCAAGACCATCACTGTGACGCCCAAGGTCGTCGAGGACTATCTCGGCGCCCCGAAATACCGCTATGGCGAGACGGATACCGAGGATCAGGTCGGCGTCGTCACCGGTCTTGCCTGGACCGAGGTCGGCGGCGAGCTTCTGACGATCGAAGGCGTCATGATGCCCGGCAAGGGCAAGATGACGGTCACCGGCAACCTCAAGGACGTGATGAAGGAATCGATCTCGGCGGCGGCATCCTATGTCCGCTCGCGCGCCATCGATTTCGGCATCGAGCCGCCGCTCTTCGACAAGCGCGATATCCACGTGCACGTCCCCGAGGCGGCGACGCCGAAGGACGGGCCGTCGGCCGGCATCGCCATGGCGAGCGCCATCGTTTCGGTGATGACCGGCATCCCGGTCAGGCACGACATCGCCATGACGGGCGAGATTACCTTGCGTGGACGCGTGCTGCCGATCGGCGGCTTGAAGGAGAAGCTGCTGGCGGCGCTGCGCGGCGGCGTGAAGAAGGTGCTGATACCCGAGGAGAACAGCAAGGACCTCGCCGAGATCCCGGCGAACGTCAAATCGGGCCTCGACATCGTGCCGGTTTCGCGCATGGACGAGGTGGTAAGGCATGCGCTGCTGCGTGTGCCTTCCCCCATCAAATGGAAGGAATCCGACATGGCGCAACAAGTCGCCGTGCCTGAGGAAGATCATCCGGGCGGTGTCGTCGCCCATTGAGGCGGCCTCTGTCGAGGATAGCGGAAAGGCCCGTGCCTCTTAAGGCGCGGGCCTTTTTCGTCAGGCTCCCGACCCGGCCTGTCTTGGGTCGGCGGTCTCGATTGCGCGATGCCCCGCCGCGCCCTAAAAGGCGCATTCGGGGCGGTTAGCTCAGTTGGTAGAGCATCTGGTTTACACCCAGAGGGTCGGCGGTTCGAGCCCGTCACCGCCCACCACGAATTCGGAGCGCAGTTATGGAATGGGTTAGCGCCGCCGTCGTCACGGCGATCCTGCTCGTGATCTATGTCTGCGTCTCTGGGTTGAGACTCTAGGGAAGGGGGCGCGCCAGGCTTGCCCGCCATTCATCCTCCGCGGTCGGCGCTTTCGAGACGCAGGCCGACCGACCATCGATGGGCGTCTCGCCGATACGATAGAAGGAGTCGAACGATGAAGCTTCGCATAGTCCTGCCGATGATCGCCTCGCTGGCTATACTCGCAGCTATTCCCGTTTCCGCGAATGGACTTGTCGGTGCTCGGTCAAATCCGCCGTCGGCGCAATCGAGCAGCGGCGACAAGCTCGCGGCCGCGCCGAAGACGAAGGCCGAGTGGGAGATGTATTGCCGCGGGATCAAGAATCGGCCGCATCGCCAGGCCTGCTTCGGGGAACACGGTATCGCCCGGCGCATATGAGGCGCATCGAGCAGCCGCAAAGAGAGCCCCGCGCGCCCCTCGACTGCATCGAATGAGCAAGTTCGGCGCGCCCTATTCGGGGGGACGCTCGATGTATTTGGAGCTGGCGTCGAGAAGATGCAGGTTATTGGCGATGGTGGGATTGTCCGGCTCGCGCCGATAAGCGCTCGAGAACTTGGCCCGGGCCTTGGCGAGGTCGCCGCGCAACATGTACGAATAGCCTTCATTATTGAGGATCTGGGTCGTCTCGCCCGTAAGCTTGATGGCCGAGCGGTAAGCCCGATCGGCGAGAGCGAATCGCCCTAGGCGGTCGTAGCTCGCGGCGAGACCGATCCAGGCCGTCGCGTCACGCGGAGCTCTTTCGACTCCGTCGCGGAAATACCGCTCGGCCAACCCGTAATTGCCTTGCTGGAAATGCTCGATGCCGAGGCGGAGAGGTTCGTCCGAGGCGAAATACTTCACCGCGGCTGGCTGCTCCGCCGGCGGAGTCGCGGCAGGAATCGCGGTTTCCGGCACCTGAGCCGCCGCCGGCACTTGACCTTGGTCGGAAGTCTGGCAACCGGCGACGGCCAAGGCCAACACGCTTGCGGCGACGAGGCAGCGCTTCCGAGCCCGAACTACGGGCTTCCGCGGTCCGCTTCCCGGACCTGCGACCTGAAATCTTGGCATTCTGCTCTCGGGGCGAGGTCGCGCTCGAGGCCGGATCATTGGCCGCCGGCACCATTGCCGGCCGAAATTCCCACTGTGCCGCTATAGATTGGAGCGATCGGCCTCGGCGCCTTGGACAGCTTGCCGACATCCTCGTAGCGATCGACGGCGTCGGTCAGGCGCTGGCCATCGCCCGGGATGCGCGTATCGTAGACATAGCGCGGCCAGGGATCGATCACCTGGATGGCGGCATTGGCCTCATGGGCGTTCCCGGCGCTGAGCGTGATGGCATTGATGCGTTGGGTATTGGACTCGAAGGGATCGTCGAAAGGCGGACCCGCCGAGCAGCCGGCAAGGGCCGAGACGACGATCGAGAAAGCGATGAGATGTCCGAATTTCATTGGGAAACCATCACTTCTTGTTCACATAGGCCTCGGGACTTTGGTCTACTTGGATGATGTGCCCGTAAGGTCCCTGCAAATCGCCGCCCCTCGTCACATACTCGTTGTATTTCTTCTTCCTCTCGAGCTGGCCCATGGCGAAGATGTCGACATCGTTGCCGGGCAGACGCTGATCGAAGGGCGTCGCGAGATGCTCTCCCGGCGCGGCGGG
>JBIOEJ010000074.1:0-28548 GCA_044445965.1 Hyphomicrobiales bacterium
GCCGTCATGTATACGCTGATCGGCACGACCAAGCTCAACGATGTCGATCCGCAAGCCTGGCTCGCCGAGGTGCTGGCCCGCATCGCCGACCACAAGGTCCGCGACCTCCACCAGCTCCTGCCCTGGAACTGGAACCGCGCCAAGCTGCCCGCCGCAGCCTGACTTCCGTCCCCGCCAATCAACCGGCCCTTCCCGCGGCCCTCACCGAATGCTTACGTATGGATATCGCTACTGACAGTCATCGCCGGTCCTGGCCGGCTCGACTAATTCCCCGGGCCCGTGCGGCATTGCGGAACGTAGTTGGGGCTCGCCTCCGCGCGGCTTGCAAAATAGGCGAACTCGAAACGCGCATTATCGGTCCGAAGACCGACCGGCCCGTCGAATTCCATGATCCTTGGGCCGAGATCGCCGTCCCAAACGGTCTTGCCGTCGGCGGTGAGCGTGAGCGCGCTGCCTTTGAGATCAGCGCGCAACGAATGCGTTTCACCTGGCCGCAGCTGCGGCAGGGTCACGCCGGCGCGCGGCTTGATCGTCACATAGCCGTCGGCATGACATTCCTCATGCGTCCGCTTGCCGATATTGCGCTTGATCGAGACGCCGAATTTAGCGTCCGGCTCGATATGCCAGGTGGCGTAGACCAGATTGCAGGTGTCCTGCGCCCTGAGCTTCAAGCCGATCTGGCGTCGCATCTCGCCCGAGGCGAGCGGCTTCGAACCGAGGCTCGGCCCGAGATAGCGAAAGCGGATCTCGGCGCTCTGGCCGGTGGGGACGCGGACGACGGCGCGTGAGCTCGGCGTATCGATCTGCATGCGCCCGTCGGGCAGCGACGTGACGGTCCCGTTGGTCACGCATAGCTCGTCCAAGCGGATCGGCTGCAGCGGGGCCGCCACGATCGTCTGCGCCATGGCCGATGGCGGCGCGATCAGCGCAAGAGGGACGACGAGGGCGGCGAAGCATAGGCGGCGGCGAGCTTGATCGGCCATCATCATCGCATCCTCCTCCATCGGTCTGGCTCGCCGAAGCACAAGCGCGGGCTTGCGGGTGACGCAGCGTTCGAGCGGCCATCGCCTGCCTCGCTCACGCCGCCTTTGCCGCCACCTTCATCCTGGCAAAGCCTGCGTCGAGATCCGCCTTCAAGTCCTCGACATCCTCGAGGCCGATCTGCAGCCGCAGACAAGGGCCGCCAGGTTCGAACCGGGTCGCGGTGCGGTACTCCTTGCAGTCGAAGGGCACGATCAGACTCTCGAAACCGCCCCAGGAATAGCCCATGGCGAAGAGCTTCAGGCCATCGAGCATGGCGGCGATTTCTCGTTGCGATACGGGATGAAGGACCACCGAGAACAGCCCTGAAGCGCCAAGGAAATCCCGCTTCCAGATGGTGTGGCCTTCAAAGGAGGGCAGCGCCGGATGCAGCACCTTCTTCACCTCGGGCCGCCGCTCCAGCCAGCGCGCGATGTCGAGGGCAGCGCCCTCCTGCTCGCCCAATCTCAGCCGCATGGTGCGCAAGCCGCGCAGCGCGAGGTAGACATCCTCGGGGCCGGCGCAGATCGCCATCGCGTCGAAGGTCTCGCGCAAGCGCGGCCAATAGGCCTTGCCGGCGGAGACGAGACCGAGCAGGAGATCGGAATGGCCGCCCAGATATTTGGTGCCGGCTTCGATGGCGATGTCGACGCCCCGCTCATGCGGGGGGAAGAAGAAGGGCGTCGCCCAGGTGTTGTCCATCAGGAGCGCCGCGCCTCGCGCATGCGCCGCCTCGGCAAGCGCCGGGATATCCTGCATCTCGAAGGTCTGCGAGCCCGGCGCCTCGGTGTAGACGACCTTGGTGCCAGGCTTCATCAGCTTCGTAATGCCGGCGCCGATGAGCGGGTCGTAATAGGTCGTCTCGACGCCGAAGCGTTTCAGCACCGTATTGCAGAAATTGCGCGTCGGCCGGTAGACGGAATCGGTGACCAGCAGGTGATCGCCGGCCTCGAGGCAGCTCATCAGGGCAAGCACGCAGGCGGCAAGGCCCGATGGCACGAGCACCGTGCCGGCGGCGCCGGAGATATCGCTCCAGGCGGTCTCGAGCGCCTCGGTCGTCGGCGTGCCGCGGGTGCCGTAGGAATATCGCCCCCGCCGATGCGTGAGATCATCCATCGTCTGGTAGATCACGGTCGAGCCGCGGAACGGCGGCATGTTGACGAAGCCGTGCTGGGCGGCGGGATCTCGCCCCGCGAGCACCACGCGGGTGCGCGCCTTATAGGCGCCCGTCTTCTTGCCGGAAGGCGTCGTCATGGCTGCTCCTCTATCGTCCTTGCCTTTGCCTTCGCACTGTTCGGGGCTCACCGGCACGTCGTCAAGAGACAGACCACGCACGACAGACGACGGAAGACGCAGGAGCCACGACGGAGCCCGATCATTCGTCCTGTGCCCGCCTTCATCTGTCCTGTGTTCTCCGCCGGCCCGGCGCTTGGGGCTTGACCGGGTTGCGAAAAGTGCATGAGATGGCCGCAACTGGTTGGCCGTGGGGCAACGCCTTGCCACTTCCGGAGAGCCGACCGAAAAATGGAGGCGTGTGACTTATGAAACATCTTCTCGCCCTGGTGGCGGCCGGCCTTGGCGTCGCGTTCGCCTCGAGCGCTGCCGACGCGCAGACGCTCAATCAGGTCAAGCAACGCGGGCAGCTCATCTGCGGTACGAATGTCGGGCTCGCGGGCTTCGCCCTGCCGGACGCGCAGGGCAATTGGGCCGGCCTCGACGTCGATTATTGCAGGGCGATCGCCGCTGCCGTGCTCGGCGACGCGACCAAGGTCAAATACGTGCCGCTCGACGCCACGAGCCGCTTCGAATCGCTCAAATCCGGCGCGGTCGACGTGTTGGCGCGCAACACCACCTGGACCTTGTCGCGGGACTCGAGCCAAGGCCTCGATTTCGAGGCGACCAACTACTATGACGGCCAGGGCTTCATGGTCCGCAAAAAGATGAACATCAACTCGGCGCTCGAGCTGAACGGAGCCTCGGTCTGCGTGCAGCAAGGCACGACCACCGAGTTGAATCTCGCCGACTATTTCCGCTCGAACAAGATGAAATACGAGGTCGTCGCCTTCAAAGGGGCGGACGAGACCGTCAAGGCCTATGATTCCGGCCGCTGCGACGCCTTCACCACGGACGCCTCCGGCCTCGCCGCCGAGCGCGTCAAGCTCGCGGCTCCCGACGAGCATATCATCTTGCCGGAGATCATCTCCAAGGAGCCGCTGGCCTCCTCCGTGCGCAAGGGCGATTCGCAATGGGCGACGATCGTGCGCTGGGTCCACTTCGCGATGCTCGACGCGGAAGAGAACGGCGTCACCTCGAAGAATGTCGACGAGATGATGAAGTCGCCGAACCCGGAGGTGAAGCGCATGCTGGGCGTCGAAGGCAAGTTCGGCGAGGGCTTGGGGATTTCCAATGACTGGGTCGTCAACATCATCAGGCAGGTCGGCAATTACGGCGAGGTCTTCGACCGCAATGTCGGCGCCGGCTCGCCGCTCAAGCTGCCGCGCGGCCTGAACAATCTGTGGACCAAGGGCGGGCTGCAATACGCCCCGCCGATCCGCTGAAGCGTCAGGCGGGGCCGCGCTCGCGCGGCTCCGCCTCGGCCGTGCGACGATCCGAGGCTTGACGGGGCAAAGGATGAGCATGCGCGAGACCAACGTGGGCGCTGCCGCGATCGCCGCGCCGGGGCGGGCGAGCCTGGTCAACGATCCGAAGGTCCGCGGCATCTTCTGGCAAGGCGTGCTGGTGATCGTCATCGGCTATCTGATCTATTCGGCGATCAGCAATGCCCAGTCGAACCTCGCCGCGAAGGGCCAGGTGTTCGGCTTCGATTTCCTGACCCATCCCGGCGGCTTCGACGTCAATCAGCATCTCATCTCCTTCTCCTCCGAGGAAGGCTCGACCTATGGGCGCGCCTTCCTGGTCGGCCTCCTGAACACGGTGCTGGTCTCCGGCATCGGCATCGTGCTTGCAACCCTCCTCGGCTTCTTCATCGGCATTGCACGCCTGTCGAGCAACTGGATCGTCGCCAAGGTCGCGCAAGTCTATGTTGAGGTGATCCGCAACATTCCTTTGCTGCTGCAGCTGATCTTCTGGTACAACGCAGTGCTGAAGCCGCTGCCGCCGCCGCGCGCCGCGCTATCGTTCGGAGCGGGCTTCTTCCTCTCGAATCGCGGTCTCACCGTTCCCGAGCCGACCTTCGGAGCGGGTTCGGGCAATATCTTCTATGCCTTGGTGATCGGGCTCCTCGTCGCCTTCGGCTTCCGGCATTGGGCCAGGGGGCGGCAGGAAAAGACCGGCGAGCAATATCCGACGGGGCTCGTGGCTCTGGCCGCGATCATCGGACTGCCGCTCATCGTCTATCTCGCGCTCGGCCGGCCGATCGAGTTCGACGTGCCGGTGCAAAAGGGGTTCAATTTCGCGGGTGGCCTGCAAGTCTATCCGGAATTCGTGGCGCTGCTCATGGGCCTCGTGATCTACACGGCTGCCTTCATCGCCGAGATCGTGCGGGCCGGCATCCAGGCGGTGTCGCGTGGCCAGGTCGAGGCCGCCAACGCGCTGGGGTTGCGCAGCAAGCCGACGCTCGACCTCGTCGTCATCCCGCAAGCCATGCGGGTGATCACCCCGCCGCTCACCAGCCAGTTCCTGAACCTCACGAAGAATTCCTCGCTCGCCGTCGCCATCGGCTATCCGGACCTCGTGCAGATATTCGCCGGCACGGCGCTCAACCAGTCATCCAAGGCGATCGAGATCATGCTGATGACGATGGCGGTTTATCTCGCCTTGAGCCTCGTCACCTCCTTCTTCATGAACATCTACAATCGCCGCATGGCGCTTGTGGAGCGCTAGAGGGGGCGCGGCCATGTCGGCGATCACCGATCCTCCGGCCGGCTCGAAGCCCGGGCCATCCGGCGAAGATATTCCACAAACCGCCGGAGCTCAGCCGGCCCCAGAAGTCGATGTTCTGGCAGGGGGCATTGTCGGCCGCGACCCGCTCACCGATCCGGGCATTCCCACGCCTGAGATACCGCTCTCGGAGGCACGCTCGTTCGAAGGCTACATTTCGGCGATGCCGATCGAGCCGGAGGCAGCCCCGATCTCCAGCAGGGGACCGATCGGCTGGGCGCGCGCCCACCTGTTCAACAGCGTCGGCAACAGCGTCCTGACCGTCGCGTTCGGCGCGCTCGCCGTCTACATGATCTGGGGCCTGGTGCAGTTCGCCTTGATCGACGCGACCTGGACCGGAGCCGACCGCGAGGCTTGCCTCGCGAAGCCAGGCCAAACGGCCGGGGCCTGCTGGCCGATGATCCATGAGCGCCTCGCCTATTTCGTCTATGGTTCCTATCCGATCGATCAGCGCTGGCGGGTCGACATCGTCTTCGCGCTCGGCGCCGTCGGCCTCGTCTGGGCGCTTTGGCTCAACGCGCCTCGCCGCGATCTCGGCGCGGCCTATTTCTTCGTGTTCTTTCCGATTGCGGCCTTCTGCCTGCTGTCCGGCGTCCCCTTGATCGGCCTCTCCAAGGTCGATTCCGATCTGTGGGGCGGCATCCTCGTGACCCTGGTCATCTCGAGCGCCGGCATCGTCGCGGCGCTGCCGGTCGGCATCCTGTTGGCGCTCGGACGGCGCTCGAAGCTGCCGGTGGTCAGCCTCGCCGCGACGATGTTCATCGAGATCGCGCGCGGCGTGCCGCTGATCACGGTCTTGTTCGTCGCCAAGGTGATGCTCGGCTATTTCGTGCCAGAGCGCTTCGATCCGACGCTGATGGTCAAGGCGCTGCTCCTCGTGGCGCTGTTCTCTGCCGCCTATATGGCCGAGGTGGTGCGCGGCGGCCTGCAGGCGATCCCGAAGGGCCAGCAGGAAGGGGCGAGCTCGCTCGGCCTCGGCTATTGGCAGTCCATGCGGCTCATCATCCTGCCGCAGGCGCTTCGCGTAACGATCCCGGGCATCGTCAACACCTTCATCGGCGGCTTCAAGGACACTTCGCTGGTGCTCATCATCGGCATGTTCGATTTCCTGGGCACGATCCAGATCGCGACCTCGGACGCCAAATGGGCGACGCCCGTGAGCGCGCCGACCGGATATCTGTTCGCCGCCCTGTTTTACTGGATCTGCTGCTTCGGCATGTCGCGCTATTCACGCGCGGTCGAGATGCGTCTATCCGTCGCCCATAAACGTTGAAGGAACACCAGCATGGCCATGTCCCAGACCGCGACCGCCGCGCCTCCGCAACCCGCCGCCGGAAGCGAATCCGCAGTGCTGATGCAAGGCGTCAACAAATGGTTTGGCGATTTCCATGTGCTGCGCGACATCAATCTCGATGTGAAGCGCGGCGAGCGCGTCGTGATCTGCGGCCCTTCGGGGTCGGGCAAATCGACGATGATCCGCTGCATCAACCGGCTCGAGGAGCACCAGAAGGGCAGGATCGTCGTCAACGGGCACGAGCTGACCAACGATCTCAAGCGCATCGACGAGGTGCGCCGCGATGTCGGCATGGTGTTCCAGCACTTCAACCTCTTTCCGCATTTGACCATCCTCGAAAACTGCACGCTGGCGCCGATCTGGGTACGCAAGATGCCGAAGAAGGACGCCGAGGAAATCGCGATGAAATATCTCACTCGCGTCAAGATCCCCGAGCAAGCGAGCAAATATCCGGGCCAGCTCTCGGGCGGCCAGCAGCAGCGCGTCGCCATCGCCCGCTCCTTGTGCATGAACCCGAAGATCATGCTGTTCGACGAGCCGACTTCGGCGCTCGACCCGGAGATGGTCAAGGAGGTGCTCGACACCATGGTTTCGCTCGCCCAAGAAGGCATGACCATGTTGTGCGTGACGCATGAAATGGGCTTCGCGCGCCAAGTCGCCAACCGGGTGATCTTCATGGATCAGGGGCAGATCGTCGAGATGAATGCGCCGGCCGAGTTCTTCTCGAACCCGCAGCATGAGCGCACCAAGCTGTTCCTCAGCCAGATCCTGCATTGACGGCGGGCGGTCCCGTCAACGCGCCGCCCGCATCACCAAGACGAGTCATGATCGGGAGGCTCGGGCTTTTGGCCCAGGCTTCACTCCCTCGAGCTCAGTGCCGAGCGCGCCTTTGACCACCAGCCGGCACGCTTCGCCTTGGCGGGATCATAGGTCGAGGTGAGCACGGGCTCCGGGTTGGCAGGCTCGACCGCGGGGGCAACCTCGCGAGCGTCGGCGTCTTGCGGCGATGCCGCAGTCGCGACCTCGGCCGGCAGGTCTGCTGGAGCTGCTGGCATCGCTTCGACGGTGACGCCCGCATGCGGCTGGGCGGCCTCGACCGAGGGTTGCAGATCATAAGGCTCGGGCGTGGCGGGCGGCGAGCGGTCGAGATCGTGAACCGCCCTCGTTATGGCGAGCATCTCGTCGTCGCTTTCCGCGTCGGCAGGGGAGGCGGCATAGGAAGGGGTGTCGATCATCGGCGATCCCGAAACGGGCGCCGCAATCATCTCGCCCTCGTCGCGGCGGGCGCGTCCGCCGCCACGGCGGCCGCGGCGCCGCTTGCGCGGCTGCTCCGCGCCAAGCGCATCGGAGCTGACGGGGGCTTCCGCGACATCCTGCTCACCGGCCTCGCCGGCTTGATCATCCGCTGCCTGAGCGTGATCCGCCTCGGCGAAGGGAACGGCGGGGGCGGCCAACTCCGTTTCGCGCTCGGCTCCGCCCCGTCGGCGGCGGCGGCGGCGGCGGCGCTTCTGGGACGCCTCGCCGTCGCTGCCCGGGCGGGCCTCGCCTTCCTCGCCCGCCTCGGCGGCGTCGGTCTCGACCGCCTCGTCTGCCCGATCCTCATCCTCGATCCGTGACGGAGCCTCGAGCTGGCGCGGCTGGGCCTCGGCCTCGAGGCTCGAAGCTTCCGAACGCGGCGCCACGGGTTCTCCGAACTCGATCGCGAAGAAGTCGACGCCGTTATGCTTGTCGTCGGCGACGAAATTCACCGACACCCCGAACCTGTCTTCGATCTGGCGCAGATGACGGCGCTTCTGATTGAGGATGTAGAGAGCGATGTCGGTGCGCGTCTTGACGATCAGGTTGCGCGACGCATTCTTGACCAGCGCATCCTCGACATGGCGCAACACATGCAGCGCTACCGACGGCGTCGAGCGGATCCGGCCGGCGCCCGCGCAATGAGGGCAGGGGGTCGAGGAGCCTTCCACGACTCCCGACCTGATGCGCTGGCGCGACATCTCCAGAAGCCCGAAGGGCGAGATGCTTCCCACCTGGATGCGGGCCCGGTCATTCTTGAGGCAATCCTTGAGCCGCTTCTCCACCGAGCGGTTATTGCGCTTCTCGTCCATATCGATGAAGTCGATGACGATCAGGCCGGCGAGATCGCGCAGGCGAAGCTGACGCGAGGTCTCCTCGGCGGCCTCGAGATTGGTTTTGAGCGCCGTGTCCTCGATATTGTGCTCGCGCGTCGCGCGGCCTGAGTTGACGTCGATCGCGACCAGCGCCTCGGTCTGGTTGATCACGATATAGCCGCCCGAACGCAGCGTCACGAGGTTGGAGAACATCGCGTCGAGCTGACGTTCGACGCCGAAGCGGGCGAAGACCGGTTCGGTCTCCTTGTCGAGCTTGACCAGCTTGGCATGGCTCGGCGCCAGCATGCGCATGAAGTCCTTGGCTTCCTTGTAGCCCTCCTCGCCGGCGACCAGAACCTCGTCGATATCCTTGTTGTAGAGATCGCGGATGGCGCGTTTGATCAGCGATCCTTCCTCGTGGACGAGGGCGGGCGCGGATGATTTCAGCGTCAGCTCGCGCACATTCTCCCATAGCCGCAGCAGATATTCGAAGTCGCGCTTGATCTCGGCCTTGGTGCGCGCGGCGCCGGCGGTGCGCACGATCACGCCCATGCCGTCCGGCACATCGAGCTCTTGCGCCACCGACTTCAGCCGCTTGCGATCCGGCGCATTGGTGATCTTGCGCGAGATGCCGCCGCCTCGCGCGGTGTTCGGCATCAGTACCGAATAGCGGCCTGCGAGCGAAAGATAGGTCGTCAGCGCGGCGCCCTTGTTGCCGCGCTCTTCCTTGACGACCTGGACGAGCAGGATCTGGCGGCGCTTGATCACCTCCTGGATCTTGTAGTTGCGCCTCGTCGGACGGCGGCGCTCGGGCACTTCCTCGAGCCCATCCCCGGCGCCGAGCTGCTCGATCACCTGCTCATTCGCCTCGGCGGCGCCATTGGCGGCGAGCGCATCCTCGGCATACGGCGCGTCCTCCGCATGCGACAGTGGCGCTGCCCCATCCTGCGGGGCCGGGAGGTTCTCGGCCTCGGAGAACTCGGCGCTTTCTGCGGTCGCAGAAATCGGCGAGTGTTCGTCGAGCGAAGCGTCCTCGCGCGACGGAGCCAGCTCGCTCCAAGAAGCTTCCGCGTTCGAAGCAGCTTCCTCGCTCCAAGAAGCTTCCCCGATCGGCGCGGCTGCTTCGCCCGACGCAGTCTCCTGGCTCGACGCAGCTTCCCCGGTCGATGGCGCTTCCTGGCTCGATGATGCTTGATCGGTCGACGGAGCCTCTTCGCCCGGCGCCGCTTTTCTATCCGCCGCGGTTTCCTCCGAGGCAGACTCATCGACAGGCGCGGCGTCGGCGCTCGAGATCGAGGCGTCGTTGCCGTTGCGCGCAGCCGCTGCGCGGCGCCCCCTGTTACGCCGCGGGCCCGGCTCGTCATCGTCGGATTCGCGCGCGGATCTTGCTTCCTCGGCGACCAGCGCCTCGCGATCGGCGACCGGAATCTGATAATAATCCGGGTGGATTTCGCTGAAGGCGAGGAAGCCGTGGCGGTTGCCGCCGTAGTCGACGAAGGCTGCTTGCAGCGACGGCTCGACCCGCATCACCTTCGCAAGATAGATATTCCCCCGCAAGGGCTTACGCTGGGCGGATTCAAAATCGAATTCCTCGACGCGCTGTCCCCGAACGACGACAACCCGCGTCTCTTCCGGGTGGGCGGCGTCGATGAGCATCTTGTTGGCCATTGGGCATGTCTCTCTGGTGGGGGCCGGACCTCTCCGGCGCGCGATGTGGTTCGGCGAGCAGCGAAGGGGCATGGTAGCCGGTCACTACTCGTCGGAAAGGGTCGGACCGCAACTTCATAGATCGGTCGGTCTGCTGCGACGGCTGCGAGGCGATCCTTGGACGAGCTCCGCAAGCATTCAGGCATGACGAGGGCGCGGCGGCGCGCCGTTCCCTCGACGTTGGCAAGCACTTGGGCAAGCCCTTGAGCAAGCACTTGGATCTTGGCGAGATTTTCGTCGAAAACCGATCGGACCGGGGTCGAATCGATGGTCGAAATGCGGTGAATGAGGCAATGATCGCCGAGGCGACCTTCTGTTGAAGCCTTTCACGCAACGTCGACATCATGCCATCGTCCTGGTCGCTCATCCAATTTCGGCAGCGACTCGTCATCAATTGTCACCTGGATGCCAGGTGATCGAGCGGTCTTCCAGCACCCCGATGGTCTGGCGATCCGGGAAGAATCGGCGCACGCCGACGACGGACCATTCGCGTCGTCGTGCCGCGATCACCTCGAGCCCACGAGTTCGCTCGAACTCGGCGGCGTCGGAGAATCGACAGCCCAAACCCTGCTTAGACTCAGGTAAGGGCTCTTGGCAAGTTGCGCCAGACCCGGAATTATGTGGCGCTGACGCCACAGGCCGCCGAGAAAGGCACGTTGCGGGCTTCTCACGCATTAATCCTTGTTGAAGAACCTCCAGCTAATCCTTTACGGCTAGGTGGGCCACATCGGAGGCGAGATGTTGGCGGTATCGAGGCCGTCGCTGATGACCGGAGCCTTTTTGGCGTCCTTGAGCACATGGCGCTCTCCTGCGAGGGGTTGGTCGCGGCTGCTCGGCCCCATTCGAACCTTCGTCGCGGTCGTCGCGGTCGCGATACTGCCCGCCCGAGCCGGCGCGACGGAGCAGGGGCCGACGGTGGCGGCGCGCGCCGTGGTCGTCGCGGCGAAGCTCGAGCAGACGCCGACCGGCACGCGGCTCGTCTTCGTATCCTCGCAGCCGCTCAGCGCCACGCCCTTCGCGCTCGAGAAGCCGGACCGCCTCGTGCTCGATCTGCCGGAGGTGAATTTCCAACTGCCCGCCCATACCGGCGAAACCGGGATGGGTGTCGTGAAATCCTTTCGCTTTGGCCTGTTCGGCTTCGGTCGGTCGCGGGTGGTCATCGATCTCGCGGCGCCGGCGCGGGTCGCTTCGGCCGTAAACGCACCGCTGCTCAAGGATTTGGGAACGACATTCACGATCGAGCTTGCACGGATCGATCGCGAGGCCTTTCGCGAAATGGTGGACGGCTCACATGCCGCGACGGCAAGCGCCACGCCTGCTCAGGCCGAAGCGCCCCGGGCGGTTGCGCCGCCGCAGGATGCGCGCCCGCTTGTCGTCATCGATCCGGGCCATGGCGGCTTCGACCCGGGCGCCATGGGCGGCAGCGGCGAGGTCGAAAAGACACTCACTCTCGATTTCGCCATGACGCTCGCCGCCGAGTTGGAACGCAGGGGCCGCGTGCGCGTCGCGCTGACGCGCACCGCCGACACCTTCGTTTCACTTCCGGACCGGGTGCGCTTGGCGCGCGAGCAAAACGCGGCGCTATTCGTCTCGATCCACGCCGACACGCTGACCAGCAGCTCGCATGTGCAGGGCGCGACCGTCTACACCTTGGCTGACCATGCGAGCGATGCCGAGGCAGCGCGCGTCGCCGAGAAGGAGAACCGGGTCGATCAGCTCGCCGGGCTCGACTCGGGGACTGCCGATGAAGAGGTCGTGTCGATCCTCGACGATCTGATGAGGCGCGAGACCAAGGTGCTTTCCATTGCCTTCGCGAAAAGGCTGATCCAGGCGCTCGAGCCGCATGTGCGTCTGAATAAGAACCCGCTGCGCTCGGCCGCCTTCATGGTGCTGCGCGCCCCGGACGTGCCTTCGGCGCTGATCGAGCTCGGCTACCTGTCAAGCGGGGCCGACCGCATCTCGCTTGCTTCTCAGCTATGGCGCAACGAGACGGCGCGCGCCATCGCGACGGCTATCGAGGCCCGGATGCCGGCCCGTCCTGCTCCGGCAGTGCTGGCGAATTGAGAGCGGCGGCGAGTGCGTGAGCCTTCGCCGCTCAGGCATGCGTCTCCCGACGAGGCGGTGTGGTTTCGCCTCACAAAAGCCCTACCTGCAACCGACACTGTTGCAGAAGGGCCACGGATTTTCCGCCGCCGCTAGGCTATGAAGTCGCGGAGATCGGGCAGGGCGCTTTGGCTGCGAAGCCGCCTGCCGGTGTCGGGGCAATCGGCATCCGGCACGAGTTTCGTCCCGTGAGGGCGCGGCGGGTCTAATTTCGCGCGCTAGACAGTGTGGCCAGACGTTCGGATTCATGGGATCGATCATCAGATTCTTCGGATTTCTGTTCGCGGCGGCGACGATCGTCTTCGTCGTCGGGGCGGGTGCCGCGGCGTTCCTGATCTGGCACTATTCCCAGGATCTGCCCGATTACACCCAGCTGCGCGACTACGAACCGCCGGTGACGACGCGCGTGCACGCGGGAGATGGCAGCTTGATCGCCGAATACTCCAAGGAGCGGCGTCTCTATTTGCCCGTCCAGGATGTGCCGAAGCTGTTGATCAACGCGTTCCTCTCGGCCGAGGACAAGAATTTCTTCTCCCATAGCGGAATCGATCCGGAGGGAATCGGACGCGCCATCATCTCCAACTTCACCCGCTCGGGGCGCCGCCAGCAGGGCGCTTCCACCATAACTCAGCAGGTCGCCAAGAATTTCCTACTTTCGTCCGAGCAGACCTATGACCGCAAGTTCAAGGAGATGCTGCTCGCGCTGCGCATCGAAGCGACCTACACGAAAGAGAAGATCCTCGAACTCTATCTGAACCAGATCTATCTCGGTTTCGGCAACTACGGCGTCGCGGCCGCCGCGTTGAACTATTACGGCAAATCCGTCAACGAGCTGACGCTCGCCGAGGCGGCTTATCTTGCGGCCCTGCCTAAGGCGCCGAGCAACTACAATCCCTTCGAAAGGCATGACGCGGCGATCGAGCGACGCAATTGGGTGCTCGATCGCATGGCCGAGAACGGCTTCGCCTCGCGCGACGACGTACAGAAGGCGAAGGCGGAGGATATCCGCCTCAACCTGCGAAGCGTGTCGCCGAACAATGTCGCGGCCGGCTTCTTCACCGAGGAGGTGCGTCGCGAGCTCGCCGACCGTTACGGCTCCACGCAGCTCTTGGAAGGCGGGCTGTCGGTGCGCACCACGCTCGACCCGGCGATGCAGCTGATGGCGCGCAAGGCATTGGTGGATGGCCTGGTGCGCTATGACGAGTCGCATGGTTGGCACGGCGTCATCCAGAAGGTCGATTTCGCGCGCGACTGGGGAGACGCTCTGGCTCAGGTTCCGGCGTTGAGCGACGTGAAGCCTTGGCAGCTCGCGGTGGTGCTCGATGCGAGCGATGTTTCCGCCAAGATCGGCCTCCAGCCGGGAAGGCTCGCGAGCGGCGCCGTCGCGCCCGATCGCGAGACCGGCACGATCGCGAGCGAGAATGTCAAATGGTCGCGCAAGGGCAGGCTGCGCGAGGTCCTGTCGAATGGCGATGTCGTCTATGTCGAGCCGATCGACGGCAAGCCGGGCCAGTTTCGATTGCGGCAGATCCCCGAGGTTTCCGGCGGGCTCGTCGCCATGGACCCGCTGACGGGGCGGGTGTTCGCCATGGTCGGCGGCTTCTCCTTCAGCCAGAGCGAGTTCAACCGCGCGACGCAGGCGCTGCGCCAGCCAGGCTCCGCCTTCAAGCCCTTCGTCTATGCGACCGCGCTCGATAATGGCTACACCCCCTCGACCATTATCGTCGACGGACCGATCGAGATCGATCAAGGGCCCGGCCTGCCTCCTTGGCGGCCGGAGAATTTCGAGGCGAGCTTCGCTGGGCCTAAGCCCATGCGATACGGGCTCGAGCATTCAAAGAACCTGATGACGGTGAGGCTCGCCAAGGATGTCGGCATGCCGCTCATCGTCGAATATGCCAAGAAATTCGGCATCTACGACGATCTCAAGCCCTATTTGCCGATGGCTTTGGGCGCCGGCGAAACCACGGTGCTGCGCCTCGTCACCGCCTATTCGATGCTTGCCAATGGTGGGCGGCGCATCAAGCCGACCCTGATCGACCGCATCCAGGACCGCTGGGGCCACACGATCTTCAAGCATGACGAGCGCGTCTGCAACGCCTGCGATGCCGATGACTGGCAAGGCCAGGCGGAGCCCAAGCTGATCGACAAGCGCGAGCAGGTCATCGACCCGATGACTGCCTACCAGATCACCTCGATGATGCAGGGCGTGATCCAGCGCGGCACCGGCGTTTCCATCAGAGTGCTCGGCCGCACCTACATCGCGGGCAAGACGGGCACGACCAACGAGGCCAAGGACCTCTGGTTCGTCGGCTTCACGGCCAATCTGGCCATGGGCGTCTATATCGGCTTCGACCAGCCGCGCTCTCTGGGCGACGGCGAGGCCACTCAGGCCGCGACCTATGCGGCTCCCATCTTCCGCGACTTCATGGGCATGGCGCTGAAGAACAAGCCCGACACGCCCTTCCGCGTGCCCGAGGGCATCAAGCTCATCCGCGTCAGCATCGCGACCGGGCTGCGCGCCGGCCCCAGCGATTCCGGCACCATCATGGAGGCCTTCAAGCCCGGCCAAGCGCCTCCCGATTACTTCAGTGGAGGGGGCGGCGGAACGCGGTCCGCCGGTGTGTCGCCCGAAGCCGATCGGGCAGTCGGCGCCGGCACCGGCGGATTGTACTGAAGCGCTCCCAACTCGAGCCTCGTCGGTTCGCCGCATGGGTTTACAACGCCCACGCCTCTCATTATCTGCGCTCTCTCAATCGCTCGCCGGCTCGTTCGGCGTCATCGTTTTCAGGTATCTGCCCTCATGCGCGCCGAGATCGAGAACCAATTCGAAGCCGCCAAGCAATCCATCGGATTGCTGAGGAGGCATCTTTGACTGGGACAATGCCCAAAAACGCCTTGCCGAGCTGAACGCCCTCGCTGAAAGCGCATCGCTCTGGAACGACCCGGCAAGAGCCCAGCAAGTGATGCGTGAACGCACCGATCTCGAGACGCGCATCCAAGCGATCGGCGCGCTTGAGCGCGAGCTCGACGATGCGGCCGTGCTCATGGAGCTTGGCGAGGCGGAAGGCGATCAAGGCTCTGTCGCGGAAGGCGAGAAGGCCGTCGTGGTAGTGGGCCAACGTGCGGCGCGTCAGCAGGTCGAGGCGCTCCTATCCGGCGAAGCGGACGGCAATGACGCCTTCCTCGAGGTGCATTCCGGCGCCGGCGGCACGGAGAGCCAGGATTGGGCCAATATGCTCATGCGCATGTACACGCGCTGGGCCGAGCGTCATAAGAGCAAGGTCGAGATTGTCGATCTCGCCGATGGCGAGGAGGCCGGCATCAAGGGCGCCACTCTGCTCGTCAAAGGCAAGAGCGCCTATGGCTGGCTGAAGACCGAGTCGGGCGTGCATCGGCTGGTGCGCATCTCGCCCTTCGACGCCAATGCCCGCCGGCATACGAGCTTCGCCTCGGTGTGGGTCTATCCGGCGATCGACGACAAGATCGATATCAAGGTCAACGAATCCGACTGCCGTATCGACACCTACCGTGCATCGGGGGCCGGCGGGCAGCATGTGAACACGACCGATTCCGCGGTACGCATCACGCATCTGCCGACCGGCATCGTCGTCTCCTGTCAGTCCGAGCGCTCGCAGCATAAGAACCGCGCGACAGCCTGGTCCATGCTGCGCGCCAGGCTCTACGAGGCCGAGCTGCAGAGGCGCGAGGAGAAGGCAAGTGCCGACCAGGCCTCCAAGACCGATATCGGCTGGGGGCATCAGATCCGTTCCTATGTGTTGCAGCCCTATCAGCTGGTGAAGGACTTGCGCACCGGAGTGACCTCGCCGACGCCCTCCGACGTGCTGGACGGCGATCTCGATCCCTTCATGGAAGCGGCATTGGCCCAGCGCGTCTACGGCACCAGCGCGGAAGTCGAGGATATCGACTAGTGTGGTGAATTTGAAGTTTCCTATCACATGGATGGCATGCGCGCGGTAGGAACTTCAAATTCGAAAACCACACTAGAAACAATAACTTGCTGGTGCAGCTCTTGAATCCGAAATTCGCCCAGCGCGTTGCTCCAATGTGATGCGAATTTCGGATTCGCTGCACGAGAGATGGCTCACGCCGCCGCGCGCGCATCCGCTCCGTCGGATGAGCATTTGACACAATTGCGGCCGTCGCGTTTTGCCGCATAGAGCGCCGCATCGGCTTCGCGAATGAGGGCGCCCGGTTCGTCTCCGAATGCCGGATAGGTCGAGGCGACGCCGATGCTCGCCGTGATGAAGCCGCTCGCGCTCCCGGCATGCGCGATCTCGAGACGAGCGATCGCCAGACGCATCTGCTCGGCGATGCCGGCAACTCCCTCGGCGTTGGTCACAGGCAAGAGGATGGCGAATTCCTCGCCGCCATAGCGCCCGACGATATCCGTTACGCGCTCGACATTCGCCTCAATGCAGCTCGCGACAGCTTGCAAGGTGCCGTCGCCTGCCGGATGACCGTAGTGATCATTATAGAGCTTGAAGTAATCCACATCGAGCATCAGGACCGAGATGCAGCCGCGGCTTCGCAAGGCACGCATCCATTCCGCTTCCATCAATTCGTCGAAGCGCCGCCGATTGAAGAGAGACGTGAGCGGGTCGCGCTCGGCAAGACGCCGCAGGCGCTCCTCGGCGGCGGCGCGGGCGCGCAAGTGCACGCCCAGCAGCAGCGTCAGCGCGACGATGGCCGAGCACAGGACGAAGACCGCGCCGGTGGTCATCCAGGCTTTGCTGAGCCATGGAGCGAAGATGTCGTGGGTGGAAAAGCCGACGACCTGAATGAGCGGAAACTCGCCGACTTGGCCATAGGCATAGAGGCGTTCGATGCCGTCGACCGGGCTCTTATGAGTGAAGTGTCCGGGGACTGAGATCTCGAGGCCGCCGAAGAACTTGGCGCTCGAGGGCAGGCCGCGTCCGATGGTCGCCTCCTCGTAAGGCCGCCGCATGACGACCGTGCCGTCCTGCTGCAGCAGCGTGATCGAATCGTTCGGACCCAGAGCGAACCTGTCGAACAGGTGCTCGAGATAGCTCAGCCTCAACGCGCCGACGACCACGCCGCCGAAGCTGCCGTCGGGGCGGTTGACGCGACGGCTCAGAGCGATGCTCCAGGTACTCGTAAGCCGGGCCATGAAGGGGGCGCTGACGAACAGCCCGGCATCGGGCCGAGACTGGTGGATCTTGAAGTAGTCGCGATCCGCGAAGTTCCCATGCCGGGGGGTCAGCCCCGCCGAATCGACAATGATATTGCCTTGCGCATCGAGAACCAGAAGCGGGCCGAGATCACGAGCGGTCGCCGCCCGGTCGAACAGAATCAATTGGCGTAGCTCGGGGTCCAGGTTTCGAACCTTCGGATTCTCCCATCCTTCGGCGACCGCTTGCAACGAAAGATCGTAGAGCTCGATGTTGCGAGCGATG
The DNA here is from genome assembly GCA_044445965.1 of Hyphomicrobiales bacterium. Lineage (GTDB taxonomy): Bacteria > Pseudomonadota > Alphaproteobacteria > Rhizobiales > Beijerinckiaceae > GAS188. Next base: position 17,574 of record JBIOEJ010000074.1, read on the forward strand.
TCTTGTCGCAAAACTCCACTCAGATTGCTTGCCTGTTGCAGAGCTTGCTCCCAGACGTCTTGATGTTCGCCGAGCAAGACCGCAGCGAATATGCCGCATATGGCCAGGAGATAGACGCCCGTCAGCGCCATGAGACGGGCGCTGGACAACCACGCGGCCCAGGCTCGGATCGTGTCTCCGGTCAGGGATGCGCGCTGGGCGGGAGATCGGCGGGCGATGTCGGTCGTCATCGCGCCGAGCTTAACCGACGAACGGTTAGATTCATGTAAACCCGCGGAATCGAATGCGGGCTCATTGCGCCTGAAGCGCGTCATGCGCGCCATCGCCAGTTGTAAGCCGGCTACGATCTCGAATCTTGGATAACCGATTGCCGCATCGAGTCGCGGCTCGGCCGGCCTCGTCAGATGCGCCGCAGCGGATTGATCCAGGCGAGCGTCAGCGCGCCGGCAGTGAAGAGGGCGACGGTGAGGAAGGCGGCGCGGAAGGCGTGGGCGATCTCGAGCTCGACCATGGCCTGGCGCGCCGTGTCGAGCTCGGCCAGGATCTGAGGTCCGCGCTCGACCATCGCACCGAGCAACGCCGCCGCTTGCCTGTCCGTGACGGCGAGCGACAGGAACAGCACCGACCCGACGATCGCCGTTCCGATCGAGGCACCGACCGAGCGAGAGAACTGGACGGAGCCGGCGGCCGCGCCCAGCATCCTCGGGCCGGCGGCCGATTGCACCGTCACATTGACCACGCCCATCACGGTTCCCATGAACAGTGCGTTCACGCCCAATAGAGCCGATATCTCGGACGAGCCGAGAGACGGCGCGCCGAGCGCGAGGCCGATGACGGCCGCCAGGGAAACGATGAGCCCGAAGGAGGGAAAGACGAAGGTCCGTCCCGTCTTCGATACCAAGCGGCCGGTAAGGAGCGAGCCGACGCCTATTCCCGCAGTGAGCGGCAGAATCAGCAAACCACTCTCGGATGCCGAGGCGCCGCGCACGACGCGCAGATAGAGCGGCAGGAAGGTGACGAGGGATACCAGCGCGGCGCCATGGCAAGCCGCGAGCGCATCGCTGCGCCAGATGGCCGGTTGACCCAGAAGCGAAACCGGCAGGAGCGGGGTGGCGGCGCGCTTCTCCTGGCGGATGAGCAAGACGAGGGCAGCGACCGCAACGATGGCGAGGCCGCCGATGGCGGGCACCAGGCTAGCGTCGAATCGCTGCGACAACTCGATCGCGAGCAGGGTCGGCGCCACGAACAGAACGAACAGCATGAGGCCCAAGGCGTCGAAACGCCAAGCTTCTTCCAGGCTCCGCCGCACCGGGAGACGCAGCATCAGCAGCGCGGCGACGAGACCGATCGGCAAGTTGATCAGGAAGACCGATTGCCATCCGAAATGCTGAGTCAGATATCCTCCCGCCACCGGGCCGAAGGTCGATGACGAGACGATGACCGCGGCCATATATCCCTGATAACGGCCGCGCTCGCGCGGCGGTATGGTCTCGCCGATCAGCGCCTGTGACGACGTCATCAGGCCACCGCCGCCGAGCCCCTGCAGCACGCGGGCGAGCGACAGCAAGAGGACGCTCGGCGCGAACGCGCACAGCACCGAGGCGGCCATGAAGAGGCAAAGGCCGACATACATCAGCCGACGCCGTCCGAACACGTCGCCGAAGCGTCCATAGACTGGCGCCGCGATGGTGGTCGCGAGGAGATAGGAAATGACGATCCAGGTAATCTGCTCGACATCGCCCAAGGAGCCGGCGATCGCCGGCAAGGCAGTCGCGACGATCGTCTGATCCATTACTGCCAGGAACATCGGCAGCATGATCGACGGGAAAACCGCAAAGAAAAGCTTGGTCGTCGAGGGAGGAGCCGCTGCAACCGCGTTCCCGGGGGACTGGGCAGACAAACAGTTTCCTCGCGAATGCTGCGCCGGAATTGAGCCTATATCCGGCGATCATTCACATATCCAGGGGGCATCGCCCGATCCCTTTCTTGCGCGCCAAAGCTCCACGGCCGACTGCGGCGGCGCTCAGCCAGCAATGCGTCAATACGGCGCATCATCGCGGCAGCTTTGGCGAGGTCCATCGGCGTCCCCAAGCACGATCCCAGGGGAGCAACGAGGGAGCAGGTTTTGTGATTGACAACTCGCCAGACCCGTCGGCAGCATCCTCGCTTGGCCCAAAAGGGAGAAGGTCCATGGACGGCGTGTTTGTGGCGGCCGGCGACGCAGCGTTCTGGACACGCGCGCGGCGGCACATGCTGCGCTACGGCGGCAATTTCGTACCCTTCGTGGCCGCGCGGGCAGAGGGCGCCTTCGTCTATGACGCGCAGGGTCGCCGTGTGCTGGATTTCACCTCAGGGCAGATGAGCGCGATCCTCGGCCATTCTCATCCTGAGATCGTCGCGACCATTGCCAGCGCCGCCCGGCAACTCGACCACCTGTTCTCCAGCATGCTCAGCGCACCCGTCGTCGATCTCGCGGAGGGCTTGGCCCGCTGCGTGCCGGCGTTGCCGCGTGTCATGCTGCTGTCCACCGGAGGCGAGGCGAACGAGGCGGCGATCAAGATCGCCAAGCTGGTCACCGGAGGCTGGGAGGTGGTGGGCTTCGCGCAATCCTGGCACGGCATGACGGGGGTCGCCTCGGCCGCCACCTACAAGGCCGGACGCCGCGGCTACGGCCCCACTGCTGCCGGCTCATTCGCCGTTCCGGCGCCGAACCCGTATCGTCCGCGCTTTCCCGGCGTGTCCTGGCAGGCAGAGCTCGACGATGCGTTCGACCTGATCGACCGGCAGAGCACGGGCAACCTCGCCGCCTTCATCGCCGAGCCCATCCTGTCCAGCGGCGGCATCATCGAGCTGCCGCAGGGCTATCTGCACGCCCTGAAGGAGAAGTGCGCCGCGCGTGGCATGTTGCTGATCCTGGACGAGGCGCAGACGGCGATGGGCCGCACCGGCACGATGTTCGCCTTCGAGCGCGACGGCGTGGTGCCCGACATCCTGGTGCTGTCCAAGACCCTGGGTGCCGGCCTGCCGCTGGCGGCGGTCATGACCACGGACGCCATCAGCGATGCCTGCGACGCGCGCGGCTTTCTGTTCTATACCACGCATGTCAACGACCCGCTGCCGGCAGCGGTTGGGCTGAAGGTGCTGGAGATCGTCGAACGCGATGGGCTGGCGGCGCGCGCCGCGGCGCAGGGCGCACGGCTCAAGCAGGGGCTGGCGGAGTTGCGATCGCGCCATGCCTGCATCGGCGACGTGCGCGGGCGGGGGCTGCTCTTGGGGATGGAGTTCGCCGACGAGAAGGATGGCAGGCGGCGCTCGGCGGCGGCGCTCTCGGATGAGGTGACCGACCGGGCCCTGACATTAGGCCTCAGCGCCAATATCGTACGCGCCGGGTCCTCCGGCGGCGTGATGCGGATCGCGCCGCCACTGACGGTGTCGGAAGGCGAGATCGACCTTGGCCTCGAGATCCTCGATGCCGCCTTGCGCGAGGTCTTGCAGGGCGGACGAGTTGCCGCAGACCGTCCGCGCTACCGCGTGACCTCCTAGCGGATCCCGGCGGTGTGCCGATATTCACCCCTTCCCTTGTGCGGGAAGTTCAGGTAGAAGCGCCGCTCCGCAATGCCTCGGCCGGAGGCTGAACGGGAGGCTTCCTCAGGAGCTTCTGCCGAAAGGCAGGTTCCAAGGTCGCAGGAACAGCTTAGCTCCGTCTCCCCGTGTCTCCGCCTTCGTGTGGACATCGAGCTTCAAGCCTTTCCAACAAGGTGGCTCGAAGGGCTTCGCGCCGAGGCTGTGGATCGAAGCCGCCGGAAGGCCCGGCGGCGCTACAGGAAAGGCTGTCATGGCGCTCTACGAGCATATCTTCATGTCGCGTCCCGACGTGACCTCGCAGCAGGTCGAGGCGCTGATCGCGCAATACAAATCCGTCATCGAAGCTGGCGGCGGCAAGGTGGCGAAGCAGGAATATTGGGGCGTCAAGTCGCTCGCCTATCGGATCCGCAAGAGCCGCAAGGCGCATTTCACGCTGCTCAACCTCGACGCGCCGCATGCGGCCGTAACCGAAATGGAGCGTCAGATGCGTCTCAGCGAGGACGTGATCCGCTTCATCACCGTGCGCGTGGAGGCCCATGAGGATGGGCCTTCCATCATGATGCAGAAGCGCGATGATCGGCGCGACCGCGAAGACCGCTTCGGCGATCGCGGCTATGGCGGCGGCGGCTTTCGCGATCGCGGGGATCGAGGCGATCGCGGGGACCGAGGCGACCGTGGGCCGCGGCGCGAGCGCGAGCAGACATTCGAGCCGGCGCTCGCCGCCGCTCCGGGCAATGAGAGGGCCGAGCCATGACGACTTCCACCACCCGCCGTCCCTTCTTTCGCCGCCGCAAGAGCTGTCCGTTCTCGGGCGCCAACGCGCCGAAGATCGACTACAAGGATGTGAAGCTCCTGTCGCGGTATGTGTCGGAACGCGGCAAGATCGTGCCTTCGCGCATCACCGCGGTTTCGCAGAAGAAGCAGCGCGAGCTTGCGACCGCGATCAAGCGGGCGCGCTTCCTCGGGCTCATGCCCTACGTCATTCGCTGAACCCGAAAGGGGTGCCTCGGCGCCACTTCGGGCGAGATCCAATTCCGGCGGTGCGACTCCCCCGGGAAAAGCTGAGGCGGAATCCTCTTGCCTCTAACCCTGCCGCGAGCAGCGGGACAACGGTATGAAACGCGGCGATATCCTCATCGGCATCGGCGCCGGGCTCGTCTCGGCGGTGCTGTTCGCGACCGTGATGCGAGCCTCGCTGGCCGCCTTCCTGCTATTCTGTCTGACGCCCCTGCCGATCGCCATCATCTCGCTCGGCTGGGACCATCGGGCGGGTCTCGTCGCCAGCGCCGTCGCAGCGCTCGCCGTCGGGTTGGTGTTCGATCCCTTGGACGGCGTCGCCTTTGCCGTCGCTTTCGCCTTGCCGGTGTGGTGGCTCGCTTTTCTCGCATTGCTGGCGCGCCAAGGACCGGCGACCGCGGCGCCGGCCAGCGCTATGCCCGACAAGCAATGGTATCCGCTCGGCTGGCTGGCGATCTGGGCGGCGGGGCTGTCCGTGCTTCTGACGCTCGGTGGGGCGCTGATGCGCGGCCCCGACTATGAGACCTACCGTTCGAGCATCCAGAATTTGGTCCAAGGCGCCCTCGAAGGCAGCTTTGCCGGGGGCATCGACGAGCTGCCCGGTCTGGGAGCGACCGTGCTTTCGGCGGAGCGCATAGCCAGGATCGTCGCCGCCGTGATCGTGCCGTCGAGCGCGGCCGCTTCGACCCTGTTGACGCTGGTCATCATGCTGGTCGCAGCGAAGCTCGTCTCCTTGTCGGGGCGCTTGCCGCGTCCGTTGCCGCGCATCGCGCGCGACTTCGTCCTGCCGCGCGCCGCGCTCATCGGCCTTGCCGGGAGCGCCGCGCTCGCCCCACTGCCGGGATGGCCTCGCTTCGTCGCGATCGCCGTCGCCGCGACCATCGCCATTCTGCTAGCCATGCAAGGTCTGGCGACCGCGCATGTCCTTGTCGCCCGCATTCCGGCGCGTCCGCTGATCCTGGGCGTCGGCTACGCCATGCTGGTGGTGGCCGAGCCCTGGATGATCGTCGGATTCGCCCTACTCGGCCTCGTCGAAATGGCCATTTCGCTCAGGGCGCGTTCGCTCGCCCGTTCGGCGCGCCCGACCCTCCACTGAGATGACCGCCCGTCAAATGGCATTACCACCGAAGGAGACAGTACCATGGAAGTGATCCTGCTCGAACGCGTCGCCAAGCTCGGCCAAATCGGCGATGTGGTGCGCGTCAAGGACGGGTTCGCCCGTAATTTTCTCCTGCCGCGCCGCAAGGCGCTGCGTGCGACCGAGGCCAACCGCAAGCGCTTCGAGAGCCAGCGCGTCCAGATCGAAGCGCGCAACCTCGAGCTCAAGCAAGAGGCGAAAGCGGTCGCCGAGAAGGTCGACGGGCAGGGCATCGTGCTCATCCGCCAAGCCGGCGAAAGCGGCCAGCTCTACGGTTCAGTCTCGCCCCGCGACATCGCCGAAGCTCTTCAATCGCGCTTCAAGGTATCGCGCGATCAGGTGGTCCTGAATGTCCCGATCAAGGCGCTCGGCCTCCATACCGTCCCGGTCCACCTGCATCCGGAAGTCGACGTCAAGATCACCGTCAACGTGGCGCGCAGCGCCGAGGAGGCCGAACGTCAGGCCCGCGGCGAGGTCATCGCCACCCGCGAGGAGACGAGCCTCGAGGATCTCGGCCTGGAAGTGGGCGCCGCGCTCGCCGAGGCCGGGCCGACCGCGCAGTTTTGACGAGCCAGCCGGTGTTTGCGCTCAGTCGATGCGGGCGAGCTCAGTCGGGAATGGATCGCCTATGGCCGCTCCCTTCACATTCGATGCCGCGGCGCGACGCTGATGGCTGGGGTCGGCCCTTTGCGATATCGCGCCCGCCGGGTCGAGCCGCGGCGATCCGGAAAATCGAGCCACGAACATAGCTATTGCTATAGCGACGGGTATCGGTACAATTCGAGATGCGCGCGTCGTGAGCGCCTGAGGAAACGGCACCCGAGATGACGTATATGCGAATAGCAGGTTCAGCTCTGGGGGTCGCGATCTGGGCGAGGATGATGGCATCCGCGGTGGCCTTCGCCGCGCCTCACCTCATCAGGCGTAGCCTGCGCTTCTTCGAGAGGCCGCCGTACCCTTGAGCGGCATGATCGCAGCATTGGTCGGGCGCGGCCAAGGAATTGATATGCAATAGTTTTCGGCCGAACCTGCCGCGATGAGATTGGAGCAACGCCAAGAGGTTCCCGGAAATGAAATCATTGTATAGCGCGCTGCTTGCGGGCGCCGTCGCCACGGCGTTCATGGGCGTGACCGACGCCGCGCTGGCCCGTTATTTGGACCCTTCGCAGGTCGACCTCGTCGACATTCTAGCGCCGCCGCCGGCGCCGCAGTCGCCCGAGGGCAAGGCGGAACTCGCGGCGGTGCTGGCGGCGCAGCGGACGAGGACCGACGCCGATGTCAAGCGGGCTCAGGCCGACAACGAACTCTCGGTGTTTCGCTACGCCAATGTCTTGGGCGAAGGATTTTCGCAGCAGAACCTGCCGTTCGCGACGTTGTTCTTCAATGACGTGTGGGCGGATGGCGGCCAGGTGGTGAATCCCGCCAGGGCCCATTTCAACCGGCAGCGTCCGGTGGCGGTGGACGATCGGGTCAAGCCGGTGGTCGGTGCCGACGGCGGATCCTACCCGTCGGGCGCCGCGTCCTTTGCCTATATGGCCGCCATCCTGCTCGCCGACATGGTTCCCGAAAAGGCCCCGGCGATCTTCGCCCGCGCCGCCGATTGGGGCCATAACCGCGTGGTCTCGGGCGTGCACTACCCGAGCGACGTCGAGGCGGGACGCATCTCAGGTTCCGTGATCGATAACGTGCTGCTGCACGATGCGGCCTTCATGGCCGATTTCGCCAAGGCCAAGGCCGAGGTACGGCGCGCCCTCGGCTTGCCGTAAAGCTGTCACCGAGGAGAGCGAAGACCAATCCGGAATCGGGCGGCTCCGCACCTGGCCGAGTGAACTATCGAAGAAGGTCCGGCCGCGCCGGCGATCTGGCTTCACCGACGTTTCGTGGAGATCCACTATGTTGAGAATGGACGAGTTGAGCCGCCATGGTGCTGTAGCTCTTGCTGCGGCCTTGGGGAGCGGAATCCTGGTGAACATGGCCGGCGTGCTCGTGCCCGCCGAGGCGGCCGCGAAGGCTCGCACGACGAAGCCCGCGGAAATGAAGAAGAAGAAAACCGAGCAGGACGGGGGCGGAGGCGGCGAAGGTGGAGAAGATGTCTCGGCCGCCGAGGATCTGATGCGCGAGCATGGCGTCCTTCGCCGGACGTTGAACGTATATGCCGAGGTCGCCGATCGCCTGCGAACCAACCCCCGACAGATCGATCCGAAGGCGTTGGTCGATGCCGCTGAGCTGTTCCGAGAATTCGGCGAAGATTATCATGAACGCACCCTCGAGGAACAATTTGTCTTTCCGGAGGTCCGCCGGACCGGCGGGCCGAATGAGCCGCTGGTCGAGACCTTGCTCATCCAGCATCAACGTGGACGCGAGATCACCGACTTCATTCGCCAAATCGGAACGAGAGGCCAAGTCGACAGCAGAGCCCAACCGCTGGCGCGGGCCTTGGCATCGATGGTCCGTATGTACAACGCTCACTCCACCTGGGAGGACACCGTCGTTTTTCCGGCTTGGAAAAAGGCGCAATCCAAGGCCCGGCTCGAGGAGCTAGCGGAAGAATTCGAGGAGATAGAACATCAGCAGTTCGGAAAGGATGGGTTCGACGACGCCGTGGCGAGAATCCGCCGGATCGAGAAGCTGCTCGGCCTCGCTGATTTGGCGCACTACACGGCCCCGGTGCTTGATGCCGGCCTCTGACTGACCACGGAACGGTCTTCTGGTCACACGTCGCCCCGTTGCTCGGCCGAAACCGAGGATGTCGGCACGAGGCCGATCTTCCAGCCGACGGATTCAATCACCCGCCACCACGATCAGAAAGGCTACGGCAATCATGGAGCCAAGCGGCAGGAGCCATGCGATATCCTTCCACGGGCGCTTGCCCGGATCCGCCGGAAGGAAGCTGACGATGAGCGCGGCCAGCGCGGCGATTATGCCCGAAGTCACGACCAAGCCGTACCAGTGCATGCTGGGGCCCGATGTCGCCGGCCGGCTGAACCACATGAATTCTCCCGTTGCCGGACCGTAGGAGAACAGCGCCCAGCCGTAATGGAGCGCGAAGCAATAGATGACGGAAAAGACCGCAGCGAAAGTGATCGCGAAGACGGGAAACCGCCTCATACCCCTAATCCTCTTATGTTGTTGAGAACATGTCCCGTGATGAAACCCCACCAGGCGATGAAGGTGAGCAACGTGGTTACCATCGCCCGGGTGCGCGCGTGCTCCGGGACGAGCGGCCGCCGCCAATAGTACCAATAGGCCGGAAGCAAAGCGAGGCCGATGGCGATGATGTGCTCCTTGAATTCGAAGCTGTCCAAGGATTTCACGAAATGTTTCTCAACCAGGACGTTACTGGCGGTAATCTTGAAATCCGGATAGACGATGGCGCCGAGGACAAACGTGACAATGTAGAGCACGATGATGGCGCCGACATAGTCCGCTCCCGCGACAGCGCGCAAGTGCCCGACGAAATTACTGACCCTTGCGTGCACCGGCGCCCACACGCAGATGACTTGATGGGTCAGCGCGCCGAGCAACAGGAACGCCGCGATCCCATGCAGGATGAGTAAAGCAATCAATATGTCATGCCAATGCGACATGTCCCCTCCCGTTCGTTCCCCTTCGATCAAGACCCATTCAGCCTGGCGACGGCCAGAATTGCGAGGGGGTTGTCACGCGGTTGCCTTCAGCATGGCGGCGACCGGGTGATTGGGATCGGCAAGCTCAGCGGCGTCCACCGGTACCCGGCGCTCGATGAGACGGCGCACGGCGGCGAGATCGCGCTGGACATTGATGCCCATGGCGTAGACGAGGGCGCCTCCTGCTACATCGAAGACGAGCGGGGTCTTGCCGCTGACGGGCCGGTGAATGCGCGCGGCCGGCTGCGGCGACGGCCAACCCACGCCCTGGATATAGAGATCGTATTGCTCGGACCAGAAGGTCGGCAGGCTGCAGTAGGTCTCGTTCGCGCCTGCTGCATTGCGGCCGGCGATCATGCCGTGATCTTGAGCGTGGCGCCAGTTCTCCAGCCGCACCAGTCCATGGGGGGACGGGAAGCGCGCCGCATCGCCCGCTGCGAAAATGACCGGATCCGAGGTGCGGCAGTGCTCGTCGACGATGATGCCGTCGTCGGTCGCGAGACCGGCCGCCGCGGCAAGCGCAAAATTCGGTTTCACGCCCGTGCCGACCACGACGAGATCCGCGGAAAACCTTTGTCCTGCTTTGGTTTCGATTTCGATGCCGGTATCGCTCGGCTGCGCGCGCGCGATTGTGGTGCCGGTGTGGATTTCCACGCCGTGCCGTCGGTGCGTATCCGCGATGAAGGCGCCGGTCTCCTCGTCGCAGACGCGTGCGAGAATGCGCGGTCCAGCTTCCAACACCGTGGTCTTGACCCCACGCTCCGTCGCCGAGGCGGCGACTTCGAGGCCGATCAGCCCGCCGCCGATCACAACGAGATGCTTGCCCGGCAGCAGCGCCGCCGCGAGCGCGCGCGCGTCGCACTCCGTGCGCAGATAGTGGACGCGCTTCATGCCGATCGGCCATTGCGGCAGCTCGCGCACCAGCGATCCGGTCGCGATCACGAGCGCGTCATAGGGATAACGCCGCCCCGATGCGGTGACGACCTCATGGGCTGCGCGATCAATCGCGGTACAACACGCTTTCTGCTCCAGCACGACATTATGCGCCGCCGTGCCTTTGCGCCCGGCGATGAGCGCGTCCTCCGGCGCCGACTTGCCCATGAGCACCGCCTTCGATAGCGGCGGCTTCTCATACGGTTCGCAAGGCTCGTCGGTGAGCAGGATGACGTCGGCTGCAGGATCGGTGCGCTTTGCCTCGATGGCCGCGAAAACGCCGGCCGGGCCGCCGCCGATCACGACGATTCTCCTGACTTCCTTTTCAGGCATGACCCAGCCTCTGGCACGCAACGTGGCGAGCGTATGCTTAACATACCCGTCCGTGCTCCAAATCACAAGCATCCACGACCTGGATGTGGTTAGCTCGTGAAGTGTCCGGATTATGTAGCTCGTGAAGTGTCCGGTTTTAGAACGGCTCCAAACGAGGAGCGTTCATGGACCGGGCACGCATTCACGAAGGGATACGACGGATGCGATTTGAAGCATTGCTGGATCGCCATGAAGAGGGTGTGTTGAGCCAGGCGGAGGCGGCTGAGATGCTTGGGATGTGCGAGCGTTCGTTTCGGCGCTGGCGCGACCGCTTGCGGGACGAGGGCGTTGCCGGTCTAGCCGA
>JBIOEJ010000075.1:0-28451 GCA_044445965.1 Hyphomicrobiales bacterium
ACTTTGTTCCGGTTCCGGGCGTTGCACCAATCGCTGACACGACAATCGATCTCATCCGCAAGATTCTGACTAGTCAGAGTGCCCCTGCCCCTATAGCCCAACCTGCGGCCCCTGCGGCTCCTGCACCGGCGGGCGGCGATTGAGTTCGACTTGCGTTCCGTGGCGTGAGCACGACTGAAGGAGGTGTAGCGAACTCTTTGATTGTGGTGGAACACCGGGGTTAAAAGCCATGACGACACTTTATCCCATGCGCGACATGTGGCGGCTCGCAGAGAGCACTCTCGCTCTCCGCGGCGAAATCGATGGGTTGCAGTCTGGAATGCTCGAGTGACCCATGCAACCTTCTAATTCTCGGAATGCGAACGGGGATACAACAACAATGAACTCGGACACAGCAACAAAAATTGTCTTGGACGTCTTCGTAGAGGAATATCCAGCAAAGCCGAGAACCTACTGGAACTTGGACGCCGATTTAACTAAAACTTACGATTTCGATCAACGATCGCTCTATATAATAGGCGAGCGGATCGACCAAAAGTTGCCGAAAGATAAGATTATCGATCCGCGCCTAATCGCTGCGTGCACGACTATCCGCGGAATTATAAAAGTAGTGCAAAACAATGTTAAGGCAAGTTCGCCACCAATTAAGGTACTAATGCCGCAAACACGAATGCACATACAATAAAGCCTAAAACACTTGAATGAATAGTTCTTGGGGACGAGACGATGATGTTTCACTTCACCGTAATAAGGCTGGGTGCCGCGGTTCTGTCGGTCTTGGCGCTTGTCATGAATGGGGGCAATACCGCATTGGCGGGCCCGGTTGATGACGCGGTGGCCTCTGGCAACGACCCTCGCTATTCCCGAATCGTGGACCCTGTGGAGAGAGTGTTCATATATCGACTTGAACAGCAAATGAAGGCCGCCGGAAAATCGAAGTTGAGCGATCCGGAGGCCAAGCGTCTCCTCCGGCTATTGGAAGGTGGCGGCGGCGAGGTAGCGCCGGCCAAATATTCATCTCAAAATTGGGTTTCGCCAAAGTCGGTTCCCAAGGCGAAAAGCGGCGGCCCCGCAGGAGCAAAATTGTCCTCTGACACCGGCAGCGCGCCGAGGGCTGACGACAGTGTATTCGCCGTATTCTTACGGCATAGCTTCGCAGATGTGAATTTGTTTACGGACCCGCACGACGTTGCGAGCGCACAAGGTGCGCAGATCTCCTACACTGCCGACCGCGTGTCGCATAATACAAATTGGGCCACGCAGGGAGTGGGTGCTGTTATGTACAGATTTATACCTCCTTACGTTCCCACTAACGAGGCAAAATTCATTGGTGTCGCAGTGGGTCCGTACATCAGCGTAGATCGGTCGCTCAACTCGAGTGTGAAACTGAAGACGAAGAACAAAGATTTAGTAACACTCGGAGGTTCTGGTGAAGTCGGGTACGAGCTTGGTATTGGCAATGACCAATATTTTCAATTTCGTGTAGCGTCGACGACCGATCAAATAAAGGACGATACAAACGTGTCACTAACGGCCGCGTGGTTGCCGGTCATGGATGCACCGATCAAGCTTCATTTCCCGAATTTTGTCCCGGGCACCAACATCTGGTACAGACTAGATCCGAGCGTGGTTGTGCAGGTCGATAGTACGACTGATAAGAAGAGTCTTCTGACGTTTTCGAGGAAGGAGCATTCATTAAGAATAGGACCGCAAATGGCGGTATGGGTTGCTCCATTTCGCGATACTGTTCCAGTCATTGAGGATGTTTTCGTTAATTTTACATACCATTTGGCGTACGAGGCGGTGGGAGGGCGTCGTTTTTGTTTGTTTGTTGCGGCCCCAAAAAACAAAAATTATACACACGGGTATCTCGGCCTTACGGCAACTTATCAGCACGGCATGACCGAAGACACGGGGGATAAGACGAATCTGGTAAAGGTAAGTTTGACCGCGAAATATTGACGGCGGTGCAGACGGTAGTGATCGTGTTTTTTGTGAATTGTCAGCTTCGGGAATGGACCGAAGCGCCTTTGGACCAATTGGGGATTTTTGGCGTGCCAGGTAGTCGAGACACGGCATCTTAGCCGAACTGCCAGTGTTCTCGGAGGGGTCGGCAGATGCAAAGGCGTGCGACATGAAAGGCTTTACGCAATCTAAGGATAAGTTGGCAAGTTGGGCACGACTTCAACCATGGCGGTCATGCTGCAGGCGCAACGCCCAAAACAATGCAGGACGCAGCCGACGCTAGCAAGGAGGCGCTTGGGCAGAATGGCTGCGTCGACACGTTCATTCCGTCCCTGTCGTATCGATGGCGCGTGGGTCCGGGTCCTAGTCACGGCTTTCAATCGGGATGGCAGATTTCAGAGCGTATGGGTTTTCCGGCCGCCATCATCTTTCCGCGGGTGTCCGGATGGGGCAGCGACCGCCTGATGCCAAAGTTTGTCACGACCGCACTGGAGCGGATCGAGCTTGCCGCTCAATCTGGCCTTGCCTGGCTTCACCTGGCCAATCCCAGCGAAGGAATGGTCAGAACCAATCTGCTTTTCGCTTATCTCGTCTTCGCCAAATTCATCGTCACTCGTCTCTAGAGGCCGGCGATCATCGCGGTACGCATCGCCCCTTCCGACGTGCGGTGCTGAAGGGCCGACAAACCCGCGTCGACGAGAACGTTCTCGCCCAATACCGCTCCTCCCGCGTCAAGGCCACCGATTGCGCTATGCATGCGGCGCTGGCATAGGCGCGTAACGGACACCCACCTCGCCGATCCCGGCGCACCACCCCCGAAAAGGACCCCCAATGCCAAGCGGGCTCGAGGCCGAATTCAAGACCTTGCATGAATTCGTCAAGGCGGCGCGTCTGAGGCTCACGCCCAACATCTGGGACTACCTCGTCGGCGGCGCCGAGACCGAGACCACGCTGCGCCGCAACCGGCAAGGCCTCGACGCAATCGCCTTCCGGCCGCGCGTGCTGCGCAATGTCGCGAAGATCGATGCCGGCGCAAAGCTGCTCGGCCGGCCGCAGCGATTGCCCGTGCTCTTGGCGCCGGTCGGCTCGCTCGAATCCTTCGATACGGGCGGTGGCGTCGAGGTCGCGAAGGCGGCTGCCGCCTTCGGCGTGCCCCTGATGCTGAGCTCGGTCACGACGCTCGCGCTCGAGGCCGTGGGCAAGGCGGCGGCCGGCACCAAGATCTACCAGCTCTATACGCGCGGCGACGATGCCTTCGTCGACGAGCGCGTGCGGCGCGCCGTCGATGCGGGCTTCGACGCCTTCGCCATCACGGTCGACTCGGCGGTCTACAGCCGGCGCGAGCGCGATATCGCGCGGCGCTTCGTCGCGCCGTGGCGCCGCACCGCGACGGGCATGGAGCACCAGGCCGCGTTCAGCTGGGACAACGTCAAGCGCTTCAAGGACAAGCACCGGATCCCCTTGATGCTGAAGGGCATCGGCACGGGCGAGGATGCGGCGCTCGCCTGCGAGCACGGGGTCGAATTCGTCTACGTGTCGAACCATGGCGGGCGCCAGCTCGATCATGGCCGCGCCTCGATCGACGTGCTGCCGGAGGTGGTCGCGGCGGTCTCAGGCCGCGCCTCGATCATCGTCGATGGCGGCTTCAGCCGCGGAACCGATGTCGTCAAGGCCATCGCGCTAGGCGCGGACGCGGTCGGCATCGGACGCTTGTTCTGCTACGGGCTCGCGGCGGCGGGACAGGCGGGCGTGGAGCGCGTCCTCGAAATCCTCGAGGACGAGATCAGGAGCTGCCTCGGGCTCCTCGGCCTCGACCGGTTCGGCGGCCTCGACAAATCCTACCTGCATCCGGCGGTGCCGACCATGCCGGCGCATGCGCACAGCGCCTTTCCGCTGCTGGATCTGGAGGATGAGGGGTATTGAGGGAGCGAATAGCCAATAGCGAATAGAAGACAGATGAAGGTCTTCGCGTCTCTACGCCCTCTCTATTCGCTACTCGCCACTCACTACTGCGTCCCGTCAGCCGGCTTCACGATATGCGCCGTCTCGAGGACCTTCCGAAACAGGCTCGCGACGCCCGACACCGGATTGCCCGGAGGAGGCCCCGCGGCGGCTTGCTGCTGTTGGGCCTTTCCGGCCGTTGCCGGCGGGATGATCGGGGTCGGCGCCCTCGTGGTCTGCCGAGCATCCGTGGAGGGCTTCACGCGGGCCTTGTCGGCGTGCTTCTTGGCCGCCGGCTTCACCGTGCCGGCAGCGGCGGGCGCGCTCACCGGGGCCGTCGGATCCGTTGAGGCGAGTCTTGCCGCGCTCGCAGCCGCCGAGGCGTCCGCATTCGGCTTGGCGCTCGGTCCGATCGTTCCGTCAGGCTTGACGGATACGATCGAAACGCGATGCGGTTTGCCGAATATCGGGTCTTGCGCCGCCTGGGGCGGATCCGGCGGTGCCGCGTCAGCGGTCGGCGTGGAGGCCGGCGCGGCGGGCAAGGAGAGGCCAGCCTCGGCCGGGGCCGCTGCCGCAGCGGGTTGCGGGGAAGCCGTGGGCCCAGGCGTCGCGGCTGCAGGCGCCGGCGCCGCGACGGACGCCGCCGGCGGCTGCGGGATCGCAGGAGCAGGCGTTGCTTCAGGCTTCGCGACCGCGATGGCGGGCTGCTCGGTGCGCGTCAGCACGATCTCACGCGGCTTTCCCGATTGCTCGGCGGTGCCGGGCGCCTTGATGGGTACGGCATCGGCCTTGACCGCAGGTGCGTTGCCGCCGATCCGGCTCAACGCGCCGGTGCGCATCGCAACCGTCGCGCCAACTCCGATGGTGACGATGAGAAGCGGCACGGCGAGCGCGAGCGCGCCCGGCGACAGGATGCCCCGCCTGGCCGAAAGCCGCCGCGCGCGCGTGGCATATGGCATATCCGGAACCAGCTCGGCCTCGAATGGGGCAGTGGCGGCCTCTTCGGCTCGGGCGTTGCGGAGATAGGCACCGGAATCCACCGCCGATCCCCGTCCGGCGCGCAATTGCCCCTCGAGGACTGGCTCCGGCCTCGCTTTGCCCGCGCCGCTGGGCGGCGACCAGTCCCGACCGACCATGCGGGCGAGCGCGGCAAGCTGGACATCGCTTCTCTCGGGAAGCCAGGCTTGGGGAGGCGAGCTGTTGGCAGCCGAGTTTTGGGCAGCCGAGTTCTCGGCAGCCGAGTTCTTGGCAGCCGAGCTGTTGGCAGGCGAGTTTTTGGGTGGCGAGCCTTTGGCAAGCCAGGTGCCGGCAACGTCACGCAATTGCCGCTCGATGGCGTCGAGGTCGATAGGTTGAACCGAAGTCTTCGACATGGTCATTTACGCCCTCGCATTCTCCCCCGGCGTCTCTCCTCGGGCTTCGTCACCTCGCTCGGCGTATTCGAGAACACCCGGAATGTGGCGCCAAGGTGATCTTCCGGCGAAGATCGCAGGACGCGCTGGGCTCGACGCGGGTTTCCGGCGGAGCGGATATCCCGGGATTTGCGCAAGGTTGCGTCTAGCCTTCGCGGGGACGGGCTTCGTCGGAAAATGCTCCAGCCTGACAATGAACTACGCGCCCCTGCCTCCCGTCAAGCTCGCGATCAGGACCGCGATGACGCCGGCGAGGAAAATGCCGTCGAAGGTGCCGGCGCCGCCGATCGAAACGACGGGCGCGCCGAGCCCTTGGATCTTCGACAGGTTCAAGAGATCGGCCCCGATCAACGTGCCGAGGCTGCCGCCCGCATAGGCGAGGGGAGCCGCGTGGCGCCAGGAGATGATCAGGGCGACGATCGCCGCAGCGATCGGCGGACCGAGGATCGGCACGGCGATCCCGACGCCAGGGACCGGATCGGCCAACATATGGCAGATCAGGGCGACGCAGCCGACCGCAAGCAGCCCCGCGCCCCAAAGCTCGTTCTTGGCGATGAGATAGATCGACAGCAAGGTGGGGATCACGGCGCCCCCGACATTGACCGCGATCACCGTGCCCGGCCAGTCGGCGACGACCGGCACGATATAGCGCATGCCGTAATAGCTCACCTCGCGCCCGAGCACGATGTCTTGCCCCGGAAGCTGCGCCACCGGGATGTTGATGTAGCTTCCGAACAAGGAGGCGAAGAGCAGGAGGAGCGCCATGTTCGAGCTCACTCCGATGCGCGTATAGGCGTAGCGCAGGATCCCCAGCTGGACGAGGATCAACAGCAGGCCGAAGGCGCCGACGAGCAGCGCGAAGAACAGCGGGGCTAGCGGCAAGTATTGGAGATGGCTGACGTGCACGGGGCACCGTTCCGCGTCTGGTTCAATTCGCATGAGCAGCCCAAGATGGGGCAGCTTGCAGTGGCAATGTAGCGCGTGCCGGCTCCCCGGGCGAGCGCGGGACCAGCGCAGCGCCTTCACCTCTCCCGCAAGGAGATCTTTGCGAAGCTCGCATTCACGGTTGAACCCCTTCTCCGCTCATGCCCGCCAGCGGGGACCCAGAGTTTCCATCTGGCTTGGTCGTGCTGGATTCCCGCTTGCGCGGGAATGAGCGCAGATGGAAGGGAAGGCGGTCCGGAAGACGCGTCGACGTTGCGCTTGACCGATTGTCGACTGCGGCGCAGACCAACGTCCGGAGGAGATGGCGATGCGATCCATGATGTTGGGCGCGGCGATCCTTGCGACCGCTTGCGTGTCCGATGCGTCGGCCCAGAGCCGCTGCCGGGTCCTCGACCCGACCGGAACCCCGCTCAATGTCCGCGCCGCCCCGAACGGTGCGATCATCGGGACGCTGACGAACGGCATGCTCGTCTCGGTCCTCGACCGCAGCGTCGATGCGAGCGGGCGGCCATGGGTCTATGTCGCGAGCCGCGACAGCGGCGCTCCGTTGGGATGGGTGTTCCGCGAGTTCATCGCCTGCTTTTGAGGCCGCTATCCTGACAGCGCGCTCGCGTCGAACTCGTCTCGGATCAGGGCGCGCAGCTCGCGTTTGAGCGAAAGATAGGATGGGTGGTCCTCATCGCGCGGGCGCGGCAAGCCGATTTCCATGAAGGCCTTCACGCGCCCCGGCCGGCGCGTCATCACGACGATGCAGTCGGCGAGCTTGATGGCCTCATCGATGCTGTGCGTCACCAGCATCACGGTCTTGGGCTCGCGCTGCCAGATGCGCACGAGCTCGTCTTGCATAAAGCTGCGGTTCTGGGCGTCGAGCGCCGCGAAGGGCTCGTCCATCAGCAGCAGGCGCGGGCCGACCGCCAGCGCCCGCGCGATGGCGACGCGCTGGCGCATGCCGCCCGAGAGCTGATGGGGAAGCTTGTCCTCGAAGCCCTTGAGGCCGACAAGCTCGACATGGTGGCGTGCGATGCGGTCGCGCTCCTGCCTCGCAATGCCTTTCATCTCCAATCCGAAGGCGATGTTGCCGAGCACGCCCATCCAGGGAAACAGCGCGTAGTCCTGGAAGATCATGGTGTGCTCCCAGCCGGGTCCGCGGATCGCGGCACCGTCGACCGCCACCGTGCCGGCGGTCGGCTGCTCGAAGCCCGCCGCGATGTTGAGCAGCGTGGTCTTGCCGCAACCGCTCTGCCCGAGGATGGCGCAAAACCGGTGGTCTTGGACCTCGAAGCTCACATCCTTCAGCGCCATGACTGAACCCGCCTCGCCGGGCGAGCCGTAGATCTTCGAGACGCCGGAGACGGCGAGCCGGCCCATCGCATGCTTCCTATTTCGTCATCGCCAGCGACCAGGGCAGCAAGCGGCGCGTCAGCATGCGGATCAGGAGGTCGATGACCAGGCCGGCGATGCCGATGGTCAGCATGCCGACCACGATGGTGTCGGTCCGCAGCATGCTGCGCGCGTCGTTGATGAGGAAGCCGAGGCCTGAGCTCGCCCCGACCAGCTCCGCCGCGACCAGCGCCATCCAGCCGACTCCGAGCCCGACCCGGATGCCGGTGACGATCTGCGGCAGCGACGCCTTGAGCACGATGCGGCTCAACACCTTGCGCTCAGGTGCGCCGAGGCTGCGGGCGGCGCGGACCAGGTTCGGATCGACGTTCTTCACGCCCATGACGGTGTTGATCAGGATGGGGAAGAACATGCCGAGGAAGATGATGAATTCGTTCTGCTCGTCTCCGAGGCCGAACCAGAGGATGCTCAAGGGGATCCAGGCGAGCGGCGGTATGGGACGCAGGATCTCCATGATCGGGTTCACCTGGTCGTAGACCGACCGCCACCAGCCCATGGCCATCCCGAGCGGGATGGCCGTCGCCGAGAACAGGAAGGCGACCGCCTCGCGCTCGAGGCTCGCCGACAGATGATAGAGGAGCTCGCCCGAGGCGATCATCCCGGCCGCCGTGATCGCGATCTTGCCGGGCGCCGGCATCAGCACGCTCATATGCGGATCGATGCTCGGCAGCCAGACGGTCGAGACCAGCTGCCAGCCGAGCACGACGAGCCCGAGCAGAGTAAGGCGCGGCAAGAAAGCGAGAAGCGAGGCGATCAGCGAGGCGATCAGCGAGGCGAGAAGTGAGGCCGGGGCCTGGATGAAGGCCGGCCTGCGCCCGCTCATGGCTGATAGGTCTTGCCGGCGAAGGTCCATGGCCGAACCAGGTCGCCGGGTTCCGGCCAGGGCCGCTGCTCCTTCAAGGTCGTCACATTGGCATAGGGCGGATACGGCACCTGGCCGATCTTGCCGGGCCAGTCCGCCGGCAGGAAGGGCGGTTGCGTCGGCAGCTTCCAGCCGAGCTTCTCATAGGTCCGGTCCATGAAGCGCTGATCGAAGGAAGCCTCGTAATCCTTGGCGGTCAGGGTCTTGGTCAGGCGGTTGCGCTCTTTCAGCCATTTGGCGATGCGCTCGTTCTCGGCGCTCCAGAACTTCGCGAAAGGGTAGCTGGAGGTGGGCTTGTAGAGGTTGTTGTAGAGCTGCGTCTGCTGCAGCATCAGCGCCTTGCCGTAATTCTTCAGCATCGGCTCTTCGACCAGGAAGTCGGCCGCCTTTTCGGGGTCCCGCCTGATCCAGAGATTGGCCTCCATGAAGGCGTCGCTGATCGCCTGCACGACGTCGGGCACGTTGTCGATCAGCTCCTGGCGCACATAGAACATGCCCTCGTAGAAATTATAGGGGAAGATCGTATCGATCTCGCGCCCGGTCTTGCGGTCTTCGACGATGATGGTGACCGAGGGCTCCCAAGGGACCACGGCCGCGATGCCGCGCGGCATCAGCAATTGCTCGGCGGGCGGCATGTTCTTCAAGATCACGTCCTTGCCGATCTGCAGGCCCACGACCTCGGCGGCCTGCGTGAAGTAGAACTCGGCGGAGGAGCCGGTGACGATGCCGATCGTCGCAGGCGGATTGCTGCCCTTCAGGTCGGCGAGGGACTTCAGCGGCGAATCCAAGGGCACCACGGTCGAGTGCTTGAGGTTCGGAGCCACGACCGCGATGGCGCGCACCGGGACATCGCGATCGAGCAGCGAGGTGAACGGGAAGTTGCCGCCATTGCCGACCTGCATGCGCGCCGACGCCACCGCTTCGTTGACATCGGGTCCGGCGGCGAAGGCCTGGAATTTCACCTCGAGCCCGCGCTTCGTCAAAAGACCGGCCTTGTCCATCACCACATTCGTGGTGTTCTGGCCCGAGAACGGCCCTTGCCAGGCGAATCCCAGCGGCCACCAGCCCTTTTGTTTCAGCCAGGCGATCGACTTGTCCGAGACCTTCTCATAGGGCTGCGGCCAGCCCCAATCCGTGAAGCTCTGCTGCGCCATCGCGGGAACGCTCGCGAGGCTCGCCATTGCGGCGAGGAACAGCATCGCCAGTTGCCCGAACCGGCAAGGCTCTCGATTGCGCATTCGGTCCTCCCTCAAACGTTCTTTGTATTCGGCGGCCGTTCCGGCAACCTCATCCTCATCGTCGACGCCGCGGGGTCGATGTCTCGCCGGCGATCGCTGATCCCGCTGCTCTCATTCCTATGCCGGTTCGAGCACGAACAGCATGCCGCCATATTCCACGAACTCGCCGTTCTCCGCACCGATCTGCGCGACCCGCCCCTCCTGCTCGGCATAGATCGTGGTGAACAGCTTCATCACCTCGATCAGGCAAAGAGGCTGGCCTTCCTCGACGAAGCTTCCGATTTCGACGAAGGGGGGCGCGCCTGGCGAGGGCGCCCGGTAGAAGGTCCCGACCATCGGCGCCGTCACCTCGATCTGGCCAGGCTGCCCATCGCGCCGCGGCGATGCTCCATCTCCTGGCGCGGACGGTAACGGGGCTGGTCGCGGATGGGCTGTCGACGAAGCCGTTCCGGACGATGCCTCTCTCCGCATCGGCCTCGGCAACTCCCCGGCGCAGGCGATGGCCGCCTCACGGCCGGCTGCGCCGCGGCGCACCATGAGCTTCATGCCGCCAGTCTCGATGATCAGCTCTTCGCAGGAAGAGCTGTCGAGGATCTTGAGGATCTCGGCGATTTCGTCGAAGCTCAGGCTCATCCGCGCTGATCTCGATTTCGGCCAAGCCTGCCCTCGGGCTTGGCCCGAGGGACATGTCGCCTTCGCTCGCCGGCGCCTTCGATCGTGCCTGCCAGGTGGCTCGCGGCCTTCCGCAGCAGCGGCACGCATTCGAGCGCGCGATCGAGCGACATGCGCGCCAGCGGGGCTGAGACCGCAAGCGCCGCCGCCGGTTGACCGTTCGGCCCGCTGACCGGAACGGCCACGCACACCACACCGGCCAGGAATTCCTGGTTGTCCGCCGAGACTCCCGCGAGCCTGATCTTGTCCAGCTCCCTGTCGAGCAGGGCCGGATCGGTGATCGTGTTGTCCGTATAGCGGTAGAGGGGCGCCGCCTTCACGAGGCCGGCGCGCTTTTGCCGCGGCAGGAAGCTCAGGAACAACTTGCCCATCGACGTGCAGTGGAGCGGCACGCGCGATCCCGGCTCGAAACGCAATCCGAACGGCCAGACCGCCTCGACCCGATCGAGATAGATCACGTGATTGCCCGCCATGACGCCGAAATTGCACGTCTCGCCGATCTCGAGCGACAGCGCCTCGAGGATCGCGTGCCGGGGCGCGCGCAGCATGGATGCGGCCAGGATGTCGAAGCCGAGCCGCACCAGCCGCTCGCCCGGCACGAAGCAGCGCGCGCCAGGCTCGCGCTGCAGCAGCCCCTCGTTCTCCAGCATGCGGATGATGCGGTGCGCCGTGGGCTTCGGCAGGTCGAGCAGCACGCTGAGCTCGGAAATGCTCAACGGGTGTCTCGCTGACGCAATCGTCTCGAGGATCGCCACGGCCTTCAGCGTCGGGAACCCGCCTCGCGGCTGCTCCGCGGCGGCGGGGAGCCTGCCGATGGTGCGCTTCGTGCGTGCCGGGAGGCGCGACGGAACGAGGGATAAGGGCTGCTGTTGCATGCGTTCTATCAGAAACCAGAACAAAACGTCTTGCAATATGAATTTTTCTCGTGTCACTATTCACGCGGGGAGGATGCGCCGGCCAGTGCAGGCTCGGCCGGAGATCGCAGGAGGGCCCGAGTGCGGCGTGTGTTGGTCGCCAATCGCGGCGAGATCGCGCTACGTGCGATCCGCGCCTGCCGCAGGCTCGGCCTCGAAACAGTCGCGGTCTACTCGACCGCCGACAGCAACTCGGCGCATGTCTTTGCGGCCGACAAGGCCGTCTGCATCGGCCCACCTGTCGCGAGCGTCAGCTACTTGAACGGCGCCGCCCTCGTTCAAACGGCGATCTCGCTCAAATGCGACGCCGTCTATCCCGGATACGGCTTCCTGTCGGAGAAGAGCGAGTTCGCGGCGGGCTGCGCCGAGGCGGGGCTCACCTTTGTCGGTCCCGACGCCGAGACCATCGCCCGGATGGGCGACAAGGTCGCGGCGCGCCGCTTCGCCGCCGATCTCGGAGTGCCCGTGGTGCCGGGCTCGCAGTGCGGCTTCACGGTGGCGGTCGAGGCGAAAGCGGCCGCGCTCGAGCTCGGTTTCCCGCTGCTGCTGAAGGCGAGCGGCGGCGGCGGCGGACGCGGCATGCGGATCGCCACGAGCGAGGCGGAATTCCTGTCGCTATTCGAGCAGGCCACGAGCGAAGCCCGAGCAGCCTTCGGCCAGCCGGAGATCTATCTCGAGCGTTTCTTCCCCGAGGTCCGCCATATCGAGATCCAGGTCTTCGGCGACACCCACGGAAACCACGTGCATCTCTGGGAGCGCGATTGCAGCGTGCAGCGGCGCCACCAGAAGCTCCTCGAGGAGACCCCGTCGCCCGCCCTCGACGAGGCGGCCCGCGGCGCCATGGCCGAGGCCGCCTTGGCCCTCGTCAGGGCGCTCGGCTACGTCAATGCCGGGACCGTCGAGTTCATCTACGACACGGCGAGCGGGCGGTTCTTCTTCATCGAGATGAACACGCGCATCCAGGTCGAGCATCCGGTCACCGAAGCGGTGACCGGCCTCGATCTCGTGGCCGAGCAGTTGCGGGTCGCCGCGGGCGAGCCCCTCTCCTTCGGCCCGCGGCCGCCCCGGGGGCTGAGCGCCATCGAGTTCCGCATCAATGCCGAAGACGCCGACCATGGTTTTCGGCCCTCGCCCGGCACGCTCAGCCGCTGGCGTCCGCCGCGGGGCCGCTGCATCCGCCTCGACAGCCATGTCTACGAAGGCTACGCGATCCCTCCCTACTACGATTCCATGCTTGCCAAGCTGATCGTGACCGGTGCCGACCGCACGGAAGCCATCGCCAGCGCCCACTCGGCGCTGGCGCGCTTCGAAGCCACCGGCGTCGCCACCACGGTCCCCTTCCACCGGCGCCTCCTCGAAAGCGGCGAATTCAAGCGCGCCGAGGTGCACACGGCCTGGGTCGAGGGCGAGTTTCAGGCAAGGATGCATTGATGGCCTGCACGGTTCGACTGGTCGATGTGACCTTGCGCGATGCGCATCAGTGCCTATGGGCGACGCGGATGACGACCGCCATGATGGCGGAGATCGCGCCCCGGCTCGACCGGGCAGGCTTCGAGGCCATCGACCTCGTGGGGGGCGCGGTCTTCGATGTCTGCGTGCGCTACCTCCGCGAGGATCCGTGGGAGCGGATGCGCATCCTGAGCGGCTGGGTGAAGCGGACGCCGCTGATCGTCATGACCCGCGGCCAGAGCCTGTTCACCTTCGAGTTCTTTCCCGACGACGTCGTCGAGCTGACGGCCGAGCGCATCTTCGCGAACGGCATCCGCTATCACACGCCCTACGATGCGCTGAACGACATGCGCAACATGGAGGTCCCGGTCGGCGCCGCCAAGAAGGTCGGCCTCTATACCGCCGGCGGGGTGGTGTTCTCGGTGAGCCCGGTCCACACGGACGCCTATTACGCGCGCAAGGTCCGCGAGCTGGCGGCGCTCGGCGTCGACGCGGTCTTCATCAAGGACCCGAGCGGCCTCCTCACGCCTGATCGGGCCGAGACGCTGGTCCCGGCCGTCAAGACCGCCTGCGGGGCCTTGCCGCTGCATCTCCACAGCCATTGCCTGACGGGGATTGCTCCTTACGTCGCCTGCCGTTCGATCGCGCTCGGCGTCGATGTCGTGCACACCGCGACCTCGACCTTGGCCAATGGCGCTTCCCATCCCGCGACCGAGCATTTCGTCGAGAACGCGCGCCGCAACGGCTTCGACGTGCCGATCGACCTCGCGCCGGTCGCGGAGGCGGCGGAGCGGCTGCGCTACATCGCCAGGCGCGAGGACAAGCCGGTCGGCGCCATCGCGGAGTACGATGCCTTCCACTACGAGCACCAGATGCCAGGCGGCATGGTGTCCAACCTCAAATCGCAGCTTGCCGCGCTCGGCATCGGCGAGCGGCTGCCGGAAGTGCTCGAGGAAGCAGCGCGCGTGCGCGCCGAGCTCGGCTACCCGATCATCGTCAGCCCCTTCGCCCAATTCGTCATGACCCAGGCGGTGCTCAACGTGATGAGCAAGGAGCGCTATGCCACCGTGCCCGACGAGGTGCGCAAATACGTGCTCGGCCATTACGGCGAGATCGCGGGCCCGATCGAGGAGAACCTCTTCGACCGCATCGCCAAGGGCGCCGAGCCGACGAAGAGCCGGCCTGGCGACCTGCTGGAGCCGCGCCTCGCCAAGCTGCGCCGCGAGCGGGGCCCCTTCGCCTGCGACGACGACCTGCTGCTCGCCGCCTTCTACGCCGATGGCGAGCGCGAGGCGCTCGCGGCGGCGGGGCCGATCACGACCGATTATCCGCTCGCCTCTACGCCGCTCCTCACCCTGGTGAAGGAGATCGCCCAACGCCGCGATCTCCGCTCCTTCCATTTCATCCGATACGCCTGAGCCGAGATGCCCTTGACCCGACCCGCCATCATCACGGTCGCCATCACCGGCGCCTTGCCGCGCAAGGCCGATACGCCGGCGGTACCGGTGACGCCGTCGGAGCAGATCGAATCGACGCATCAGGCCTTCGAGGCCGGCGCCGCGGTGGTTCACATCCATGTGCGGAACCCGGACGAGACCCCGAGCTCCGATCCGGAGCTGTTTGCGCAGGTCCAGGAAGGCGTGCGCAAGCATTGCCCCGGCATGATCGTCCAGTTCTCGACCGGCGGGCGCGGCCGCAGCCAGGGCGAACGCGGCAAGATGCTGCATTTGCGGCCCGACATGGCATCGCTCGCCACCGGCTCGGTCAACTTCCCGAACCAGATCTACGAGAACCCGCCGCAACTCGTGGAGGACCTGGCGCGCACCATGCTCGAGCATGACGTGAAGCCCGAGATCGAGGTGTTCGACGCGGCCATGCTCTACAACGCCAGGAACCTCGCGGACCGGGGCCTGCTGAAGCGTCCATGCCATGTTCAATTCGTGATGGGCATCCAGAACGCGCTTCCCGCGCGGCGCCAGCTCCTCGAATTCCTGATCGCGGAAATGAAGGCGGTGATGCCGGATGCCAGCTGGGCGGCGGCCGGCATCGGCCGGCATCAGCTCGAGGTCAATGAATGGTGCCTCGAGCTCGGCGGGCATGTCCGCACCGGGCTCGAGGACAACATCAAGTTCGACAGGACGCGGCTCGCCCGCAGCAATGCCGAGCTCGTCGCCCGGGTGGCCGAGATTTGCGGCAAATACGACCGGCGTCCGGCGGGCTACGCCGAGGCGCGCAGACTGCTGAGCCTGCCGGCCGCTTGAGGCGCGCCGGTCAAAACCAAGACAAGGAAGAGAAAAGGGAAGGGGAGAGACGCAGATGTCGGCAAATCTTTCACAGCCAAGTCCTTCGCAGCCAAGTCCTTCGCAGCCAAGTTCTTCGCAGCCAAGTCCTTCGCAGCCAAGTTCTGCGCCAGGCGCCGCAGAGGCGGGGATGTCGATCAGGACCGTCGCGTTCGCAAGCGCCGTCGGCACCACCATCGAATGGTACGATTTCTTCCTCTACGGCGTGGTGACGCCGATCGTCCTCAACAAGCTGTTCTTCCCGAACTACGATCCGCTGGTCGGCACCTTGCTGGCCTACACCACCTTTTTCGTAGGCTTCATCTCGCGTCCGATCGGCGGGATCATCTTCGGCCATTATGGAGACCGCATCGGGCGCAAGACCATGCTGATCGTGACCTTGATGGTCATGGGCGTTGCCACCGCGCTGATCGGATTGCTGCCGACCTACGCTTCCGTCGGCGTCTGGGCGCCGTTGCTGCTGCTGGTGCTGCGCGTCTTCCAGGGGCTCGGCATCGGCGGCGAATGGGGCGGCGCCGTGCTCATGGCCGTCGAGCATTCGCCGGATGGGAAGCGCGGCTTCTACGGGAGCTGGCCGCAGATCGGCGTCCCCGCCGGTCTGCTCTTGAGCTCCGGCATGGTTTCGATCCTGTCGCTCCTGCCCGATGCCGACTTCCTCTCCTGGGGATGGCGCATCGCCTTCCTGTTGAGCGCGGTGCTGGTCGCCATCGGGCTCTACATCCGGCTCAAAATCCTCGAGACGCCGGCTTTCGCCCGCCTCAAGGAAGCGGGGCGCGAGGCCGCGGTGCCGGTCGTCGATCTCTTCCGCACCCACGCGAGGAACACCCTGCTCGGCTTGGGCGCGCGCTATATCGAGGGGGTCACCTTCAACATCTTCGGCGTGTTCAGCATCGCCTACGTCACCGGCGCGCTGCAATTGCCGCGGCAGACCGCGCTCATCGGCGTGATCATCGCCTCGGCCGTCATGATCTTCATGCTGCCGGTGTTCGGCTCGCTCTCCGACCGGCTCGGCCGGCGGAAAGTCTTTGGATATGCGGCGCTGCTGATCGGCATCCTGGCATTTCCGTCCTTCTGGCTGATGGAAACGCGCTCGGCGGCGCTGGTCTGGATCGCCATCGCCGTCCCGTTCGCGATCGTCTATCCCGGTGTCTACGGGCCGCAGGCGGCGCTCTTCTCGGAGCTGTTCGACACGCGCGTGCGCTATACCGGCGTCTCCTTCGTCTACCAGTTCTCCGGCATCTTCGCGAGCGGCCTCACGCCGATCATCGCCACGGCGCTGCTCGAATGGAGCGGCAAGCAGCCCTGGCTCATCTGCCTGTATATCCTCGTCGTGAGCATCATCAGCGCGCTCTCGGTCTACGCCATGTCGGAGACGCGCCAGCGCGACATGGCGATAGATGAAAGGGGGCCGGCGGAGCCTCGGGCCGCCGCCGGGGCAGGGGGCTCGCGGTGAACATGTGCCAGCGCAGGGGTATCGAGGCTAGGGGGTGGACGCATCTCCTTGTGAGCCGGAGCTTTATCCCTCCCCTGCATTTGCACGCTGCGCGGAGGGGGGAGAAAGCGCGCAATCGAAGCCTCTTCATCCGCGACGAGTTGGGAAGCTGTGTCCGTCTCGTAGGCCTGGGCCTCCCATGGACCTCGGCCTGAGCGGCCGCATCGCGCTCGTCACCGGCGGCGCGGCCGGCATCGGGGAAGCGATCGCGCGGGCGCTGGCCATCGAAGGCTGCCTGGTCTCGATCGCCGATCGCGACGGCGCCGCCGCCGAGCGCGCGGCATCGGGGCTCGTCGCCGAGGGATTGCAGGCGCGCTCCGTCGCGCTCGATGTCGGCGATCCGTCCGCGGTCGCTGCCGCATTCGAGCGGCTGCATCGGGCCGAGGGAGGTCTCGACATCCTGGTGAACGGGGCCGGGATCTTGTCGACCGGGCCGGTCGCCGAAGTCGGCGTCTCCGAATGGGAAGAGGTCGTGCGCGTCAATCTCTCGGGCGTGCTCTATTGCGCCAGGGCGGCAATTCCCCTGATGGCCGCAAGAGGCAGGGGAAGGATCGTCAACATCGCCTCGGTCTCGGCGATGCGCGGCGGCGGCTCGATCGGCAATGTGCTCTACGGCACATCCAAGGCCGGCGTCGTCGCCTTGACCATGGGGCTCGCGCGCGAGCTCGGCCCGAACCGGATCACCGTGAACGCCGTCGCTCCAGCGGTTGTCGAGACCGCGATGACGCGCTCCAAGCTCACCGAGGAGATGCGCCAGCGCATCACGGCGCGCATTCCCTTGGGGCGCCTCGCAAGCGCCTCCGACATCGCCGATCTCGTAGCCTTTCTCGCCTCGGACCGCGCGAGCTTCATCACCGGAGCCGTCATCCCGGTCGATGGCGGCATCCTGACGACGTGAGCGCCATTCCTTCTCCCGTTTCACGGAGAAGGAAGAAGAACGCCCGCACCGGCCCTACAGGTTGATCCGGTCGCGCAGCCGGTACCAGGTGAGCGCCGGGGCGAGGAACCACGGCCTGCCGCCGTAGAAGGGCCGCGTCGGGAAATCGAGCCCGTCGAGCGCGGTGCGGCCTTCCTTCAGGCCGAGCAGCTGCTGGCCGATGCGCGTGCCGAAATAGCTCGCGAGCGAGACGCCGGAGCCGCAATAGCCCATCGCGTAATGGACGCCGTCCCGCCATTTCCCGAGATGCGGCATGGTATCGAAGGTGTAGGCGACGAAGCCGTGCCAGGAATGGGTGATGCGCGTCTCGGCGAGCTCCTTGAAAAGCGCCGTCATCTCGGCATGGAGCAGCGGCGCGATGACGCCGGGATCGGTCTCGGCGAGCGCGACGCGGCCGCCGAACAGCATGCGACGGCGATCGGGCGAAAGCCGATAATAGAAGACGACGCGCCGCGTATCCGAGACGACGCGCGCCTTGGGGATGAGCCGCGCCGCGAGCCCGGGATCGAGCGGCTCGGTTGCGATGATGTAGCTGCCGATCGGGATGACGCGGCGGCGTAGCGCGGGCGACGCCTCGCCCGTATAGCCGTTGGTCGCGACGATCACCTCGCGGGCCGCGACCCGTCCGCCCGCGGTCGTAACCGCGAAGCCTTCCCCGTCGCGCGCGATCGCCGAGACGGGGCAATGCGGGATGATGGTGGCGCCGGCTGCCATCGCCCGCTCGAGCAGGCCCTGGTGATACTTCGCCGGATCGAGCGCCGCATGGGCCGGGTAGACGACGCCGCCCCAATAAGCATCCGTGCCGATCTCCCGGCCCTGCTCGGCGCGCGGCACCGCATGCACCTCGACCTCGAGCCCCTTCTTCTGCTTGGCGATGCGGCGCGCCAGCCCCTCATAGGCGCTCGAGTTATGGGCAGCGAAGAAGCGCCCGACGCGTTCGAAGTTGCAGTCGATACCCTCGCCGCGGATCAGCTCCTCGATGAAGGCGAGCGCATTATGGCCCTCCTTCACCATGGCGAAGGCGCGCTCCTCGCCGTGCAGCGGGGCGAGATCGTCGAAGCCGTGCTTGAGGCTCGTCGAGACCTGGCCGCCATTGCGCGTCGAGCAGCCCCAACCGGCCTCCTCGGCATCGAGCACGAGCGTTGCGCGGCCGGCGCGCGCGAGCTGCAAGGCTGCCGAAAGGCCGGTATAACCCGAGCCGACCACCACCACATCGGCCCTTTTCGGCGGCGCCGCCCGCGGCAAGCTCGGGCGCGGCGTGTCGTCCCACCAATAGGGCGCATTCTTGTAGCCTCTTGCGAAGAGAACGTTCGTCATGGTTCGCCTGTTGCTCGGGCGGAGGGGGCGGCCGGCCTAGCCGCCCGCCCGCGCCTCGTGATGACGGAAGCGCGCGATGAATTGCCGGAACAGCTCGGTGCGCGGCGCTTGGAACATCTCGCCGGGCTCTCCCTCCTCGCGGATCTCGCCGCTATGCAGGAAGACGAGCCGGCTCGCCGCCTCCCTGGCGAAGCCCATCTCATGCGTCACCACCAGCATGGTGCGTCCCTCCTCGGCCAGCGCCCGCATGACGCGCAGCACCTCGCCGACCAGCTCGGGATCGAGCGCCGAGGTCGGCTCGTCGAAGAGCATGATGCGCGGGTGCATGGCGAGCGCGCGGGCGATCGCCGCGCGCTGCTGCTGGCCGCCCGAGAGATGCGCCGGATATTGCTGCCGCTTTTCCGCGATCCCGACCTTCTCGAGCAGGGCCTCGGCCTCCGCGACGCACTCGGCGCGCGGGCGCTTCAACACATGGACCGGCGCCTCGATGACGTTCTCGAGCACCGTCATATGCGACCACAGATTGAAGCTCTGGAAGACCATGCCGATCTGCGACCTGATCCGCTGCAGCTGGGCGTGGTCGGCGGGTTCGGCGCGGCCACGCTTCAGTCGCATGGCGATGGTTTCGCCGCCGACCGAGATCTCGCCGGCGCTCGGCACCTCGAGCATGTTGATGCAGCGCAGCAGCGTCGATTTGCCGGAGCCGGAGGCGCCGAGGATGCAGATCACCTCGCCGTCGCGCGCCGTCAGCGAGACGCCCTTGAGCACCTCGAGCTCGCCGAAGCTCTTGCGCAGGTCGCGGATGGCGAGCGCCGGCCGCTCGACGGAAGCTTGTTGATCTCTAGGCATGCGGCGTCTCGAGCAGCAGCGAGGGGAAAGGCGCGTCGCGCCGATGGGCGATTCGACGCCCTATATGTCCGACAGGCGAGCTCATAGGCAATGCCGCGATTTCCATCGCGGTGCTATCGGAGGCGAGCAACGACGCCTTCACGAGCGTCAGCGAGCGGCGGATGAGGGCGAAAGGATGCGCTTCGCGCATCTGTCTTGATGTGCGACCCCTCGACGCAAAGCGTCGAGCTTCGGCCGAGCGGAACCCCTCCCTCATCCGCCTCTCCACGCACAAATCATGGATTGGCCCGAACGATGAGGGTTACATGGGGCCACAGCGCCGCGCCGCCACACCAACATAAACCCGCGAGGACCGAACGCATGAGCTGGAACCAGGAGACCGACGAGTTCTGGCTCGGCGATTTCGCCGTCGAGAAGGGCGGCGCCATTCGCGGCGCGAAGCTCGTCTGGCAGAGCCATGGCGCCCTGAATGCCGGGCGCGACAACCTGATCCTCTATCCCTCGGCCTACGGCGCCCAGCATGCCGACATGACCTGGCTGATCGGCCGCGACGGCATCCTCGACCCGACGCGCTGGTTCATCCTCGTCGTGAACATGTTCTCGAACGGGTTGTCGTCGAGCGCGGCCGATACGCCGGACTATCCGCGGCTCGTCACTGTCGCCGACAATGTGCGCGCGCAGCATCGGCTGGTCGCCGAGCATTTCGGCGTCGAGCGGCTCGCCGCCGTCTACGGTTTCTCGATGGGCGCCATGCAGGCCTACCATTGGGCGGCTTTGTTCCCGGCGATGGTCGAGCGCCCATCGTCGTCTGCGGCGCCGCGCGGACGGCGCCGCACAACAAGGTGTTCCTGTCCGGGCTGTTGCGCACGCTCGAAGCCGCGCCCGAGCATCGGGGCGATGGGCGCTTCGCGAGCGAGCCGAAATTGGCGCTGAAGGCCTTCGGCCATATCTATGCGGGCTGGGGCCTGAGCCAGGATTTCTACCGCGCCGGTCTCTTCCGCACGGCCTTGGGGGCGCCCGACCTCGAAACCTACATCAAGACCGATTGGGCCGATCGCTTCTCCATGCGCCGCGCCGCCAACCTCTACGCGCAGGCGCTCGCCTGGTATCACGCCGACATCAGCGACAACGCGCTTTATGCGGGCGACCTGCCGAGTGCGCTGCGCGCCATCCGGGCGAAGATGCTGCTGATGCCCGGCGAGACCGATCTCTATTTCCGGGTGCCGGACAACGTCGCCGAGCTTGAGGATCTACGCAGTGGCGATCTCAAGCCGATCCCGAGCATCTGGGGTCACCGCGCCGGCAATCCCAGCACCAATGCGGCTGACGCCGCCTTCCTGAAGGCCGCCGTGCGCGATTGGCTGGCGCGGTAGTATTTACATTCACGGAGACGGAGTCACGCAAGGGCTCATCCCTCCTCCGCGAAGGGAGGGATCGGCGCTCGGCGATCCACGCAACAGCTTTCTACTATTCCAAAGTACTACCCGATCGGTCATTTCAGGCCGGCCGCCTCGAGTATGGCCTCGGTGTCGGCGAGCCACACCGCGTCATCCTGCTTGAGGCGCGACAGCACGCGCCGCAAGGCTGCCGCCCCGTCGGGCGTGCCCACCACGAAGGGGTGGATGCCGATGACCACGGTCGTCGCCTGTCGCGCGGGGTCGGCGCGGGCCTCGGTGGCCAGCTCCCCCAGATAATCCAGCCACAGGGCCTCGATCTCCGAGGGCGTCTTCATCCGCGCCAGATGCTGGCCCATATCGACCGTGACGACCGGATAGGGCAGCAGGGCCAGCGACCCGTCCGGCGTTCTCAAGCGCGCGATGACGTCGGAATCCATCTGGTCGATGGTGTAGGTGATGCCCTCCGCGGCCATCGCCTGCATGGTGTCGCCATTGGAGTAGACGCTCGGGCTCGACCAGCCGCTGGGCCTCACCCCGGTCGCGCCGGCGATCAGGTCGAGGGTGCGGCGGATATAGGCTTTCTGCTCGGCGAGCCCACGCCCGAGCGGCAGCATCTCGCTGGTGTTGTTCAAGCCATGGGCGATGATCGGCGCCTTCGGCTGGGCGGCGCGGAGCTCCTTCCACACCGAGGCGTATTTGCCGGGAAACTCGGCGTTCAGCGCGACGCTGAGCGGAACATCGAGCTCCTTGAACAGCCGGCCGACGCGCGCGATGCCCCAGTCGATCGCGTATTGGCGGAAAGCCTCGTTCACGAGGTCCGGGTTGCGGGTCGCGAGGTCCGGACGGATGACCGGGCCCTGGCCGAAGCCGAACTCCTCGACGAACAGGACGAAGCTCACGGCGACCTTCCTGCCGGCGGGCCAGGCGGCGACCGGGACAGGGTCGCGCGGGAACCCGGTGACCCGGTCGGCTCCGTCCTGCGCCATGGTGGCGGAGGGCAGCTGAACGGCGACCAGCAATGCCAGCCCGGCGACGAAGCCTTGCGCCAAAGCCTTGCGTGCCATGCGGTGCCTCATCCGTGCCTCGATGCCGGCAATTTCCGCCGAGCCTAGCCCCGCGGCCCACGAGGCCACAACCGGCCAGGACACGTGATCGGCTGGACGCTGCGACTCGTTCGCCTGTTTGATTTAGGGCGGGATATTCAAACAAAAATCTCTATTAATTTCAACAATTTGTAACAAATACTTAAGACATCTCCCATCTTTCCTGCTTCCGTTCGGTACTCCCTTCTGAGCCCCCATCAGGGAAAGAGTAGCACGAGACCGGTTCGGGATCCATGGCGTTTCGACCCGAAGCGTTCGACAGCCGCAGCCACTCGACCGGAACCCCCGGAGATGTGGGCTTTTTGTGCGCCGGCGCGTTCCTTCCCCCCAACCGGGAGAAGGTGGCGCGCCGTCGTAGCTCCCATCGACAATGGCGCCGGGCCGCCCTATCACCGCACGCCGAACGAAATGTTGCCGAACAGCCCTTTCAGCTCGGGCGGC
Source organism: Hyphomicrobiales bacterium (assembly GCA_044445965.1). Taxonomy (GTDB): domain Bacteria; phylum Pseudomonadota; class Alphaproteobacteria; order Rhizobiales; family Beijerinckiaceae; genus GAS188. Next base: position 22,636 of record JBIOEJ010000075.1, read on the forward strand.
GGGGCGCGCCAATATTGCGGTGGCGCCTCGACCGCAGCGCCGAGTTCCGCTGCCGCGTGCCACGGCCAGCGCGGGTCGTAGAGCATGGCGCGCGCCATCGCGACGAGGTCGGCCTTGCCGCCCGCGACGATGTCCTCGGCCTGCCGCGCTTGCGTGATCATCCCGACCGCCATCGTGACGACGCCGGTCGCTTCCTTCACGGCTTGTGCGAACGGCACCTGATAGCCGGGTCCGAGGGGGATCTGCTGCAGCGGCGACACCCCGCCCGAGGACACGTCGATCCAGTCGACGCCGCGCCTCTTCAGCTCGGCGGCGAAGGCGATGGTCTGCGCGAGGTCCCAGCCGCCTTCGACCCAATCGGTCGCCGACACCCTGATGCCGACGGGTCTGTCCGCCGGGAAGGCGGCGCGCGCGGCGTCGAAGACCTCGAGCGGAAAGCGCATGCGGTTTTCGAGCGAGCCGCCATAGGTGTCGCTGCGCCGATTGGCGATGGGCGAGAGGAACTGGTGCAGCAGATAGCCATGCGCCGCATGGATCTCGATGCCGTCGAAGCCGAGCCGCGCCGCCCGTTGCGCGGCTTGCGCGAACGCCCGGCGCACGCGAGCGAGGCCCGCCGCGTCGAGCGCCAGCGGCGCCGGCTCGCCCTCCTTGTATTGCAAGGCGGACGGCGCATGCGGCAGCCAGCCGCCTTCTGATACCGGGATCAGGCGGCCGCCTTCCCAAGGCGGGCGGCTCGACGCCTTGCGCCCGGCATGGGCGAGCTGCATCGTCACGGCGATCTTCGAGTAGCGGCGGATCGCGGCCAGCACCGGTTCGAGCGCCGCTTCGGTCGCCTCGTCGAAGAGACCGAGATCGCCCGGCGAGATGCGGCCCTCGGGCTCGACCGCCGTCGCCTCCGTGCACAGCGTGCCGGCGCCCGACAAGGCGAGATGGCCGAGGTGGATCATGTGCCACGCCGTGGCCTTGCCGTGCTCGGCCGAATACTGGCACATCGGCGACACCACGATGCGGTTCCGAAGCGTGACGCCACGCAGCGTGAGGTGAGAAAACAGCGCGCTCATGGGAATTTCCGGTGGGAGGGCGGGAGGCCAGATTCGTGGCTGCCCATTTGAAGGTGCGGAACAGGCGAGGCAAGCCGTCGATGCCGCTTGAGGACGGCTTTTCGGCGCGCGCCCCTTCGGACGCTCGGGAAGGGGAAGCGTTGCCGCGACACATGACCGTTGAAATCCGAGTGCAGATTGTGGTAATCTAGTCAGTATGACTAGAATTATGAAATCAACCCCGCCTGGATCGTCGAAGTCTCGCCGTCGCGCGCGCGATCGGCGACCGGGTCGTTGGCCGCTGCAGGACGCCAAGGCGCGTTTCAGCGAGTTGGTGCGCCGTGTTCGCAGCGAGGGCCCGCAGCACGTGACCGTGCATGGCCGCGATGAGGTGGTCGTCATCTCGGCCGAAGAGTTTCGTCAACTCAAAGGCGATCACACCGGCGAAGTCCTGATCGCCGCGATGCAGGCCTCGCCGCATCGCGACATCGACATCGAACCGAGGCGCACGCCGATGCCCGTGCGCGAGGTCACCTTGTGACGGGTTGGCTGCTCGATACCAATATCCTCTCCGAGCTGCGCCGCCAAAAGCCGGAACGGAAAGTCCTCGCCTTCGTCGCCGCACAGCCGCTCGATCTTCTCTATGTCAGTTCCGCGACGATCGCCGAAATCAGATTCGGCATCGAGCTCGTGACCGACGCGAGCCGCCGCGCCGAGCTGAACGACTGGCTGGCGCACAAGGTGCGCCCGATGTTCGAGCAGCGCGTGCTCGAGATCACCGAGGACATCATGTTCAAGTGGCGGCTGCTGGTCGAGGATGGCCGCAAGACCGGCCATACCTTCTCGCAGCCGGATCTGATCATCGCCGCCACCGCGCTCCAGCACGGGCTTACTGTCGTATCGAGCGATACGAGCGACTACCGAAAGGCGCGCGCCCCCGTGCTCGATCCATGGGTCGACCCGCTGCCGGCGAGCGCCCCATGAGAGCGCAATCATCCGCCCGGCCAGGCGCCCGGACGCAAGCTCACCGCCTGCGGCTTTCCGCCGTCCGATTGGCTCCCTGCCGCTCCAGCATCCAGCCCGGATATTCCTTCGGCAGGGCGCTCGCCGCGTCGAGCGACTTCAGGTCCTCGGCGGACAGCGCGATGTCGGCCGCCCCGATATTCTCGGTGAGCTGGGAGACGCGCTTGGCGCCCACGATCACGCTCGTCACCGACGGCTGGTGGAGCAGCCAGGCGAGCGCCACCTGCGCGACCGTCGCGTCGCGCGCCTTGGCGATCGGGCGCATGGCGTCGATGACCGCATAGGCCCGCTCGCGGTCGACGGGCGGGAAGTCGAAATTCGCCCTGCGCCCATCCGCGCCTTGGGTGTTGCTGCGGTCGTATTTGCCGCTGAGCAGGCCGCCGGCGAGCGGGCTCCACACCAGGAGGCCGACCTTCTCGGCCGTCAGCATGGGCACGATCTCGCGCTCGAGGTCGCGGCCTGCGAGCGTGTAATAGGCCTGCAGCGAGCGGATCGGCGCGAGCTTGCGCCGCTCGGCGATGCCGAGCGCCTTGGCCACATGCCAGGCAGCCCAGTTCGATACGCCGACATAGCGGACGAGGCCCTGCCGGACGAGGCTGTCGAGCGCCTCGAGGGTTTCCTCGATCGGCGTCTCGTTGTCGAAGCCGTGGATCTGATAGAGGTCGATATGATCGACCTTGAGGCGCCGCAAGCTCCCTTGCACCTGATCGAGGATATGGGCGCGCGAGGCGCCCGAGCCGTTCGGTCCTTCGCCCATGCGGCCGAACACCTTAGTGGCGATCACGACCTTCTCGCGCGCGATGCCGAGGTTCTTGAGCGCCTGGCCGGTGATCTCCTCGGAGAGCCCCTCCGAATAGACATTCGCCGTATCGATGAAGTTGACGCCCGCGTCGAAGGCGGTGCGCACCAACTCGTCGGCCTCCTTCTGCTGCAGGGCGCCGATGTGCCGCCACATGCCTTCGCTGCCCCCGAAGGTCATGGTGCCGAGGCACAGCTCCGAGACGAAAAGGCCGGTCTGGCCGAGCTTGTTGTAGCGCATGGCAGGAACCTATCTCCGCTTGCTCATTCCTGACCGTCAGATGGCATCGCTCTTGCGTTGGAGAATAGCGGCAAGCTCCCTATTTCTTGCACGATCCTCCCAAAGGGGAGACTCGCCCGGCCGCGGCGCCTGGCGGCGCGGCGAGGAAGCGGGCAGGACGGCAGCGGAGAGTAGGCATGCGGCAATCGATCGAAGACCTGCGCGACCTCGTGGCGCGCCATTGCGGCGGCGGGCGCTCTGCGACCGCGATCCCGCGCCTGACGCTGCTGCGCTCGGAGGTGACGACCGTGCCGATGGGCACGGTCTACCAGCCGGTATTGTGCGTGATCGCGCAAGGCCGCAAACGGCTGATGCTCGGCGGCCAGGTCTTCGAGTACGACGCGGCCAAATATCTGATCGTCTCGATCGACCTGCCGGTGACGGGCGGGGTGTGCGAGGCGAGCCCCGAGGCGCCCTATCTCTCGCTGAGCCTGGCGCTCGACGCGGCGACGCTCGCCGATCTGCTCCTCGCCATGGCGCCCGGCGCTGCCGAGGCCGCGCTCCGCCCCGGCCTCGCGGTGACGGCCGTGACGGGGGACCTCCTCGATCCCATCCTGCGCCTCCTGCGCCTGCTCGACCGGCCGGCCGACATCGCCATGCTCGCCCCGCTCGCCGAGCGGGAGATCCTCTACCGCCTGCTGCTCGGCGAACAAGGCGCCTTGCTGCGGCAGATCGCGCTAGCCGACAGCCGCCTCTCGCGCATCAGCCGCGCCATCGCCTGGATCAGGGGCAATTTCGCCGCGCCTTTCCGCATCGAGGCGGTCGCCGAGATCGCCGGCATGAGCCCCTCATCCTTCCACCGGCACTTCAAGGCTGTGACCACGATGAGCCCGCTGCAATACCAAAAGCAGATCAGGCTGCAGGAGGCGCGCCGGCTGCTGCTGGCGCGCGCCTCGGACACCGCGGGCATCGGCTTCAGCGTCGGCTATGACAGCCCTTCGCAGTTCAGCCGCGAATACAGCCGCTTCTTCGGCTCGCCGCCCGCCCGCGACCTGGCGAGGCTGCGCAGCCTGACGGGCACCGGCGCGCTCGCCTTCTCGCAGCCGCTGTAGGGGAGGGGAGGGTTTGCGGCTATTGTCCCTGATCTGCCCGGCCGCATGAGCGACGGCGAAACGCCGGAGCAGGCAGTGAGGCATTCGGTTCCATAGCCGAATTTCCACCGCCGGCGGTCATCCGAGTCCGGAGCCGCCCTCAATGCGCCTCGGCGAGGTCGAGCCGCTTCTCGATCCGGTCAAGCCGGGGTTCGATTCGATCGATACGGGAGGACAGCGACGCATATTGCCGCTCGAGGATGCCGACGCGTGTCTTTCAGTTCGCGGCAGTCTTCGAGCACGTGGCCGAGCTATTCGTCGAGACGGCGCAAGTAGCGGAGCACGAGGTTGTCGGGTTCGTGGGCCAGGGTGCCCCTCCGCGCCGCCGCCGCCTCCGACTCCCTGGATGGCGCCTTCCCCTTCTGCTATTGCCATGGCCAAGCACAAGGGAGGGCGCGATGAGAAAAGCCTGCCTGATTGCCGCCGTCGTTGCCGCGCTCACGCTCGCCGCGAGCCCTGCCCGGGCCTTCGGCGTCAACTTCCGCTGGTGCGGCGGCTCGCCCGAGTTCCAGCTGAGCGGCGTGCCGAAGGGAACGGCGACGCTCGATTTCCGCATGACGGACCTGATGGCGCCTTCCTATCCGCATGGCGGTGGCTCGATCGCCTATAGCGGCCAGAGCTCGGTGCCCTGCGGAGCGCTGAGCTCATATCGCGGGCCGAGCCCGCCGCCGCCGCAAATCCACACCTACCGCTGGACCATCAAGGCGCTCGATGCCTCCGGCAAGACATTGGGGCAGGCGACGAGCGAGCGGAAATTCCCGGAATAGGAAGGCGGCGGGCCTGGCCGATCAGGCAATCTCCTGACAGACATCCACCCATTCGGCTCCCACGAGCTCGGCCATGCGTAACGGGTTGATCCGCAATGCCGTATGGGTCGAGCCGGCGGCCGGCACCACCTCATCGAAGCTCTTGAGCGAGACGTCGCAATAGATCGGGAGCGGCGTCGCCAGCCCGAACGGGGAGACCCCGCCGACCGGATGTCCGGTGACGGCCACGACCTCGTCGGCGCCGAGCATCCTCGCCTTGCCGCCGAACGCCGCCTTGGCCTTCCTGTTGTCCAGCCGCGCATCGCCGCGGGTAACGACCAGGAGGTTGCGCTCTCCGACCCTGAGCGACAGCGTCTTGGCGATCTGCGCCGGCGCGACGCCATGGCCCTGCGCCGCAAGCGTCACGGTCGCCGTGCTGTTCTCCAATTCGATGATGGTAATGTCCGGCGCCCTCTCGGCCAGGAACTCGCGGACGGAATCGACGCTCATGCTGAATTGGCTCCTGGAGCAGGATCCGAAGAGGTTGCAGACTTTCCGGAAGAGATCATGCGTAAGATCAAAGCGATAGGATGGCGCACCGATTCAATCAAGAGCCATGCGGCTCCAGTGTGGGCAGGGCGGTCAATGCGGATCGAACGATTGTCCTCTATAGCTGAGAAGAACGGCAGGTACATTGTCGGCCGCGGCGAGCCTTCATTCAGGTGATGGAGAGACGATATGAGCGATCAGTTCGCCGACAGCGCGGAGAAGCTGTTTGCGGCTCATATCGGCAAGGACACGCTGCGTTCCGCGGGGCGCGGCGGTTTTCCGCAAGCCC
>JBIOEJ010000076.1:0-28405 GCA_044445965.1 Hyphomicrobiales bacterium
CGGTAGGAACTTCAAATTCGAAAACCACACTAGAAACAATAACTTGCTAGTGCAGCTTTTGAATCCGAAATTCGCCCCGCGCGTTGCTCCAAGGTGATGCGAATTTCGGATTCGCTGCACTAGGGGAGTTCCGCAAAGGTCTCGAGAAGGGAGAGGGCAAGCGCACGGATGTTCGCGCGTAAAGCTTTCCGGCCGCGAGGCCTGCGCCGGCGCGTTTCCTCCATGCTGGACCGGGTGGAAGCTCACGGCGCATGATCGATGCCCTCGGTCATATCGGAGGCCCTGCCATGGCGCTGCATCACATCCGCATCGGCGATGTCGCACCGTTCGAATACGCGTTCGGCGGAAACGTCCGGGCACGGATGGCGGATGTCGGGCGGACCCTCGGGTCGCAGACCATCGGGCTCACCATCCAGACCGTGGCGCCTGGGCGCCGGTCGTCGCGCCGGCATCGCCATGTGTTCCAGGAGGAAATTCTGATCGTCATGGCGGGAACCGGGACGTTGCTGCATGGCGAGACGCAGGTCCCGGTGCGGCCCGGGGACTGCTTCTGCTACCGGCCGGACGACGCCGAGCTGCATACGTTCGAGAATAGCGGGACCGAGGACCTGGTGATCTGGGCCTTCGGCAATCGCTTCCGCCACGAGGTATGCCTCTACCCTGACGAAGGGATCGCCTTCGTCGAGGGGCTGGGGGCGGAGATTCCGCTGACCGCGGCGGTGGAGAGCGCCTGGACGGAGGAGAGGCGCAAGCGCTGATCTTTGCGAGGGCTGCTATGAGAGCGGCAAACATGCCTGAGCACCCCGAGCCCCGGCTCCTTCGCAACCAATTCCGTCGACCAAGATGACCACACCATCGATCGCTCCTCCGAACGTCGAATATCAACGCGCCTTGAAACACTATGAATCCGGGCGATTGGCGGAGGCCGAGGCGCTTATCGGAAATATCCTGCGGAGCCATCCGAAGAACGCTGACGCCTTGAACCTGCTCGGGGTGCTCCATTGTCGAAAAGGGGATTTACAGGCAGGGGCGCGGATGTTTTCCAGCGCGATAAGCTCGAGCCCGGCCCCCGGCTATTATCTCAACCTGGCGGGAGCCTTGCTGGATTTGGGGCTGCCGGAGGATGCGATTGCGGCCTGTCGCGCGGTGCTGGACGCCCGACCCGCGATCCCCGAGGCGCGCAACTTTCTCGGAAAGGCTTTGTACGAGTTGGGGCGCTTCGACGAAGCGATGATTGCCTACCGCGAAGCTCTCGCGCTGAGACCCGGTTTTGCGGAGGTCCACAACAATATCGGCATCGTCTTATCACATCGCCGACAGATCGCCGAAGCGATCGACGCCTTTCATGCGGCCATCAAGGTCGATCCAAGCTTTGCGAATGCCCACCGTAATCTGGGGATCATGCTTGCCGAGGTCGGGCGGTTGGACGAAGCAGCGAGTGCGTTGCGCATTGCATTGAAGCTCAAGCCCGATTTCATCGATACCTATTCGAAGCTCGGGAACGTTCTGAGAGAGCTGGGAAAGGCAGCCGAAGCACGAGCGGTATTTCAGAAGGCGCTGGACCTTAGGCCCAATTCCTTTTCCGCTCGCTGGCATCTATGCGCCTCGCATCTGCGGCCCATCTACCATTCGCGGGACGAAATCGACATGGCGCGGGCCGATTACGAGCGCGATTTGCGCGCGCTGGCGCAGAGTTGGACCGAAGGCAGCGGTGCGCAATTGCGACAAGACGCCGATTCGATCGGCGAGGGGCAACCCTTCTATCTTCCTTATCAAGGCAAGAACGATCGCGATCTGCAGCGCCTCTACGGCGGTTTGGTATGCCGCGTCATGCAGGCTCGCCATCCGGAATTTGCGACCCGTCCACCCATGCGGCCGGTCGGGCCGCGAACGCGCATCCGGGTCGGGATAGCCTCCGGCTATTTCTCGCGCCACTCGAATTGGAAAATCCCGATCAGAGGTTGGGTGGAGAATCTCAACAAGGGCGAATTCGAGCTTTATGGATATCATTTGGGCCAAAAGCTGGACGACATCACCAAAGTTGCGGAGCAAAGCTTCGAGCGGTTCGTCACAGGACCGATGATGAAGGCCGAGCGATGGGCGCGGCTGATCCGAGACGACGATCTGCACGTCCTGGTTTTCCCCGAGATCGGCATGGATATGACGTCGCTCAGGCTCGCGGCCTTGCGCCTGGCACCCGTCCAAGCTGCGTCATGGGGGCACCCGAACACCTCGGGTCTGCCGACCATCGACTACTTCCTGAGCAGCGATCTCATGGAGGGCCCCGATGCCGACGAACATTACACGGAGCGCTTGATTCGGCTGCCGAATCTGTCGATCCATTACAATCCGCCTGCTCCGGCTTCCAAGCTCGAGCTCCGCCGCGAGCGATTCGGGGTCCGCCCGGATTCGACGATGTACTGGTGCTGCCAGGCGCTGTTCAAGTATTTGCCGCAATATGACGAGGTCTTCCCGCGCATCGCGACGCGCGTAAGCAATGCCCGGTTCGTGTTCATTCAGCACGCGCATAGTTCGGCGGTCACGCGCGTCCTTCAGGACCGCCTGTCCCGCGTGTTCGCCAGATATGGTCTATCCGCGAAAGATCACTGCATATTCCTGCCTCACATGTCTTACGAACACTTCAGCGCGGTGGCGCGCGCGGCAGACGTTTTTCTCGACAGCATCGGCTGGTCTGGTTGCAATTCCACGCTCGAATGTCTCAATTGGGACACCCCTCTCGTCACCTTGCCCGAGCGAATGATGCGCAGCCGCCACACGGGGGCGATCATGACCATGATGGGCGTTCGGGACACGATAGCGGACAGTGTCGATGTCTACATTGACATGGCCGTACGCCTCGGTCTCGACAAAGAGTGGCATCGTTCGATATCCGATAAGATAAGATCGAGTAAACACAAAGTCATTGATGATATGGAGTCTATTCGTGGCCTCGAGCGATTCTTGCGCGCCGTGGTGACGTGAAGATATGGCGTTGCCGCTGGCGACGCCGCAAGCTCGCGATGCGCGCGTCAGTTCGGCCGTACCGCCTCGACGCGCTGCGTTGCGGGCCTGCCGTTGCCGCCGCCGGGTGCGCCGGGATCGGTCGCGATCGTGACGGTGTCGCCGGTGATTGCGACGCCGCCGGTCCACCGGTCGCCCAGGGGCATATTGCGAATGACGGTCAGGTTGAGCCGGTCGTAGAGCTCTCCGTCGCTGTCGAAGGCGTGAGCCGCGACGGCATCCAAGACGTGCAGCGTGAAGAAATCACCCGATCCTCCGCCCGAGAAGGAGGCGATGAGCACCAACAGGCCGTTATGTGTCGCGCCGATGAATTTGTAGCTCGTCTCCTCGGTCAGCTTCTCCGCGCCGCCAGTGACCTTCTTCTGCGATACCCAGCCGTTTGGTCCGAGCGCGATGTCGTCGGCATAGAGATTGCTGCCCATCGCGGCGAGGAGATCGATGGTCACCCGAATGCTGTTGCTGGAATCGGCGAGATCGCTATCGCCGAAATCGGCGAAGACCTCGGGGGGGATCGGCTTTCCATCGAGCGTGAACGTACGCCGTAATTCCTCGAGCGAAACGTCTGCCGGCGCCGACCATCCAGGAGCGGCGAATGTCATGAGGAGCGCAATGGCAATTGCGGTGCTGCGCATGAAGGGTCCGAGAATTCAGTCTGGAGCAACCAAGGATAGTTTGGGGAACTGATTGCGATAGCGCGCCGCATCGCGTGCCATCAGCCGATATCCGGCGGCAGCGTCATGAGCGCCGATGAAAAAAATTAGGAAGTCGTGCCTGCTTCGTTCCTCCCCGACGCCGGTAGGCCGAAAAGGACTTGCCCGCGAGAAAAGCGGCTCGGTAAGGAATCGCGTCGCGCTCGGACAAGGGCCCGAGCGCATTGCCTGAGGCTCGGGTCACAATGAGCTTACGCCGCCTCGGCCTCCGAGCGGAGCGTCGTCTCGATCTCCCGCACCAGGTCGCGGATCATGTCCATGTTTCTCTCGAGGCATTCTTTGGCTTCTGTGCCGCTCAAGCCGAAGCGTTCTATCGATGCCGCCATGTTGTTTCGCACGGTCAGATACTGCACCCCGCGCCCGTCCTCGGGAGCGGCGACGATGCTCATGGCAAGCCAGCGCAAGACGGTGATCGATGGGGAATGGAGGCTTCTGTGACCCGGCGCAGGCGTTTCCATCTTTGCTTCCTTCGCGGACAGCATCCGGCAAGAAACACTATCGCCCACGGCAAGCGCCGCCAAGCACTCGGAGGCACCGAGACGGCAGAAATCCACAGTTCTCGACCATTCCTTGCTCACAAGGTTTCCGATAGCTGAGGTTATCCACTAGAAATTTGCCTTTCCGGCGCGCGCAATAATCATTGCGAACTGCTCTTTCGTGTCCAAATGCGGCACCCGTATCTTCGCACCTCGTAGCAACGGGCAGCATGGCCGGAGTTTACGATGAAGGACGCGCGACTCCGTTGCGCGGATCATCCTTCCCATTTCGCCGCGGCATGTGTTCGTCTCGACCGAGACGCTCGAATAGTTCCTTCGTTCGTTCGCGGTCCTGCATCATGAGGATATGCGCGGCGCCTCTCATCGGTTCGGCGCCGTCATTGTCGGACGCCGGCGCCCGGGCAACAGCGTCAATAGCCGACATTCGGATCGACGCGGCCAAGCGGTTCCTCTCCGCGTTCGAACCGGGATAGGTTTGACAGGACGAAATTGAGCGCGACGTCGCTGACGGGCTGCGCTGCGACATGAGGCGTGACGAAGACGGCCGAGTTGCTCCAGAACGGGTGATCGGGCGGCAGCGGCTCTGTTGGATACACGTCGAGCATGGCCCAGCCGATGTGACCGCGTTCGATGGCGGCGGCGAGGTCGGCTTCGTTGAGGTGAGCGCCTCGACCAAGATGGATCAGCGCCGCGCCGTGTGGCAGTTTCTCCAGTAAGCGGGCGTTGAGCAGGCCATGTGTTTCCTTGGTCAACGGAAGAAGATTGACTAGGATTTCGGTCTCGGCCAGGAAGGCGTCGAACTCCTCGGCGCCGGCGAAGCAACGCACATTCGGGATGACCTTTGGTGTGCGGCTCCAGCCGAACACGCGAAAGCCTAGAGTCGCGAGCTTGATTGCCGCATCCGATCCGAACACGCCCAGCCCCATCACGCCGATCGTCCGTTCCGACGGATGGACGGCATCCAGCATTTGCCACTTATGCGCCTTCTGCTGCTCTTCATAGCGTGCCATCCGCCGGTGCCAGCGGAGCACGCCGTAGATGACGTATTCGCTCATCTGCTCCTTGAGGCCGGCGTCGACCAAACGGAACAACGGGATATGTTTTGGAAATTGCGTGTCGCGCAAGATCTGATCGACGCCCGCACCCATCGAGAAGATGGCCTCGAGGTTCGGTAGAGATCTCAAGAAGCCGTCTTTGGTCGACCAGATCAGCGCGTAACGAATGTCGTTCGCGTCGCCGACATCGGGCCAGATCCGGAAATCGAGATCGGAGCGCCGTTCCGCGAAGGCCTTTTTCCAAGGCGCAGGGTCGTCGATAGCGCTGTTGTAGAGAATGGCCCGGCGTTGCATGGCTCAGCTCCTTCGCTCGACTCCCGGCAGGCAGCACAACATATTCGAAGAGCAGGTTGGCTGCCGTCAAAGCAGTATTTCCCGATGAATCGAACGGTGGGGAGACCTCTATCCGCGATACCCATCACGAATGCCAGAGCGAGGTTGAGGCATGCGATATATAGTCTACGAAAGCCACTCTATCGGCACATTCAAAGCCTGCGCGAGCTTCGCGATGGTCTTGGGGGTTCCCGTACGGCGCCCACTTTCGAGATCGGACAGATAGCCCTGACCGATACCTGTTTGGAAATTCAAATGCAGTTGCGTCTCGCCGCGCCAGTTGCGAATGGCTTTCAGCCGACTCTCACCTCGAAGAATCGCAGCACCAACCTCCGGGGGCAGCGCGACGCCGCCAGCGGCCAATTCGGCCTTCCGAGCATCGTAGATGGCGACGTCGTCGGCATCCTCGGCCTCGTGTTCGACGCGTTCGAGGAGTGCCTCATATTCGGCCCGGGGCAGCACCACCAGCTCTTCGCCGCTGGGCGTCCGAATGATCTGTGGTGAGCTCATAGCCTTAGCTCCTCTTGTAAGTCGTCGTGGCCCGGCGGCCGATGTAGATCGCCAGGATCGTGGTTGCATCCTCGTCGAAGATCACCCGGTAGCTGCCAATGCGGAGGCGGTAGCCGTCGCGGCCCTGAAGGGCCTTCACGTCGCCTTGGCCTGTCATAGCGTAGTGGTTGAGCCCGGCTTCCACCTGCTCGCGAGCGTCTCGGGGAAGGGCGTCGAGATCTTTCGCGGCGCTCAGCGTGAGGACGATCGTTTCCACCAGCGATAATATCGCTAAGGGAGCGCATTGGTCAAGCGATAATATCGCTTACTTTTATCTCCTCGAAGAAAAACCCGGCAAGCCCGACACTGACAAGCAGGATGAGATCGTGGCGCCGGCCAAAATCGGCTACGGCAGCGGGCTCTGGCGTAGGAGTGGCGGAGGGAGCGGGATTCGAACCCGCGATACGGTTTCCCGTATACACACTTTCCAGGCGTGCGCCTTCAACCGCTCGGCCACCCCTCCGCAGGAGCGCATCGTCATATAGCCTTCATGCCGAGCCGCGCAACTTTGGCGCATGATCGCATCCCGGGGCCGGGCGTCGAGTGGAATTCGGTCCGAGCGAAGCCGCCGGCGGCCGGGCTTGGCGCATTCATCGCATAGAGGTCACTGCGGTGCTGATCACCCGGCGCGGCGTCAATCTCGCCGCGAGCCGCGCGAAACGCCTCATGGACAGCGAACCGGCCTCATGCTAATCTTCCCCTGTTGGGGGTGCGGAGGGCGATCTGAGCGCGTTCCGAGCGGATGTGGGAAGAGGAGGGCGGCCTTTTGAATAAATGGATACTAAGTAATTGAATTACGATGGAAATGGACTTTTGAATTTGCCCTCTCAGATCAAACACGCCAAAAAATGGGTGCGGGTCGAGGGCCAAAAGATCCCTCAAAAAAATGGATCCGGGCACTCTATCTTTATCCGGCTAAAGATCGCTCTCCTTGCAGTATTTCCGCTGTATTTACAGCGAGGACGCGGGGCGGCAAAATCGGACCGACACCCCCGGCCCTAATACCCTCTCTCCCGCCCCACCACATGCTCGAGCCGCCCGCCGGCCTCGAGGTGCTCGATCTGTCGGGCGATCATGGCGCTGATCGTCTGGAGGCTGCTGACCGCCCCAATATGGGGGGAGAGATAGACCGCGGGATGCGCCCAGAACGCGGAGGACTGGGGCAGCGGCTCCGTCTCGAACACATCGAGCGAAGCGCCCCGCAGAAGGCCCGAATCGAGCGCCTCCAGGATATCCGCCTCGACTTGCAGCGCGCCCCGGCCTGCGTTGAGCAGGAAGGGCCCGCCCAGGCGGCCGTCGCGGGCGAGCTTCGAGAGTAGCTCGGCGTTGATGATGCCATGCGTCTCGGGCGTATGGGGCAGGAGCACCACGAGCATGTCGGTGCGGGCGAGGAAGGCGTCGCGTTCGCTGTCGCCCGCGAAGGAGCGGATGCCAGGGATATGCTTTCGCGTCGCGCTCCAGCCCGCGACCTCGAAGCCGAGGCCCGCGAGCTTCGCGGCGGCGTCGGCGCCGAGCACGCCCATCCCCATGACGCCGACACGGACCTCCTCGGCAGCCGGCTGGGGGTGGTCGTCGCGCCAGACGAGCTCGCGTTGCTGCCGATCGAAGAGACGCTGCTGCCGGTGATGCAGGAGCACATGCAGCACCACCCATTCAGCCATCCGCCGGGCCATATCGGCGTCGACCGCGCGCGCTACGGGGACGCAGGGCAGGAGCGGATCGGCGAAGACATGATCGACGCCGGCGCCGAGGGAGAAGACGGCCGCGAGGTTAGGCAGGTCCGACAGGCAGCCTTTGGGATGCCACCAGGTGGCGGCATAGCGGATCGAGGCCTTGTCGAAAGCCTCGCCGAGGATGTGCACCGGGCGACCGGGCAGCTCCCTCGCGAGCTGGGCGCGCCAGCCTTCGGCGCGCATCGAGCCGGCGACGAGGATGGCGTTCGCCCTCATGCATTGCGCTCGAGGCGGGAAGTGACGACGCCGTCGCGGCGAGGCGGAGCTTGCTCGCCGACGCTGTAGGCCGCGCGCACGGCCGCGGCCGCGGCATCGGCCTGCGCCTCGTCGCGTGCGTGCACCACGGCGAGCGGCGTGTCCTCCGATATGGCCGCGCCGATACCGGCAAGCCGCGTCAGGCCGACGGATGGGTCGATCGAGTCTTGCGGGCGTGTGCGCCCCCCGCCTAGCCCCACCACGGCAAGCCCCAGCCTCCGCGCATCGATCGCCGTGACGAACCCTCGAAGATACGTCATGACCGGCCGCGTCTGGGGCGCAGCCTCGAGATAGGCGTCCGGCCGCTCCATGAGATCGGGGGGGCCGCCGAGCGCGGCGACCATCTTGGCGAAGCGTTCAGCCGCCGCCCCGCTATCGATCGTATCGGCGATCCGGCGCTTGCCGGCATCGAGATCGGGCGCGAGACCGCCCGTCACCAGCATCTCGGCGCCCAGCGCGGCGACGATCTCGAGCATGCGCGGCTGGCGTCTCACGCCGGTAAGATGGTCGATGGCGTGGCGCGCCTCGAGCGCATTGCCGGCGGCGTCCGCCAGCGGCTCGTTCATATCGGTCAACAGCGCGGTCGTCGGCAGGCCCGCGCCATTCGCGACCAAGACGAGGCTTTCGGCGAGCAGGCGCGCCTGATCGAGGCTCGCCATGAAGGCGCCCGTGCCCCATTTCACGTCGAGCGCCAGCCCGCCGAGCCCGGCCGCGAGCTTCTTCGAAAGGATCGAGGCGGTGATGAGATCGATGGATTCGACGGTCGCCGTCACGTCGCGGATGGCGTAGAGCCGCTTGTCGGCGGGAGCGAGGTCGGCAGTCTGGCCGATGATCGCGCAACCGCATTCTCGCACGGTGCGGCGGAAGAGCTCGATATCCGGCTGCGCCTGATACCCCGGTATCGCTTCGAGCTTGTCGAGCGTGCCGCCGGTATGGCCGAGGCCGCGGCCCGAGATCATGGGCACATAGCCGCCGCAGGCCGCGACGGCCGGCGCCAGGATGAGGCTGACATTGTCGCCGACGCCTCCGGTCGAATGCTTGTCGAGGGCGGGGCCTGGAAGGTCCCAGCGCAGCACCTCGCCCGAGCTCATCATGGCGCGCGTCAGGGCGATGCGCTCGTCGAGCGCGAGGCCCCTGAAGAAGACCGCCATGGCGAAGGCCGCGGCCTGGCCCTCGCTCACGCGGCCGTCCACGAGCCCGGCGACGAAGCGCGAGATGTCGTCGGCCTCGAGCCTCGAGCCGTCGCGCTTGGCGCGGATGATCTCTTGCGGCAGGAAGGGTCCGGCGCTCATGCCGGTCCGCGATGCTGGCCGAGGCCGCGCTTCAAGAGCGCGGCCCAGACGCCCTCGGCATCCTCCGCGAAACTGAAAAGCTCGAGGTCGGACCGAGCGACCATGCCCTCTTCGAGGAGGGCGTCGAAGGCGATAATCTTTCGCCAATAGCGCTCGTCGAACAGCACGACCGGCACGTAGGGCTGCTTGCCCGTCTGGCGCAGCGTCAAGACCTCGAACATCTCGTCGAGCGTGCCGAAGCCGCCCGGAAACACCACGAGCGCATTGGCCCGCATGGCGAAGTGCATCTTGCGCATCGCGAAATAGTGAAAGCGGAAGGTGAGGTCCGGCGTCGAGTAGGCATTCGGCTCCTGCTCCTGCGGCAGGGTGATGTTCAAGCCGATATTCGGCGCCCCGGCCTCAGCCGCGCCGCGATTGGCCGCCTCCATGAGGCCGGGGCCGCCGCCTGTGGCGATGACATTGTCGCGAACGGCCCCATGCGGCATCAGGGCGCCGCCGCGCTCGGAGGCGAGGCGTCCGAAGCTACGTGCCTGCTCATACCAGAAGGTCTGCCGGTTTGGCCCATTCTCCCGCGCCCTGGCGCTGCCGAAGACCACGATTGTCGAGCGCACCGAATAGGCGCGCAGAGCCTCCTCGGCCTTGGCGTATTCGATCTGGAAGCGCAGGCCGCGCATCGTGTCCCCGAGCAGGAAGTCCTGATCGAGCGCCGGGATGCGATAGGAGGGGGAGTCGAGCTGGGCTTCGTTGCTGGGATGGGCTGGTGAAACTGTCATATCCCATACCTGCCGGGAGGTTCGCGGCTTTGCAAGCGACAAGCCGGCGGTCTTCCTCGGACTGGTCTGGGACGAACGCCCGATACGAGGCTATCCTGGTTCGCATGACCAGATTGTCGATATCCACCATCGAAGAAGCAATGGTCGCATCCGCCGTGGACCTGCTGTTGAGCGCGGCGAGCGTGAGGAAGGCCTCCGGCAATTCTACAAAGGGCTCGGGTTCGATGCCACCGGCCGTCGGATTTATGCCCGTCGGATCGAAGACTGATCGGCGCAAGCGATTTCCCGGCGAATGATCCATGCTCCAACGCCTCACCCTCGTGCTCGGTGGCGCGCGCTCCGGCAAGAGCCGGCAAGCGGAAGCGCTGGTCACCTCGGTGCCGCCTCCTTGGCGCTATGTCGCGACCGCGCAGGCGCTCGACGAGGAAATGCGCGAGCGCATCGCGCTGCATCGCCAGCGGCGCGGCGCCGGCTGGGAGACGCATGAGGCGCCGGTCGATCTCGCCGAGGCCGTCGAGCGTCTGGGGCGAGAGGCGGCGCCGATCCTGGTCGATTGCCTGACGCTATGGCTCACCAATCTCATGATCGGCGGGCATGATATGGCGGCCGCATGCGCCAAGCTCGAAGCCGCGCTCGATGCCGCGCGGGCGCCGATCGTGCTGGTGGCGAACGAGGTCGGACTGGGCATCGTGCCGGAGAATGCACTGGCGCGCCGCTTCCGCGACGAGGCGGGCCGGCTCAACCAGCGCCTTGCGGCGCGAGCCGATCGCGTGCTTTTCATGGTGGCGGGGTTGGCGATGCAGGCGAAATGACGTGAAGGACCGGCCATGCCCGAGCTGACCCAGGATGCCGCCGCCCGCCACAAGGCGAAGATGGCGAAGCGCAAGGCCGTGCAGGACGCCGAGGTGGCCTCGAAGGCAATCGCGGAAAAAGGCCTTTTGATCGTGCATACGGGCCCCGGCAAGGGCAAGTCGACGGCCGCCTTCGGCTTGTTGCTGCGCGCGCTCGGCCGCGGCTGGCGGGCAGGCGTCGTGCAGTTCGTCAAGGGCGCCTGGGAGACCGGCGAACGCAAGGCGCTGGAACGCTTCGACGACCTCCTCACCTGGCGCACGATGGGCGAAGGCTTCACCTGGGAGACGCAGGACCGGGAACGCGACATCGCGGCGGCCGAGGCCGCCTGGGCGGTGGCGCGGGCAATGATGGCCGATCCCGCCATCCGGCTCGTCATCCTCGACGAGCTGAATATCGCCCTGCGCTACGCCTATCTGCCGCTCGAGGAAGTGGTCGCGGCGCTCGCTGGCCGCCGCCCAGGCCTGCATATCGTGGTGACGGGGCGCAACGCCAAGCCGGAGCTGATCGAGATCGCCGACCTCGTCACCGAAATGAGCCTCGTCAAGCACCACTTCGCCGCCGGCGTGAAGGCGCAGGAAGGTATCGAGTTTTGATGAGTGCGAGAGCGCTGATGATCCAGGGCACGGGCTCCGATGTCGGCAAATCGCTGATGGTGGCGGGCCTTGCCCGCGCCTTCACGGCGCGAGGTCGCAAGGTGCTGCCCTTCAAGCCGCAGAACATGTCGAACAACGCCGCGGTCACCGCCGATGGCGGCGAGATCGGGCGCGCCCAGGCGCTGCAGGCGCTCGCCTGCCGGGTTCCGCCATCCGTCCATATGAACCCGGTTCTCCTGAAGCCGCAGAGCGAGACCGGCTCGCAAGTCGTGGTGCAGGGGCGCATTCTGTGCAACGCCAAGGCCCATGAATATCAGTCGCTGAAGGGGCAATTGATGGCGGCGGTGCTCGACAGCTTCGGCCGGCTGAGGGGGAAGGCCGATCTCGTGCTGGTCGAGGGTGCGGGCAGCGCTTCCGAGGTCAATCTGCGCCAAGGCGATATCGCCAATATGGGCTTCGCGCGCGCCGCCGATGTGCCCGTGGTGCTGGTGGGCGATATCGACCGTGGCGGGGTGATCGCCCAGATCGTCGGCACCAAGGCCGTGATCGAGGCAGCAGATGCCGCGATGGTTGTCGGCTTCATCGTCAATCGCTTCCGGGGCGACGCCTCGCTGTTCGCCGAGGGCTTGCGGCTGATCGAGCGCCATACGGGTTGGCCGGCGCTCGGCCTCGTGCCGCATTTCGCGAAGGCGTGGCGCCTGCCGGCCGAGGATGCGCTGGCGCTCGCGAGGCCCCGGCCGCCGGGCAGCGGGACGATCACCGTCGCCGCGCCGGTCCTGCCGCGCATCGCCAATTTCGACGATCTCGATCCGCTCAAGCTCGAACCGTCCATACGCCTGCTGCTGGTGCGGCCAGGCGAGCCGATTCCGGGAGATGTCGACCTCGTCATCCTGCCTGGCTCCAAGGCGACGATCGCGGATCTGCAGGCCCTGCGCGCCGAGGGCTGGGACATCGACATCAAGGCGCATCTGCGCCGAGGCGGGCAGGTGCTCGGCCTCTGCGGCGGCTATCAGATGCTCGGGCGCACCATCCGCGATCCGCAGGGCATCGAGGGGCCCCCGGTGGAGTGCGAGGGATTGGGATTGCTGGACGTCGATACCGTGCTGACGCCCGACAAGTCGCTGCGCGCCGTGGCAGGCGAAAGCCTTGCCGGCGCTGCCCCCTTTTCAGGCTACGAGATGCATGTCGGTTTGACCGTGGGACCCGATACTTCGAGGCCCGTTCTGCGCTTCTCCGACGGCCGGACCGATGGGGCGATGTCGCAGGATGGCCGCGTCAAAGGCGTCTATGTGCACGGCCTCTTTGCGGATGCGCGTCAACGCGAGGTGCTGCTGCGCCCGCTCGGCGCTTCGAGCGCGGGGGTTTCCTACGAGGCGGATGTCGAGGCGACCCTCGATGCTCTCGCTGTCCATCTCGCCGCTCATCTCGACCTCGATCGCCTCCTCAGCCTGACGCGATGAGAAGCCAGGCGAGGAGCGCATAGGCGATCATCTGCAGCGCGCAGGCGACCCGGTAGAGCCGAAGCGCGCGACGGATATCGGGAGCGGCCGCCTCGCGCCGCCCCTCGCCCATATAGGCGTCGTCCACCGTCACCCCGTCATAGATGCGCGGACCCGCTAGTTTCAGCGCGAGCGCGCCGGCCATCGCCGCTTCCGGCCAGCCCGCATTGGGCGAGCGATGGCGCCTCGCGTCGAGCGACACGGCGCGCGCCGCGCCCGTGGCCGAGGCGCTCGGCAGGATGATTGCCGCCAGGCTCAACCAGAACGCGGCGAGCCGCGACGCCGGCAGGTTGATGAGATCGTCGAAACGGGCGGCGGCCCGTCCGAACTCCATGTAGCGAGGCGTCAGATGGCCGATCATGCTGTCGGCGGTGTTGGCCGCCTTGTAGGCCGCCCCGCCCGGCAAGCCGAGAAGCGCGATCCAAAAGGCCGGCGCCACCACGCCGTCGGAGAAATTCTCGGCGAGGCTCTCGATCGCGGCGCGCGCCACGCCCGCCTCGTCGAGCACCGCGGGATCGCGTCCGACGATGTTGGCGACGGCCTCGCGTCCGGCCCCGACCCCGCCATGTTCGAGCGCGTCCGCCACCGCGCGCACATGCTGGTCCAGGCTTCTCTGGGCGAGAAGCGTCGAGGCGAGGATCGCCGACAAGAGCGTGCCGATAAGCCCTTGCGGCAAATACGCCATGATGGCGAGGCTGGCGCCGATTGCGACCGCGAGCGTCAGGGCGGGCGCCGCAGTGCCGGCCGTGCGCCGTGCCGCGCCGTCATCCGATTCGCGGTTGAGGAAACGGTCGAGCACGTTGATCAGCGCGCCGATCCAGGTGACCGGATGGCCGATCAGGCGATAGAGAGTCTGCGAATATCCGGCGAACGCCTCGACAGCGAGGGCGGCGAAGGCGAGCGAAAAAGTGTAGGCGAGGTCCATGGACGCTGCGAGCTCCGGCGAAGATCGGCGGAAAGGCGAAGTCTATCATGGCGGCGACCTTGCCGCCGCCAGCTTGCGCTTTCCCGACGCGCCGAAGCCCTGGCTCGACCTCTCGACCGGCATCAACCCGGTCGCCTATCCGGTCGGCGAGCTGTCGGCCGACGCATGGACGCGTCTTCCAGAGAGCGCCGCGATCTGCTCGCTCGAGGCGGCGGCCGCCGCCGCTTACGGCTTGCGCGACGCCACGCTGGCGGTCGCGGCGCCTGGGGCGCAGGCGCTGATCCAGTGGCTGCCGCGCCTCGTCCCGGCAAGGCGGGTCGGTATTCTCGGCTTCACCTACGCGGAGCACGAGGCCTGTTGGCGCGCCGCGGGCGCATCGGTCTCGACCGTCGACGGGATCGAGGCGCTCGAGGAGGCCGATGTCGCGATCGTGGTCAATCCCAACAACCCCGATGGGCGGTTCGTGCCGCGAGAGGAGCTCGCCGCTCTCGCCCGTCGCCTCGCCCGCAAGGGCGCCGTGCTCGTCGTCGACGAGGCCTTCATGGACGCCGAGCCCGCCAGCCGAAGCTTGGCGCCGATCTTGCCGCCGACGGGTGCGGTCGTGCTGCGCTCCTTCGGCAAGCTCTACGGGCTTGCGGGGCTGCGGCTCGGCTTCGCGGTCGCGTCGCCGCCCCTCGCCGCGGCCGTCCGACAAGCTCTCGGTCCATGGGCAGTGTCGGGAGCGGCAATCGCAATAGGCCGCAAGGCTCTGGCCGACACGCCCTGGCGCGAGCGGACCATCGCGCGCCTCGCGAGCGATATCGCACGGCTCGACACGCTCCTTGGTGGCGCCGGCCTTGCGATCATCGGCGGCACCGCGTTGTTCCGCCTCGCTCGCCATGCACGGGCGGCGCCATGGTTCGAGCACCTGGGGCGCGCCGGCATTCTGGTGCGGCCCTTTCCGGCTCGTCCGGATTGGCTCCGTTTCGGTCTACCCGGCCGAGAGGCGGATTGGCGGCGACTCGAGGCGGCGCTCGTTGATCACCGCCCTTCCGCCACGACCAGGTAGCCGAACTCCGCCGCCGAGGCTGCGAGCCATGACCAGAAGCTCCCGGCGAGCGAGCGGAACACGGCGATCTCAAAGGTTGGCGCCTCGTCGAGCTGCCAGAGCTGCACGCCCAAATGCGCCACCGTGGTGAGCGCCACGTCGCCGGTCTTGAATACACGCGGGTGCAGATCGACGGCTACGCCCTTGGCCAAGACCTCGCGCGCCTTCGGTCCACGGAGCCGAAGCACGCAACGCCCATCGCTCTGATCGGCGATCATGGCCCTCTTGCCGAGCGCGGCCGTGAGCTCGCGCTCGACATTCTCCATCCCCTCGGTAACCGCCAGCCATTGATCGAGGCCGGCCCAGATGAAGGTAATGGAGCGGCCGTCCGGCATGGGGCCGCCGCCGAGCCGTGGAGTGGCCGGCAGATCGAAGCCATAGGCGCTCTTCACGAGCGCGGCCAGCGCGCCCGATTGTCCTTTGCGCGGGATGATGCTGGCAAGCGACAGACCGGTCCGCTCGCTGACGATGAGGCCCGGCGGCCCTTCGATGCGGCCGTATCGGCCGGCGACCAGCACATCCGCGAGCGCGGGGCGAGGAGCGACGGTCGGGTCAGCCACGGAGCCTCGTTCCTTCTCGATCGAGGAAGCAGGTCGGGCAGATTTTCACGCGGATGTCCGTGCCGCGCAAGGCATCATGGGCGCGCACGACCTCGCCGAGGCGCTCGCGGCCGCGCTTCAGCAGGCCAAGCCCGATCGAGAGGTTGAGCGAAGGCGAAAAGGCGACCGAGGTCATATAGCCCTCGTCGTTCTCGGGGGTCGGCTCCGCATCCAGGCCGATGAAATGCGCGCCGGATGAGAGCCTGGCGCTCGGATCGACCGGCTGGAAGCCGACGAGCGAGGGCCGCTCCGTCTCGATCAGCGCTTCGCGTTGCGACAAGGCACGGCCGATGAAGTCCTTGCCCATCGCCATCATGCGCCCGAGGCCGAGATCATGCGCCGTCGTCAGGCCGTTCAATTCGCCGCCGCTCACATGGCCCTTCTCGATCCGCATGACGTTCAGCGCCTCGAGTCCGTAGGGCGCGATGCCGAACGGTGCGCCGGCCTGCATCAAGGCGCGGATCACCGCGTCCCCGTAGCGGCAGGGCACGCCGAGCTCATAGGCGAGCTCGCCCGAGAAGGAGATGCGGAAGAGGCGCGCCCGCAGCCCGCCCAGGATCGTGACCTCGCCGCAAGCCATATACGGAAAGGCGTCGTTCGAAATGTCATGCTGGCGATCGACGATCGCTTGCAGGAGCTCGCGCGATTTCGGACCTGCGATCGCATATTGCGCCCACTGCTCGGTCACGGAGACGAATCCGACGTCGAGTTCGGGCCACAGCACTTGGTGGCAGAAATCCAGATGCTGCATGACCGCGGCGGCATTGGCCGTGGTTGTGGTCATCAGATAGTGGTCTGAGCCGAGGCGCGCGGTTGTGCCGTCGTCGAAAACGAAGCCGTCCTCGCGCAGCATGAGGCCATAGCGCACCTTGCCGACGGCGAGCGATTTCCAGGAATTGCAGTAGAGCCGGTTGAGGAACTCGGCGGCGTCCGCGCCTTGGATGTCGATCTTGCCGAGCGTCGAGACATCGCAGATGCCGAGCCGCGAGCGCACCGCGTTGACTTCGCGGTTGCAGGCGTCGAACCAGCCGCGATCGCCTTCTTTCGGAAAATATTGGGCGCGCAGCCATAAGCCCGATTCCACGAACACCGCGCCTTGCTGGCGCGCCCAATCATGGGAGGGCGTAAGCCTCGTCGGGCGGTGTTCCTTGCCGCGCGCATGACCGGCGAGCGCGCCGATCGCCACCGGCGTGAAAGGCGGGCGAAAGGTCGTCACGCCCGTCTGCGGGATCGAGCGCTCGGTGATCTCGGCCATCAAGGCGAGGCCGTTGACATTGGCCGTCTTGCCTTGATCGGTCGCCATGCCGAGGGTGGTGTAGCGCTTCAGATGCTCGACCGAGCGGAAGCCTTCGCGCTCGGCGAGCTCGACATCCTTGTCCGTCACATCGTTCTGGAAATCGATGAAGGCCTTGCCTCGATGTCCGCGCACGCGCCAAAGCGGCGTGACGGCAGCCCCGTCCGGCTCGACCACCGGGATGGCGGCCGGCCGTGTCTGGAAGCCCGCGGCGCTCGCCGCCTCGGCACCCGCGCCGGCGCCGACGGCGAGGCAAGCGGCGAGGTCATAGACGCCTGATGCGGCGCCGGCGACCGCCATGCCGGGCGGCGCAGCGCCCGGGACGAAGGCCGCAATCGTCTCGTCCCAGACGGGCCTTGCCCCGAGATGGGTCGACAGGTGGAGGCTCGGGCTGAAGCCGCCCGACATCGCCACGAGGTCGCAGGCGATGCGGCTTCTCCTGCCGCCAGCCCCGCGGATCTCGACGGCGTGGACGCTCCGGCCCCCGATGGCGCGCGTTACCACGCCGCCCGCCATGATCCGGGCTCCGGCCGCCTCCGCCGCCCTGCGCAGCGGCGTCGCGATCTCGGCCCGTGGATCGACAAGCGCCTCGACCGCGACGCCCGCGCCCGTAAGATCGGCGATGAGGCCCGCTGCATCGTCATTGTTGCCGAAGATGACCGCGCGCCGGCCAGGCAGCGCGGCAAAGCGCTTCACGTAGGTTCGCACGGCGCCTGCCAGCATCACGCCCGGCCGATCATTGTTGCCGAAGACGAGAGGGCGCTCGATGGCGCCGGCCGCCAGAACGCAACGCTTCGCCACGATCCGCCAGGCCCGTTGGCGTGGCTCGAAGGGCGGCGGGACGGGAAGATGATCGTTGACGCGCTCGACCGCCCCATAGACGCCGTGGTCGTAGACGCCGAACACGGTGGTCCGCGTCATCACGCGCACATCCGGCATGGCGCGAAGCTCCGCCGCTATGCGCTCCACGAAATCCATCGGCGCCTGGTCGCCGACAGCGCGGCGCTCCATGAGCAGCCGTCCGCCGAGCCGGAAATCCTCTTCGCAGAGGATCACCCGCGCGCCGGACCGCGCGGCGGAAAGCGCCGCCATCAACCCCGCGGGGCCGGAGCCGATGACCAGCACGTCGCAGAAGCCGTGCGCCTTCTCGTAATGGTCGGGATCAATGCCCTCGGGGGCTTGCCCCAGGCCTGCCGCGCGCCGGATCAGCGGCTCATACAGCTTCTCCCAGAAGGAGGCGGGCCACATGAAAGTCTTGTAGTAGAAACCGGCGGTGAGGATCGGCGACAGGACTGAATTGACCGCCATCACGTCGAAGGCGAGCGAGGGCCAGCGATTCTGGCTCTGCGCTTCGAGGCCGTCATAGAGCTCGGCGGCGCTGGCCCGCGTGTTGGGCTCGCGCCGCGCGCCGGAACGCAGCTCGACGAGGGCGTTCGGCTCTTCGGGCCCTGCCGACAAGATGCCGCGCGGGCGGTGATATTTGAAGGAACGCCCGACCAGCTTCACCCCGTTGGCGACGAGAGCGGAGGCCAGCGTATCGCCCGGATGGCCCGCGAGCTGCCGACAGTCGAAAGTGAAGGACAGGCTGCGCGAGCGGTCGATCAGCCCGCCTGACGGCAAGCGGAAAGGCTGCGGCAGATCGACCGGGGGAGAAGCCGTGTCGACCCGCGGCGAGGGCTGGGCGAGGCGGTCATCCATGCTCTTCACCCGGTTTTCGCTCCGGCCGCCGGCGCCTGGACGCTGTCGCGCGCGCTCTCGACGGCAAAAATCTCATGGGTGCGTGTGTCGCGGGTCACCATGAGCCAGGCGCGGCAACCGCCGACATGGTACCACAGCTCGCGATGCGGTCCGGCCGGGTTGTCGCGCGGATAGGCATAGTCGATGAAGGCCTGCAACTCCTGCGGGCCCTTCCCGTCAGGGCGAACCGGCGCGGCATCGCCATAATAGGCGAACTCGCCGGAATCGCGCTCGCCGCAATGGGGGCAATGGATGCGCATCGTCCTCTGTCCTAATGCATGTTGGGCTGGGCGCCGGTGCCGCTCTCATTGATCAGCCGGCCGGTTGCGAATCGGTCGAGGCGCATCGCCGCCGCGACCGGGTGCGGAGCGTCTTGCGCGATGACATGCGCAAAGCACCAGCCGGCGGCCGGTATCGCCTTGAAGCCGCCGATGCACCAGCCGCAATTCAGATAGAGGCCTTCGATCGGCGTCCGATCGATGATCGGCGAGCCGTCCATCGACATGTCCATCACGCCGCCCCAATGGCGCAGCACCCGCAGCCGGCCGATCGAGGGGAACATGGCGACCGCCTCCTGCATCACCTCTTCGATCATCGGCAGGTTGCCGCGTTGCGCATAGGAATTGTAGCCGTCGATACTGCCGCCGAAGACGAGACCGCCCTTGTCCGATTGGCTGATGTAGAAATGCCCTGCGCCGAAGGTGATCACGGTGTCGATCAGCGGCTTCACGCCCTCCGAGACGAAGGCTTGCAGCACATGGCTTTCGATCGGCAATCTCAGACCCGCCATCGCGGCGACTTGCGAGGAGCGCCCGGCGCAGGCCAAGCCGATCTTCTTTGCCCGTATGAAGCCCTTGGCGGTTTCGACCCCCATGGCGCGGCCGTTCTCGACGCGGATGCCGGTAACCTCGCAATGCTGCAGGATGTCGACGCCTCGCTGGTCCGCGGCTCGCGCATAGCCCCAGGCGACCGCGTCATGACGCACGGTGCCGCCGCGGCCTTGGAATAGCGCACCATGGATCGGAAAGCGCGCATTGTCGAAATTGAGGTTAGGTACGAGCTTGCGCACGGCCTTGGCGTCCAGCAGCTCGGCATCGACGCCATGCAACCGCATGGCGTTGCCGCGCCGCGCGGCGGCGTCGCGCTGTGCGTCCGAGTGATAGAGGTTGAGCACGCCGCGCTGGCTGACCATGGCGTTGTAGTTGATGTCCTGCTCCAACCCCTCCCATAGCTTCAATGAGTGCTCGTAGAAGGGGATGTTGCCCGGCTCGCCATAATTCGAGCGGATGATCGTGGTGTTGCGCCCGACATTGCCGGAGCCGATATAGCCGCGCTCAACCACCGCGACATTGGTGAGGCCGTGGTTCTTGGCGAGGTAATAGGCGGTCGACAGCCCATGCCCGCCGCCGCCGACGATGACGACGTCATATTCGGCCTTGGGCTCGGGCTCGCGCCAGACGGGCTTCCAGCCGCTATTGCCTTTGAGGGCTTGGCCGAGGATTGCAAAGATCGAGTAGCGCAAGGCAAGGTTTCCGAGAAAGAGGCGGCGAGCGAATGCGGGCCGCGCGCGAGGCACCATCATACGAAGTTTGCGGATGCGATCCAGACCGCTTCAATCCGGCGCGAATCTCCCGGCTCGTAGCTCGCTTGCCAAGGCTTCAATATCGCCCCCCGTGGGCCGATCCTCGTCGAGCCGGGACACGACAGCGCGGATCTTGGCGTGCATGGCGGCGATCCTTGGGGCGACGCGCTGTGGAGCCCGCAGATCGAGCGCTTGAGCCGCCACCATCAGCTCGACCGCCACCAGGCGGCTGAGATGCGCGAGCGCCTCCCCGGTCTTGGCGACGACGCGCGGCGCCATGGAAGCGATATCCTCGATGCCGTCGGCGACGGGGCCTGCAAACAGCATGGCAGGCTGAGCGAGGCGGCGGATTTCGGTTTCGAGGGCGGCCGCGGTCTTCTGGACGGTCGAGAAGCCGGAGCGGCTGCCGCCATGCGGCGTGAGGAAGCGCGGCAGCTCGCTCACCGCGGGGCTCATCAGCCTCACGACGCGCCAGAAACTGGCGCCCGCGCCCTGCGCGAGCGCCAACCCGAGCGTCTCGAAGGCGAGCGCCAGATGCGTGACGTCGAAGCCTGCCGTGGACAGAATCGCGCCCGACCCGTCCACGACCGCGGGATTGTCGCCGGCACTCTCGAGCTCGAGCTCGACCGCGGCGCGCGCGCCGGTCAGGGCGTCGGCGAGCGCGGCGAGAACATGCGCGCCGGAGCGGAAAGACAACGGGTCTTGCACGCGCCGCGCGGCGTGCTGCTTCGTGAGCTCGCTGCCGGCGAGCAGGACGCGCAGCCGCGCCGCTATATCGGCGAGACCCGGCGTCTGGCGCAGCGCAACGGCGCGCGCGTCGATCGGCGACAGATTGCCCCGAAACGCCTCGAGGCCGAGCGCCAAGGCCGAGAGGGAGGCGCCGAGCACGCATTCGGCATCGGCAACCGCGAGCGCGCCAGGGCCGATCGAGGCGGCGTTGGAATTGATCAGCGCCAGCGCGTCCTTGGGTCCGAGCACGGTGGGCGCGAGCCCGGCCGCGGCGAGCGCCCGGGCGCCCGGCATGACCTGCCCATCCAACTCGGCTTCGCCATCGCCGATCAGCACCGCGAAAGCATGGGCGAGCGGAGCGAGATCCGCGGCGCCGATCGAGCCGATGGATGGCACGAGCGGCGTCACCCCGGCATTGAGGAGAGCGACGATCGCCTGCGGAATCGGGGGAGAGACGCCCGACGCGCCATGCGCCAACCCGGCCAGCCGGGCGAACAGCAGGGCGCGCGTGGTTTCTCTCGACAAGGGCTCGCCCACGCCGACCATGCGAGCCGCTAGCGCACGACGCTGGAACGCCGCGAGATCGGAGGCTGCGAGCGGCGTGTCGACCGCGGCGCCAAGCCCCGTCGTCAAACCATAGACCTTGTCGCCCCGCGCGGCTGCCCGCTCGATCGCTCCGCGCGCGGCCTTCAGCTTCGGTTCGACCTCAGGCGCAAGCGCGACCCGCGCTCCCAGGCGCGCCACCGAGACGACCTCCGCGATACCGAGCGGATGGGCGCCGACCATGATCGCGCTGCGGCTTTTCTTACCGCTTGAAGCCTCGTTCATCGGCGGGTTTCGCGGCACATACCGGTCTTCAGGCTCGCATCCTCGCCCCTTGCGGATCGAAAATCGGCGCCGCGAGGCGGGTCGCCTTGCGCCGGTCACCGATGATCTCGACCTCGAAACCCTCGCTCTCGCCGGCGACCTCCTTCGGCACATAGCCGAGCGCGATGGACGCACCGGCCGTATGGGCATAGCCCCCCGAAGTCACCCAGCCCAGCACCTTGCCGTCATGCCAGATCGGCTCGTCGCCGATCGCATCGGCATCGTTGGCATCGACCTTGAACGTGCACAGCCTGAGCTTGCCCCCGCTCTCCTTCTCCTCGAACGCCGCCGCGCGTCCGATGAAGTTGTCCTTCTTCAACGCGATGAAGGGGCTAAGGCCCGCCTCGTAGGGTCCGTAGATCGGCCGGTATTCGCGGGCCCAGGAGCCGAAGCTCTTTTCGAGACGCATCGCGTTCAGCGCCCGGCCGCCGAAATGCCTCAAGCCGAGATCATGGCCCGCCCGGGTGACGAGCTCGTAGAGCGCGCGCTGGTATTCGCTCGTCACCCAGATCTCATAGCCGAGATCGCCGGTGAAGGAGACACGTCCGACGAAGGCCGGCACCATGCCGACATCCATGCGCCGGAAGGAACGGAAGGGAGTGGCGTTCGACGATAATTCGTCGCGCACGAGACGCTGCAGCAGCTCGCGCGACCTCGGGCCCGCAACCGAAAGGCCGACATATTCCATGGCGCAGGGGCGCAAGCTCACGCCCGTCGGCGGCAGATGCCGCTCGAACCAGCGTCGGTAATGATTCTCCGCCGCATAAGTGCCGATAAGGAAGAAGCGTTCCTTCTCCGGCCTGCAGATGGTGAAGTCGCCGATGAGCTTGCCACGATCGTTGAGCATCGGGGTGAGCGTGAGCCGTCCGACCTCCGGCACACGGTTCGCCATGATCCGCGAGAGCCAAGGCTCGGCGGCAGGTCCCGTCACCTCGAACTTGCCGTAGCTCGAGATCTCGATGAGGCCGACGCCTTCGCGCACCGCCTTCACCTCGGCGGCGACATGCGGATGGGCATTCGAGCGCTTGAAGGTGATCTCTTCCTTCGGTTCGGCGTCTTTCGGCGCGAACCAGAGCGCGTGCTCGAGCCCCCAATACTCGCCGAAGACGGCGTTCTGCGCCTTCAGCGCCTGGTAGATGGGGGTCGTTCGGAACGGCCTTGCCGCCTCAAGCTCCTCATTCGGGAAGCGGATGCGGAAACGGCGCGAATAGTTCTCGCGCACCTTGGCGTTGGTGTAGGCGAGCGTCGCGAAATCGCCGTAGCGGGCCACGTCCATGCCCCAGATATCGGCGCCGGGATCGCCCTGCGTCATCCAGCTCGCGAGCGCGAGGCCGACGCCGCCTCCCTGGCTGAACCCCGCCATCACCCCGCTAGCGACCCAGAAATTGCGCAGGCCCCGCACGGGGCCGATCAGCGGATTGCCGTCGGGCGTGAAGGTGAAGGGGCCATTGATGACGCGCTTGATGCCGGCGCGCCCGATCGCCGGGAAATGCTCGAAGCCGATCTCCAGCGAAGGCGCGATGCGATCGAGATCGTTGGGCAACAGGTCCTGGCCGAAATCCCAAGGCGTCTCGCGCTCCGACCAGGGCCTGCCGGCTCGCTCATAGGTTCCCATGAGCATGCCGCCGCGCTCCTGGCGCATATAGATCTCGCCATCGAAATCGATGACGTGAAGCTGCTCCTTTTCGCCCGGCTTGATCTCCGGCATGTCCTCGGTGATCAGGTACTGATGCTCCATGGCGAGGACCGGCAGCTCGAGCCCCGCCATGCGGCCGACCTCGCGCGCCCAGAGCCCGCCGGCATTCACCACATGCTCGGCGCGGATATTGCCCTTCGCGGTGACCACTTCCCAGGAGCCGTCGGGTCGCGGCTGAAGATCGGTGGCGCGCGTCTGGCGATAGATCTCGGCCCCCGCGATCTGCGCCGATTTCGCATAAGCCTGCGTCACCCCCGACGGGTCGACATGGCCCTCGATTGGGTCGTAGAGCGCGCCCACGAAATGACGCTTGTCGATGAGCGGCATCATCTTTGCGGCCTCGTCCATGGAGACCAAATCGAGGCGCATGCCGAGATAGCGGCCGCGGGACCGCGTCATCTTCAGCCAGTCGAGCCGTTCCGGCGTGCCGGCGAGCATCAGGCCGCCGGTGATATGGACACCGCAGCTCTGGCCGGAGATCGCCTCGATCTCCTTATAGAGCTCGATCGTATATTGCTGCAGCTTGGCGACGTTCGGGTCGCCGTTGATGGTATGCATGCCGCCCGCCGCATGCCAAGTGGAACCGGAGGTCAACTCGGCCCGCTCGATGAGCACGACATCCTTCCAGCCGGCCTTGGTGAGATGGTAGAGCACGCTCGCTCCCACCACGCCGCCGCCGATTACCACTACTTGTGCGTGGCTCTTCATCGCATCTCGCCTCCGATCCCGACTTCGAACGACTTGTGACACAGCCGCACGGCATCTTACAATCCGGCAGCGGCGCTGCATTGCCCGAGGCTGCCGGTCCGGAGACATGATGAAAGCCATTCTTTGTCGCGAGCTCGGCGAGCCCGCAAGCCTGCAACTCGCGGAGATTGCCGAGCCGGCGCCGGGGCCCGGCGAAGCGCTGGTCAAGGTGAGCATAGCCGGCCTCAACTTCTTCGACACGCTGATGCTCGCCGGCAAATATCAGTTCCGGCCGGACCTGCCTTTCTCGCCCGGCGCCGAATGCGCCGGCACGATCGAGGCGCTCGGAACGGGCGTGTCGGGATGGCGGGTGGGCGAGCGCGTCGCCTCCTTCCCGGGCTATAACTGCTGCCGCGAACGCGTCGTCGCGCGGGCCGACCGCTTGCTGCGGATCCCGGATGGCGTCGCGGACGAGCAGGCGGCCGGGCTCATCGTCACCTACGGCACCTCGCTGCACGCGCTGAAGGACCGCGCGAGGCTGCAAGCAGGCGAGACGATCGCCGTGCTCGGCGCGGCCGGCGGTGTCGGGCTCGCCGCCGTCGAGATCGGCCGCGCCATGGGCGCGCGCGTCATCGCCTGCGCCTCGTCGCCGGACAAGCTCGCGCTTGCCCGCGAGCACGGGGCACAGATGACGCTCGATTACGCGTCGGATGATTTGCGGGAAGGGTTGCGCCGCCTGACCGCCGGGCGCGGCGTCGATGTGGTCTATGATCCCGTCGGCGGCGATCTCGCCGAGCCGGCGCTACGCTCCATTGCCTGGCAGGGGCGCTATCTCGTCGTCGGCTTCGCGGCTGGCACGATCCCCAAGATTCCGCTGAACCTCGCGCTCTTGAAAGGCTGCGACATTCAAGGGGTGTTCTGGGGTTCCTTCGTCGAGCGAGACCCGCAAACCCATCAGGCCAATATGGCGCAGATCTTCGCCTGGACGATGGAGAAGAAGCTTTCGGCCCATGCGCACGCGGTCTTCCCGCTCGCCGAGACGACGGCGGCGCTCGGCGTGCTGTCCCGACGCGAGGCGAAGGGCAAGGTGCTCGTGAGAGTTTAGGAAGCCTGGCGCATCGTCATCCCGCCTCCGCAGCGCATCGACCGCTGCCGATACAGCGGAATGAACCGCGGGGGCGCCCTTTCGGTCGAGACGATTGCGGAGCATAGGCTTGGGCATCGCGTTGCACTGCAACACGGTTTCCTGCGGCGTCCTCTTGGTGCTCCCTGCGCGCCCTTGTAGCGGGCGCGTAGGCGGCAAAGTAGTTGCCGGGTCTTCAGGGGAGTTGGTGGTCTTCGAAGAAGTCAGCGAGGCCAACGTTCGTGTAACTGTCGAAATCCGCAATCGCAGCTTCGAGTCGCGCCTTGTAGTTGAGCAGCGCCAAGAGAATCTGGGCCGCGTCCCGCGACATGCCGAATTTGGCCCAGCTCTCGACTGTCCGCTCCGGAAGTCCGATTCTTTCGGCGAAATCGGCCGTCGACGGGAAGCCCAGCGTGTCTACGGTCGAGCGAAATTCTTCGGGCGACATCCGGGGCATCAACAAGTGCGACCGGAAGCGCTCCATGACCAGGCGAAAGTCGGACGGCACCAGTTCCCTGGACCGCCTTGCAAACTGTCGAATATTGGTGTGCATTGCCTACGTTCTCCCACGAGCTTCATATACACTCGACGGCGGCCCTGCGGAAGGTAGGGCAGAGAGCGCTGGGATGATGCTGGAATGAACAATCCGCATTGACATTCGCACAAATGTTCAGTCATGTTCTTAGGTACATTGCCTTGGTCCCATCGGCATCTTGGCCATTGGCATGCTGCCTTGAGCTGCGGCTGTTCCAATGGCGTATCGTTTCGCGTCGACCGGCGCGGACAGGGAGGAAAGCCATTCGGAAGCCTTTGCAAGTCTTGATTGCCGCCTGCAGCATCGTTGGCGTTGCGGCATCAACCGGCACCGCCAGTGCGCAATCCGGGAAGCTCGTCCTCTACACGTCGCAGCCGGACAAGGATGCGCAGGAAACCGTAAAGGGCTTCAAGAAGCGCTACCCCGACATCGAGGTCGTCATCTTCCGCTCGGGCACCACCGAGGTGATGAGCAAGCTGGCGGCTGAGTTTGCTGGCGGCCAGCCCAAGGCGGACGTTCTGCTGATTGCCGACGCGGTCAGCATGGAGTCGCTGAAGCTCGACAGCCATCTGCTCCAATACAAGGAGGCGAAGGTCGAGGGTTTCCGGGAAGGTTCGATCGATCCGGAGCGGTATTACTTCGGCTCCAAGCTGATCACGACCGGTATCGCTTACAACACGGAGGCGAAACTGAAGCCCGAGTCTTGGGCGGATTTGGCCAAGCCCGAATACAAAGGCCTGATCTCGATGCCGAGCCCCCTCTACTCTGGTGCCGCGGCCATCATGCTCAGCGCGATGACGGAGCGCTCCGACCTCGGGTGGAAGTATTTCGAGGCTCTTCAGACGAACCAAGCCGTCCCGGTGCGCGGGAACGGCGCAGTGCTGAAATCGGTCGCCACGGGTGAAAAGCCCTATGGAATCCTCGTCGACTTCATGGCGCTGAACGCCAAGCAGAAGGGCTCTCCCATTGACTTCGTGTTCCCGAAGGAGGGCGTCCCGGCCGTCACCGAGCCGGTCGCCATCCTCAGGACAACCCAGAACCCCGCCGCCGCAAAGGCCTTCGTGGACTTCATCCTCTCCGACGAGGGGCAGCAACTCGCGGCCTCCCAGGGCTATGTGCCCGCCAAGAGCTCAATTCCGGCTCCGTCATGGCTGCCGAGCGCCACGACCATCAACATCATGTCCAAGGATCTGAAGTCGATTTTGTTGCGGACCGACGCCGACAAGAAGCGCTTCGCCGAGATGTTCGGGGGCTGAGGCGACCTGAGTCATGTCAATCGCGGTCACGGGCGGCTCAGGCCGGATCTGGCAGGAGCGCGGGCTAGTCTATGGCTTGGCCCTCGTGGTCGGGATCTTGTCCTTGCTGCCGCTGGCCCGGCTGCTGATCGAAGGGTTCGTGCAGCACGGAGCGCTGTCGCTCACTGCGACCCAAGCCGTGCTGTCGAGCAGCGCGACCTGGACCGCGTTCCACAACAGTCTGCAAACGGCCCTGGGCGGCACGCTCATTGCCGTCGTCATCGGGACGGCGGTGGCCCTGCTGGTGACGCTGACGGATGTGCGGGCTCGGGCGGCCTTCGTGTTCTGCTTCGTCCTGCCGCTGATGATCGCCCCGCAGGTGACCGCTCTGGCGTGGCTGCAGGTGACGGGACCGTCGAGCCCGCTTCTGAAGATGCTCGGACTCGCGCCGCCGCTGGGCTCCCGCAATCCGCTCTATTCCCGCGAGGGGATCATTCTCCTGCTCGGCATACAGTATGCCCCGCTTGTCTTTCTGACGCTGCGGGCCGGGTTGCGGAGCCTGCCGCGCGAGCTGATCGAGGCGGGGCTGTCGTCGGGAGGCCGCAGACTCACGGTCCTGCGCACGATCATCTTGCCGCTCATGACACCGCCGCTGATCGCGGGCGTGGCCCTCTCCTTCGTCTCGTGCATTGGCAATTTCGGCATTCCGGCGTTCCTGGGCATCCCCGGTCGCTACACGGTGTTGCCGACCCTGATCTATCAGCGTCTGTCCGGCATGGGGCCGAGCGTGCTTTCCGAAGTCGCGATCCTTTCGCTCCTGGTCGGCAGCGTGGCCGTGGCCGGCATCGCACTTCAAGATCGCATGCTGCGGCGCCGGGATTTCCGCATCGTCACCGGCACGGCAACGGCGCAGCCCTTCGAGCTCGGGCGCTGGAGGCTGCCGGTCGAGATTCTTCTTTGGACGATGGTCGGTATCATCCTCATCGTCCCGTTCGTCGGCCTCCTATTGACCGCCCTCGTGCCGGCCTACGGCGTTCGGCTGAATTTCAGTACCATGACGCCGGCGAACTTCTCCTTCGTGCTTTTCGAGCACGAGGCCGCCAAGCGCGCCTTCGCCAACAGCCTCATGCTGGCGGGCGGGGCCGCC
>JBIOEJ010000077.1:0-28247 GCA_044445965.1 Hyphomicrobiales bacterium
GCCGGAGTTTCGCGAATATGAGCGCTTCTCCACGACCGTGGTGAACGCCTATCTCGGCCCGGTGATGAAGGGTTATCTGCAGCGGCTCCAGCCACGCCTTGCACAAATCGGCGTGGATGCGCGAGTGCATCTGACGCAGTCGAATGGCGGAGTTATTTCCTCTCGATCCGCGCAGCGGTTTCCGGCCCGCACCTTGCTGTCGGGACCGGCCGCCGGCGTAACGGGCGCTATTGCACTTAGTCGGCTGTCCGGCTTCGACAATCTCATCACCTTTGACATGGGCGGCACCTCGACGGACGCATGTCTTATCGAAAAGGGCACGCCCCGCATCACGAATGATGCCGTGGTGCACGGTTATCCGTTGAAGCTACCTATGCTCGATATTCACACGGTTGGGGCCGGAGGCGGCTCCATCGCTTATCTCGATGCAGGCGGCCTGCTGAAGGTCGGTCCGCGCAGCGCAGGGGCGGATCCTGGCCCGATCTGTTACGGCCGAGGCAATCAGGAGCCGACCGTTACCGACGCTAATGTCGTGTTGCAGGTACTGAACCCTACGTCGCTGCTCAAGGGCCGCTTGCCGATCCACCAGGAGATGGCAAGAAAGGCAATAGAGCGCCTCGCTGAGCGGCTCGGCCTCGACATCATGACGACCGCTCAAGGTATCGTCGATGTAGTCGTTGCCAATATGACCAAGGCCATACGGGTCGTCTCTGTCGAGCGCGGGTACGATCCGCGTGACTACGTGATGTTCGCCTTCGGTGGGGCAGGGCCGATCCATGCCGCACGGCTGGCGCGCGCCCTGGATATTCCGCAAGTGGTCGTGCCGAAATTCCCCGGCATCATGTGCGCCCTCGGCCTGCTCGTTGCGGATCTGCGCACGAACCTCTCGTTGACGCGCGTGCAACCGCTCGCAGTCGAGCAATGCGACGGCGTCGACCGGGGTTTCGCAGATCTGGAGAGGCGAGTCGAAGCCTGGTTCGAGCAGGAGGCTATCGAGCCTGCGCGCCGCGTTGTCACCCGCTCCCTGGATATGCGGTATGGGGGGCAAGGCTACGAATTGAGCATTCCTTGTCCCGCTGGAACAATCGGTGAGGCTGCCATCGCCTCGCTGCGGGAGCGGTTCGAGGAAGCCCATCGTCAGGCCTATGGCTATGCCTCCGAGGATGAGCCGATCCAGGTCGTTACCCTGCGTATCGAGGCGGTGGGGCTCGTGCCGAAAGCAGAGTTCCGCCTGCACCCGATAGCGTCGGACCGCGCGTCAGTCGCGATTACGGGAACACGTCAGGTCTGGCTTCCAGAAGCGGGCGGCTTCACGAACTGCTCTATCTACGAGCGAGACCGGCTGGCGCATGGCCATTCCATCACCGGACCTGCAATCGTCGAGCAGATGGATTCGACGACTCTCATCCTGCCGGGACAGATCGCGACGGTCGATCCCTATGGCAATCTCATCATTGGACAATGAGCATGGCCGAGCTCCATCAGATGCACGCGAGCGTCAAATCTAAGGTTGGCATCGATCCCATTACCGTAGAGGTGATCGGCAGTGCGCTCTCGACGATCGCCGAAGAGATGGGGAAGGCGATCATCCGCGCCGCCTATTCCACAAACATCAAGGAGCGCCAGGATTGCTCCGCGGCGCTGCTCAACGCTCGGGGGCAAACGCTAGCGCTCGCGGAGCACATCCCGATCCATCTCGGCTCCTTGCTTGGCATCGCCGAGTACGTGCTCGGCCATCATGATCTCTCAACGGTTCGCCCGGGGGACGTTTTCATTGGCAACGACGCGTATACGGGCGGCGGCACTCATCTCAATGACTTCGTGCTCCTCGAACCTGTGTTCTACGATGACGAGCTCACGGGGTGGGTGACCAATCTCGCGCATCATTCGGATTTCGTCGACCGGGGACACGCGCATATCTTCCAGGAGGGCCTTCG
This sequence comes from Hyphomicrobiales bacterium, assembly GCA_044445965.1. Classification (GTDB taxonomy): domain Bacteria; phylum Pseudomonadota; class Alphaproteobacteria; order Rhizobiales; family Beijerinckiaceae; genus GAS188. The sequence goes on from JBIOEJ010000077.1 coordinate 1,938, forward strand.
AATTCCTCCGATAAGGCTCTATCGCGAGGGCGTTCTGCAGGACGATGTGATGCAGCTTATTCTCCTGAACTGTCAGGTGCCTCGCGAGCGAGTGAATGATCTGCGCGCTCAGATGGCAGGCAATCGCCTCGGCGTGCGGCGCTTCCAGGAGCTCTGCGACAAATACGGACGCGAAACCGTGATGAGCACCGCCGAGCAGTTGCTTGACCATACGGAGTGTCGCGCTCGTGCCGGAATTGCTACGATTCCAGACGGCAAATACCAATTCTGCCACGAGTTCGACAGTAATCTGATTGACGAAATTCTCAATCTCAAGATCAGCGTCGAGGTCAAAGGAGAAGAGCTCTTCGTAGAATTCCCCGACGCACCTCCCCAGGTGCGGGCGCCGATCAACATGGTCTACACGGCTCTCCTTGCCACGGTCTATTTCGCGGTGAAGACATTGGTCGACCCGGATATTCCTGCCAATGCGGGCTTCTATCGGCCGATCCATGTCTCGGCCCCGCTCGGGAGTGTTCTTAACTCGACACCTCCTGGCGCCGTATACAGCCGCACGGACATCGCTCAAAGGCTCGTCGACATGATATTCGCGGCGCTCGCACCAACGATTCCAGAGCGCGTCGCGGCCGCCTCGACGGGCGGGACGCTTCTGACGACGAGCGGCATGCATCCGCGCACCGGCCGCTTCTACGTCTACAACGAAATGCATGGCGGCGGCATGGGAGCTCGAGCTTCCAAGGACGGCCTCGACGGCGTGCAGGTCAACATCACCAATACCGCGAACCTCCCAATCGAAGCGTTGGAGACAGAGCACCCCGTCATGGTCGAGTGCTACGAGCTCGTGCAGGATTCCGGAGGACCCGGACGGTTCCGGGGTGGGATGACAATGCGCCGCCGCGTGCGTGCGATCGATCACGTGGCGACGATCTCGGCCGGCGGCACCAACAGCATCGTGCCGCCTTTCGGCCTCTTCGGTGGGCTGCCGGGCAGCACGGCTCGAGTCGAGCTCTCCGAGGGAGCCATGCCCCTCAATCGGCGGGCCGGCGTCCTCGAGCTGGGCCAGTCGGTCGGCATGGTGGCCGCGGCTGGGGGCGGTTACGGAGATCCGAGGGAGCGCGACCGCGAACGCGTATTGCGGGACCTCAAAGAGGAGCGGATTTCGCGTCGCGCTGCTGTCGAGATCTACGGGCTCGAGCTCTAGGTTCACCCCGATGCGACGCCAACGAGCTCATGACGCCTCAATCGGAGTTCAGCTGAGCCTGGTGCTTCAAGGAGGTCGGCGCTCGTGAACCGGCCCGGCTTCCTAGAGCTCATCAGCTTCGGCCCGAACGGTTGGGGCCTTGCTCTCTTGCTCGGCGCTATGATGACGATTGCTGCTGCCTTCGGAGGGCTCCTGATCGGCGCGGTCATCGGGACATTCGGCGCGTGGGCGAAGATTTCCGGCGGACGAGTCTGTCGCTGGCTGGCAGATCTCTACACCACCCTCCTGCGCGGCGTCCCTGATCTGCTCGTCATCTATCTTGTTTATTTCGGAAGCAGCTCGGTGCTGACCACGATCGGTCGACTCTACGGCGCTTCAGGCTTCATCGGATTTCCAGGCTTCCTCGCCGGGGCAATCGCTATTGGGGTGATCTCCGGGGCGCAGAACACAGAAGTCTTCCGCGGCGCCTTCGGCGCCGTTCACAAAGGCGAAATCGAGGCGGCGCGGGCCTGCGGCATGCCGCGCCTGCTGCGGTTTCGTCGCATCGTCGCTCCGCTTGTATTGCGGCACGCTTTACCGGGCTTGGGCAATGTGTGGCTCGGACTGCTGAAGGAGTCCTCTTTGCTCTCCGTCACCGGGGTCGCCGAGCTGATGCGACAATCCCAAGTCGCCGCCGGCTCGACGAGACTCCCTTTCGATTTCTATTTGGCCGCTGCCGCGCTTTACGTCATCTTCTCGCTGACATCAGGTCTTGTCGTCCAACTCGCCGAAAGGCGGTTCTCGCGCGGCGTCGGGAGAGCGTGATGGAGGATCTGCCCTTCCTCTTCGCTACGGTCTTGCGTCTGGCCTCTGGGATTCCGCTGACACTGCAGCTGGCTGCCGGGTCCGTTTCGCTTGGAGCATTGTTCGGTCTCGGGATAGCGCTGATGCGCCTGTCCGGGGCTGCCACAGTCGTTTCGCTGGCCTGGGCCTATGTCCAGTTGATCCGCAGCGTTCCGCTCCTCGTTCTGATTTTCCTAATCTATTATGGGCTTGGCCAATTCGGCGCGGTGCGCGAAAGCACGCTTTGGCCGGTCCTGCGGGAACCTTATTGGTGCGCCTTACTGGCCTTGACGCTCAACAGTGCGGCCTATGCGAGCGAGATTATTCGGGGCGGCCTGCTCTCGGTGTCGCGCGCCGAAATCGAGGCCGCACGCGCCTGCGGCATGTCGCGGTTCCTCTTGCTTCGCCGGATCGTCCTGCCGCTGGCGGTCCGTCAGGCGCTCCCGGCCTACGGCAACGAGATCATCGCGATGGTCAAGGCGACGTCGCTCGCCTCGCTGGTCACCTTGATGGAGGTGACCGGGATCGCCACGGCCATCGCATCGGAGACTTACCGCCCGATCGAGGTTTTCGTCGCGGCGGGCTCGATCTATCTCGCCATCAACTTCATTCTGACACGGGGCGTGATGCTCATTGAGCATCGGCTGACGCCGCATCTGAGACACCTTTCCGGCCAGAATCAGCTCGTCCTTGCTAGCGGTGGGGTCTTCAAGTGAGTCCGACAGGGGATGCTCGCATTGTCGTTCTGAGGATGGAAAATATCCACAAGAGCTTCGGCGGGCTCGAAGTGCTGAAAGGGATCTCTTTTGAAGCGCGGGAAGGCGAAGTCACCTCCATCCTTGGGGCCTCCGGCTCGGGCAAATCGACCATGCTGCGCTGCGTCAACATGCTCGAGGTCCCGGATCTCGGTGAGGTCACCGTGGCTGGGGAGACGATAGGCATGGAACGGAGGCGTAAGGGCGTCATGCGTCCCTCCGATCAGGCGCAGGTGGATCGCATTCGTGCCAGCATCGGCATGGTTTTCCAGAGCTTCAACCTATGGTCCCACATGACGGTTCTTGAAAACATCATCGAAGCGCCAATTCACGTGCAGAAACGGCGGCGGGGCGAGTGCCTCGCTGAGGCGAGGCAGCTCCTCGAGAAAGTCGGCATTGCCGACAAGGCCGACAGCTACCCGGCGCATCTCTCGGGTGGCCAGCAGCAGCGCGCGGCCATCGCGAGGGCCCTCGCCATGCACCCCAAGCTGATGCTCTTCGATGAGCCGACCTCGGCGCTCGATCCGGAGCTCGTAGGTGAAGTGCTCCGCGTGCTGCGATCGCTCGCCGATGAGGGGCGCACCATGCTGATCGTCACTCATGAGATGGGCTTCGCTCGCGACGTATCCAGCCGGGTGATCTTCCTGCATCAGGGCGTGATCGAGGAAGACGGCCCGCCGCATGAGGTGTTCACCGCAAGCCGTTCCGAGCGCTTCCGCCAGTTCGTCGCCGGCTAAATCGTTTGCAGCATTGAACGTTATGGCAGTCACCGTGGGACAGAATTACAGAGGAGCGACAAAATGAAAGTCAATATCGCCGTTGTTGTGCTCACCGCTTCCGTCGCGCTGATATGCGGCCCTCTCGGGGCGCAGGAGAAGAAATGGACTGAAGTGCGCATTGTCACAGAGGGAGGATTTGTCCCTTGGAACTATACTAAGCCGGACGGGACGCTCGCGGGTTTTGAGATCGATCTGCAAAAGGACTTTTGCGCGCGCATGAAGGTGACGTGCACGATCAATGCTCAATCCTTTGATAGTCTCATTCCGGCGCTCAATGCCGGCAAGTTCGATGCCATTATCGACGACTTGGCGATCACTCCCAAGCGCGAGGAAGCCATCGCTTTTTCGATCCCATATGCCTCCCTTTGTTATACCTTTGCCACGCTCAAAGGCAGCAATGTCGCCAAACATTTGCCCGCGGAGGACAAGGTTATATCACTCGATGATGCGGCAGCTGCGTCCAATGCCTTCGAGGCCATCAAACCTGCGCTGAAGGACAAGGCGATTGGCACTCTTTCGGCCGGCACCTCAGTGACGCTGGTCGACACTTATCTCAAAGGCGTTACGCTCTTGCGGCAATACAAGACACCGGAAGCACGCGATCTCGATCTGGTGGCCGGTCGAATAGACGTCGTTACCGGTTCGAAAGATTCACTGCTTGGGACGGCCGCCAAGCCTGGCAACGAGAACATGACCCTCGCCGGCCCCTGCTTCCAGGGAGGCGTGGTTGGCAAAGGGTCGGGTGTCGGGCTGCGGAAGGAAGACACGGAGTTAAAGGCTATGTTCGACAAGGCCATACGTGAAGCCCAGGCGGATGGCACGATCAAGAGATTGTCAGAGGCTGTCTTCGGCATGGACGTAACACCGCGCTAATTCCATAGCCGCTGCCATTGGCCATATGATCTTGGCCGCAATGGCGATCCAGCCTCTTTTTGGCCATCCATAACCGTCTGGCTTGTTCTTTCCGGTGGCGAGTTCCGCGCGGCGAGGGACACCCATGGCTTCGCTGTTCTTCGAGGAGGCGCTGCTGCCGCAGGGCTGGGCGCGCAACGTCAGGGTCACGGTCGGCGGCAGCCGGATCGCAGGCATCGAGTCCGGCGTCGCCGCGGGGCCGGGCGATGAGCGCCACGCCATCGGCCTGCCCGGAATGCCCAATCTCCACAGCCATGCCTTCCAGCGCGGCATGGCCGGGCTCGCCGAGCTGCGCGGCCTATCTTCGGATAGTTTTTGGACCTGGCGCGAGGCCATGTACCGCTTCGCTCATCGCATGAGCCCGGACGATGTCGAGGCGGTGGCGGCGCAAGCCTATGTGGAGATGCTGGAGGCAGGCTTCACGCGGGTCGGCGAATTCCACTACCTCCACCATGATCGCGACGGCGCGCCCTACGCGGATATCGGCGAGATGGCGGCGCGCATCGCCGCGGCGGCCGACACCACCGGCATCGGGCTGACCTTATTGCCGGTCTTCTACGCGCATTCAGGCTTCGGCGGCCGCCCGCCCGATCGCGCTCAAAGCCGCTTCGTCAATGGTCTTCCCCGCTTCGCGGAGCTGATGGAGGCGAGCCGCAAAGCGATTTCCGCACTCGACGGCGCCGTCATCGGCATCGCGCCCCATTCGTTGCGCGCCGTGACGGAAGACGAGCTTGCGAGCCTCGTGCCGCTCGCGGCAAGCGGTCCCATCCATATGCATGTGGCCGAGCAGGTAAAGGAGGTCGATGACTGCCTCGCCTGGTCGGGGGCGCGGCCCGTCCGATGGCTGCTCGATCACGCTGCCGTCGGCCGCAACTGGTGCCTCATCCATGCGACGCATATGACGGCTTGCGAGACCAGCGCCATGGCCGAGGCGGGCGCGGTAGCCGGACTTTGCCCGGTCACGGAGGCCAATCTCGGCGACGGCACCTTCAACGCGCCGGAATTCGTGGCCGCCGGCGGCGATTACGGCATCGGCTCGGATTCGAACGTACTCGTCGGGCTCGCCGATGAGCTGCGCCAGCTCGAATATTCGCAACGTCTGCGCCATCGCGCCCGCAACGTCATGGCCGGCGAGGAAGGCCGATCCACCGGCCGCGCCCTTTACCAGGGGGCGCTTGCCGGCGGGGTGCGCGCGCTCGGGGGAGCGAGGCCCGGTCTCGCCGAGGGCGCGGCCGCGGACCTCGTCTCGCTCGATGCCGGCCACCCGGCCTTGATCGGCCGCCGGGGCGACGCCGTGCTCGACGGCTTCGTCTTCGCGGCGCGCGACGGAATGATCGATTGCGTCTGGCGAGGGGGTCGAAAGCTCGTCGCGCACGGGTCGCATCGGCAACGCGATGCCTGCCTTGCGCGCTTCCGGGCCGTCATGGAAAGACTGCTGGCATGACGGACATGTCCGCCGGCGCCGCGCCCGAGCCCGTGAGCGGCACGCTCCATTCCCGCATCCGCACCGAGATCGAGGGCAAGATCCTCTCGGGCGAATGGCCGCCCGGCCATCGCGTGCCTTTCGAGCACGAGCTGATGGCCGGATATGCGTGCTCGCGCATGACCGTGAACAAGGTGCTGTCGGGGCTCGCCGAAGCCGGGCTGATCGAGCGGCGTCGGCGCGCCGGCAGCTTCGTTCGCCGCCCGCAATTTCAATCGGCCGTGCTGCAAATCCGCGATATCAAGGCGGAGATATCGAGCCGCGGCCAGAGCTACGGCTACGAGCTGCTCCGGCAGCGCCGGCGCAAGGCCAACGCCGCCGACCGGCGGGAGCTGTCGGTCGGCGGCAAGGTGGAAGTGATGGCGTTGCGCTGCCGCCACCTCGCCGATGGCCGGCCCTTCGCGCTCGAGGAGCGGCTCATCAACCTCACCGCGATCCCCGCCGGCGAGAGCATCGATTTTTCGGCCGAGCCTCCGGGCACCTGGCTGCTCTTGCATGTGCCCTGGACCGAAGCCGAGCACCATATTTCGGCGACCGAGGCCGGCCCAGAGCTGGCGAAGCGCCTCGCGGTCCCGCCAGGATCGGCCTGCCTCGTCATGCGCCGCCGCACTTGGCGCTCCGGGGAGACGGTGACCGCGGTGCGGCTCACCTTTCCAGGAGCGTCCTACCATCTCGTGGCGAGGTTCACCCCTTCGCAGCGGTGAGGCGGGAGCCATGCGGGGAGATCGCGGCGGCATGGCTAGTGCAGCGAATCCGAAATTCGCATCACATTGGAGCAACGCGCGGGCGAATTTCGGATTCAAAAGCTGCACTAGCAAGTTATTGTTTCTAGTGTGGTTTTCGAATTTGAAGTTCCTACCGCGCGCATGCCATCCATGTGATAGGAACTTCAAATTCACCACACTAGGAGCCGACAGCGCGAGCCTTGAACGCCGACTTGCTGACGGTCTCGCGGAGGAGATGGAATATGAGCAAGACACCAACGAAACCTAGTCGATTGGCGAAGGCGTTGCTCGAGACCGCGAGCGATATGCGGCGAGGCGGGCTTTTGGGCGAAGCTGCCTACGACAAAATCACCATGGCCTCCTCGGCGCACGGATGGACTCCAAGGTCGAGCCGATTTCCGGCGAGGATATTCGGGCGATACGGGAGCGGGCCCATATGAGCCAGGCTGTATTTGCGCATTGTCTCAACTTGACGGTTGGGTATGTCTCGCAGCTGGAGCGAGGGGCGAAGCGGCCGGCGGGCGCGGCGCTCGCCTTGCTGAATGTGATCCGGCGGAAGGGTATCGAAGCGATCTTGTGAGGCTTGACGCCGAGCCCGATGAGCCGAGCGGTTGGATCAGAGATCGGACGACCGACCTTGGGGTCTTCCCCTTGCTCGGGTTCCTTCCCACATAACCCGCATGCTCGAACATGTTGCGGATTTCGTCCTGGACGAAGGCGATCGCTCCGATCGCCAGACGGCCAATGCCACGCCCCCCGACGACGATACGCTCCTCGACGCCTATTCGCAGGCCGTCACGCGCGTGGTCGATGAGGTCGGCGATGCCGTCGTGCGCGTCGATGTCCGCCATGCCGATGGCCGCCAGGCAGGCAGCGGCTCGGGCGTGGTGGTCGCGTCGGACGGGCTCATCCTCACCAACAGCCATGTCGTCTCGAGGCACCCTCGCGTCGAGTTTGCCCTGACGGACGGCCGCCGGTTGGCCGGCCGCGTCATCGGCGATGATCAAGATACCGACCTCGCCTTGGTGCGCACCGAAGAGGCCGTGAAGCTCGCGAGCGCGGCGCTCGGCGACTCCAAGACGCTGAGACGCGGCCAGCTGGTCGTGGCGATCGGCAATCCGCTCGGCTTCGAATCGACCGTGACGGCGGGCGTCATCTCGGCGATCGGACGCTCGATGCGCTCGGCGACCGGACGCCTGATCGACGACATCATCCAGACCGACGCCGCCCTCAATCCGGGCAATTCCGGCGGACCCCTCGTTTCGAGCGCCGGCAAGGTGATCGGCATCAACACGGCGGTCATCATGGGGGCGCAGGGCATCTGCTTCGCCGTCGCCTCCAACACGGCGAGCTATGTGCTCGGCGAGCTGGTGCGGCACGGAAGGGTGCGGCGCGGCTTCCTCGGCTTCTCCGTCAACCAGGTCGCCATTCCGAGGCGCACCCAGATGGCGCATGGCCTCGGCCAGCAGAGCTGCGTGGCGATCGCCAGCATCGCTCCCGCCGGCGCTGCCCGTGAAGCCGGGCTGAGAGAGGGCGACCGCATACTGACGCTCGACGGCGTCAAAGTCACGGGGGCCGACGATCTCATCCGCCTCCTCAACGCGGATCGGATCGGCAAGACCGTGCCGATCGAGCTGCTGCGCGGCACCGAGAAGCTGCGCATCTGGGTCATGCCGTCCGAAAGGCCTCCGCGCGCCGGTTGACGGTAGAGGTCGACGTAATCGGCCTTGGGAGATGCGCCGGCACTGCGTCGGATAACTTGGGCTTGCCGCGACTGGATGATCCCCCATTTCTGCAAAGTTGCCTTGCCTCGGGAGTGCAGCCGGCGGCTTGTCCGGCAAGGCATGGAGCGTTTAGGATGCGTTCGCCTGTCAGGCGGAAGGAATCATCGTGAAAATCGAGCGAGTTGTGTGCGCCAGCGGGCGCTCGGGCTACATGCACCGCGACCTCGCGGCGATGAAGGCCGGCGCCAAGCGCGACGGCTTCATCTTCCTCGGCAAGCCGGTTACGCCCGGATTTCGCAGGATCGCCGAGCCCGCGACCATCATCTCGGTCATGCTCGTCCTCGCCGACGGGCAGGTCGCCTTCGGCGATTGCGCCGACGTCATCCTCGCCGGCGCGGCCGGCCGCGATCCGGCTTTCCATGCCGAGGACCATATCGGCTATATGCGGGGCGAGATCTCCGAGGCGCTGGTGGGGCGCGACATCGGCGAGTTCCGCGCCAATGCGCAGGAGATGGATCGCCATGAGCACGCCGGGAAGAAGCTGCATACGGCGGTCCGCTACGGCGTCACCCAGGCGCTTTTGCATGCCGCGGCGCTCGCCGGAAAGGTGACGATGGCCGAGATCATCGCCAAGGAATATGGCAGCAAGATCGCGACGGCGCCCATTCCCATCCTCGCCTCCTGCCATAAGGACGATCCGCTGCAGCTCGACAGGGTGATCCTCAAGCGGGTCGAGCTCCTGCCGCATGCCTCCTTCACCGTGGTCGAGGAGCATGTCGGCCTGAAGGGGGAAAAACTGATCGCCTTCGCGCGCGAGGTCGCCAAGCGCATCGGCGAGATCGGCGACCGCGATTACCGTCCGCGCATCCACCTCGACGTCTACGGCACGCTGGGCGAGCTGTTTGCGATGCGGCTCGAGCCGCTCGCCGATTATCTCGGACGGGTGCGCGAGGCGGCGGCGCCCTACGAGCTTCTCATCGAATCGCCGATCATCGCCAGCACGCAAGGCGAGCAGATCGCGAGCTTCCTGAAGCTTCGCGCCCTCCTCGAGCGCAAGGGAATCGCCGTCAAGCTGATCGCCGATGAATGGTGCAACACGCTCGAGGACATCAAGCTGTTCGCCGACCAGGCAGCCTCCGATTACGTGCAGATCAAGACGCCCGATCTCGGCGGCATCAACAACACCATCGAGGCGGTGCTCTACTGCAAGGCGCATGGCATGGGGGCAGGCCTCGGGGGCACGGCGAACGAGACCGATCAATCCGCCCGCATCAGCACGCATATCGGCCTTGCCTGCCGGCCCGATTTCCAGCTCTCGAAGCCTGGCCTCGGTGCCGATGAAGCGATCATGATCCAGACGAATGAGATGGCGCGGACGCTGGCAATCTTGCAGACGCGTCATTGATGGAACATCGTCGCGGCGGTTGATGGGAGGAACTCATGAACGCCTCGCCCGACACGGTTTGCTTCCCGCGCGCCCCGTTCGCGACCATGGCGGCGCTCGCGGCTTTCGTCGCGATGGGCCAGCCGCTTCCGGCCGCCGCCGAGGAGACGCCGCGCCCGGGCGGAACGGCGATCGCCGTGCTCGGCGCCGATCCCGCCGTGCTCAACCCGGATGTCAGCGTCGGCGTGCCCGACATCTTCACCGGCTGCGCGCTCTATGACGCGCTGGTGCGCTTCGGGGAAGGCTTCAAGATCGTGCCGGGCCTCGCCAAGTCCTGGGAGATCGCGCCGGACGGGCTGACCTATACCTTCCACCTGGAGGCAGCGAGCTTTACCGACGGCAAGCCGGTCACCTCGGAGGACGTGAAGTTCACGCTCCTGGAGGTGAGCTCGAAATACGGGGCGAAGTTCAACACGCCGGGCAAGGCCATCAAGGATATCGAGACGCCCGATGCCTCGACCGTCATCATCCACCTGTCGAAGCCCTTCGGCCCGTTCCTGTTCTCGCTGGCTTGCGAGCAGAACGCCGCCATCCTGCCGGCCCATATCTTCCGCGGCACGGATGCCTTGAAGAACCCCGCGACCACCACGACGCCGGTCGGCGACGGCCCCTTCATGCTCGGCGAGTGGGTGCGCGGCGACCATCTGACCTTGCTGCGCAACCCGAATTACTGGCGCAAGGGCAAGCCCTATCTCGACCGCCTGGTCGTCAAGATCATGCCGGACTCATCGGCCCGCATCCTGGCCCTGCAGGCCGGCGAGATCGATTTCATCGACGAATACTACTTCCCGCTCAGCTCCTACAAGCTGTTCGGCAGCGATCCGCGCTTCGAGGTGCGCGATGTCAGCTATCCGAGCGACGATGTCATGATCTTCAATACGCGGAACGTGCCGCTCGACAAGCCGCGAGTGCGCCAGGCCCTGCTCACTGCGCTCGACCGCAACTACATCCACAAATACGTCTTCTACGACACCGGCGGCGTGGCGAGGAGCTCCGTCGACACGCGCATTCCCTGGGCCTACAACCCGGCGGTGGACTATGAGAAGCTCTATGCTTTCGATCCGGCGCGTGCCGCAAAGCTTCTCGACGAGGCCGGCGTCAAGCTTGGCGCCGACGGCACGCGCTTCAGCGTCCGCCTCTCCTTCGATACAGGGCGGCCGGAATACACCTCCTGGGCGCAGGCCATCCAGAAATATTGGGAGGCGATCGGCGTCAAGGCCGTGCTCGAGGGGGCTGAGCGGCCGGTGGTCCTCAAGCGCGTCTATGCCGACTACGATTTCGACGTGACCTTGCAGAACTACACGACTTCGGGCGATCCGGCGCTCGGCATCTCGCGGCTCTACACGACGGAATCGATCAACAAGGGCGCGACCTTCAACAATGCGAGCGGTTATTCGAACCCGGAGGTCGACGATCTGTTCGCCAAGGGACGCGACGCCGCGAGCCAGGAGGAGCGCGCCAAGAATTACTTCAAGGTCCAGGAGCTGTTGGCGCGCGATCTGCCCACGCTCACCATCCATCAACAAGCCGAGATCGATGCGGCGAGCGCCAAGCTGCGGGGCCTGTGGCACGGCGCCAACTATATGTGGTGGGACGACGCATGGCTGGAGCAGTAGCAAGAGCGGCCGCCGGGGCCGCGACCGCCTCCCCTTCGCTGACGGAGCGGCTCGCCGATTATTGGGCCGCCGCCCGTTACGAGGATATGCCTTCCGCGGCCATCGCCATGGCGAAGCGGTTCCTCCTCGACAATCTCGCGGCGGCGATCGCCGGCGCCGATAGCGAGGTCACGGAGATCGCGCTACGCGCCGCCCAAGCCTGCGCCGAGGGGACATCCGGATCGAGCATCGTCTGGGGTCACCGCGCCACCTTGCCGGCTCCGCTCGCCGCGATGGTCAACGGCACCGCCGCGCATGCGCTGGAGCTCGACGATTTCGGCGGCTGCGGCCATTCGGGCGCCGTGGTGATCCCGGTCGTGGCCGCGCTCGCAGGGCGCGGCGGCATCAGCGGCAAGGCGGCGCTGACCGCGGTGCTCGCGGGATACGATCTCGCGGCGCGCGTGCTCGAAGGGGCGGGCGGTTACCGGCCGCATAACGACAAGGGCTGGCACTCGACCGGCACTTGCGGCAGCTTCGGCGCGGCGGCCGCGGCGGCGAAGCTGATCGGCCTCGACGCGGAGCGTTTCGCCGATGCGCTCGGCATCGCCGGCACCTTCACCGGCGGTATCTGGGCCTTCCTCGCCGACGGCGCCATGACCAAGCGCTTCCATCCCGGCCGGGCCGCCGAGAACGGTTTGTCGGCGGCCCTCCTGGCGCAGGCGGGCATGACCGGGCCGCGCCGCGTGCTCGAAGTCGAATGGGGTGGCTTCTTCTCCACCTATTCGCCGGGCTTCGCCACGCCGGATGCGACCTTGGCCGGGCTCGGCAGCGAATTCCGCATCGCGACATCCGGCATGAAGCCCTATGCCTGTTGCCGCGGCCTGCATGCCTGCCTCGACGATCTGTTCGAGATGATGGGCGAGGCGAAGATCGACTCGTCCGGCATCGCCGGCATGGTGGTGCACGGCAATGCGCAGGTCTGCCGGCAATTCGATCGCCCGACGATCGCCAATATGCTCGACGCCCAGTTCAGCATGCAATACGCGCTCGCGGTCGGAGCGCTGAGCGGGCGCGCCACGCTCGATCAGTTTTCGCCCTTGCGGAGCGAGGAGAAGGAGGTCGAGCGGGTGATGCGCCTCGTCAAGGTGGTCGATGACCGCGTCTTGAAGGTCGGCGAATATCCCCCGCTCGAGCTGATCTTGACCGACGGACGGCGCCTTGCGCGGCAGGTTCCCTTCGCCAAGGGGGCGCCGGAGAATCCGCTGACCGACGAGGAGCTCGACGCCAAGGTCGTGTCGCTGGTCACGCCCGTGCTCGGGCGGGCCCGCTGCCGCCAATTGACCGCCTGCATAGCGCGCCTGGAAGAGCTGGCGGATCTCCGCGAGCTGACGCGGCTTCTCGTTCCCGAGGGTGAGGTGCGGGGCGCCGCTTGAGCGCGCTCCTCTGATGGGACGTTTCCTCCTCGCGAGGCTCGGCTGGGCGATCCCCGTCATCCTCGCGATCCTGATCATCAACTTCCTGATCGTCCATATCGTGCCCGGCGACCCGATCCAGGCGCTGGTAGGCGATTTTCCGGCCCCGCCCGGCTACGCCGACCAGATCCGGCATGAATTCGGCCTCGACCAGCCGCTCATCACCCAGCTCGGCCTCTACCTCGCGAACCTCGCCAAGGGGGAGCTCGGCTTCTCGTTCGCCAACCGTCAGCCGGTGCTCGAGCTGATCCTGCAGCGGGCCCAGTTCACCTTGCTGCTGATGCTGCCCGCCCTGGCGGCGGCGGCCCTGCTCGGCATCGTCCTTGCGCTCGCCGCCGCGCCACGGGCCGGGAGCCTCTACGATAGCGCCATCACGGCCCTGAGCCTGATCGGCTTCTCCGTGCCGATCTTCTGGCTCGGCCAGCTCCTGATCATCGTCTTCGCGATCAGGCTGCGCCTGCTGCCGGCGCAAGGCATGTTCTCGCTCAGGCAATCGCTGACAGGGTGGCCCTTCATCGCCGACGTGCTTTGGCACCTCGTCCTGCCGATGTTCAGCGTCACCATCTATTATGTGGCCATCGTGGCGCGGGTGGCGCGCGCCAGCGTCCTCGATGTCTTGTCGCAGGACTTCGTGCTCACCGCCAAGGCCAAGGGACTGAGCCGCCGCCATGTGCTGTGGCGGCATGTGCTGCCGAACGCGCTGATCCCGGTGGTCACGGTGATCGGCTATAATTTCGGCTATTCGCTCACCGGCGCCATCCTGGTCGAGACGGTGTTCGCCTGGCCAGGCCTCGGCAACCTCTTCATCACCTCGATCGGCAACCGCGACTACCCCGTGCTGCAAGGCATATTCCTGTTCACCGCGATCGCCGTGGTGATCGCCAACCTCGCAACCGACCTGCTCTACGCGGTCTTGGACCCGCGCGTGCGCGCGACCGGCATCCGCCATGCATAGGGCGTGGCAGCGTTTCCTCGCCTACCGCGTCGGTCTCGCCGCCGCGATCTATGTGCTGGCGCTGGTGCTGATCGCCATCGCCACGCAGCTCCTGCCGGGCTTCGATCCGCACCAGCTCTCGAACGAGGTCATGCAGCCGCCTTCCGCGACCCATCTCCTGGGCACGGACGAGCTCGGCCGCGACGTGCTCACCGGCATCATCTACGGCGTGCGGGTCTCGATCGGCGTCGGCTTCGCGGCGGCCCTTGCCGCGACGGTGATCGGCGTGCTGATCGGGGCGACCGCGGGCTTCTATGGCGGCATCTTCGACACGCTCGTCATGCGCGTCTCCGAGGTGTTCCAGGTGGTGCCGAGCTTCATCCTCGCGGCCGTCATCGTGGCGCTCTCCGGCCCCGGCCTGACGCGCGTCGTCACGGTCATCGCGCTGCTCGCCTGGCCGCAGATCGCCAGGCTGATGCGCGGCGAGGTGATGCGCGTCAAGGGGCTCGAATTCGTCGACGCGGTGCGCTGCCTCGGCGTGCGCGAGCCCGTCATCCTGGCGACCGAGGTGATCCCGAACGCGCTGGCGCCGGTGCTGGCGGCCGGCACCTTGATCGTGGCGCAGGCCATCCTGCTCGAGGCGGCGCTCAGCTTCCTCGGCCTCTCCAGCGCCGATCTCGTGAGCTGGGGGCGGATGCTGAATAGCGGCCAGCGCTTCTTGTTCAACGCCTGGTGGCTGTCGCTCTTTCCGGGCGCCGCGATCTTCCTCACGGTGCTCGCCTTCAACCTCGTCGGCGACGCCGTCGGCTCGGCTCTGAACCCGCGAAGCGCGAGGTGACGGCGATGCCGCAGGCGCCAGCGCCCATATTGCGGATCGAGGATTTGCGGCTCTCCTTCCGCACGCGCGAAGCGCAGGTGTGGGCGGTGAACGGGGCGAGCCTCGTGGTCGGCGAAGGCGAGGCGGTCGGGCTCGTCGGCGAGTCGGGTTCGGGCAAGTCGACGCTCGCCCGCGCGCTCCTCGGGCTCAACCCGGAGCGGACATCGACGATCAATGAAGGGCGCATCGTCATCGCCGGGCGCGACGTGACGCGGCTCTCGCAAGCCCAATGGGAAGGCATGCGGGGCGATCCGGTGGCCATCGTCTTCCAGGATCCGCTGAGCTATCTCAACCCGGTGATGCGCGTCGGCCCGCAGATCGCCGAGAGCGTCACTCGCCACACGCCGCAAATGGCGGTCGGCGACCGGGTCCAGGAACTGCTCGGCCTCGTCAAGATGCCGCAAGGGGTGGCTCGCGCCTATCCGCATGAGCTTTCGGGCGGGATGCGCCAGCGCGCCCTTATCGCCGTCGCGCTCGCCTGCAAGCCGCGCCTCCTCGTCGCCGACGAACCGACGACCGCGCTCGACGTGACGACGCAAGCCGAGATCCTGGCCTTGCTGCGCGATCTGCGCCAGAGGCTCGGCATGGCGATGCTGCTCATCAGCCACGATCTCGGCATCGTGGCTTCCGCCTGCGAGCGCATCTATGTGATGTACGCGGGGCGCCTCGTCGAATGGGGCCGCACCCAGGAGGTGTTCGGCAAGCCGGCCCACCCCTACACGGTCGGGCTACTCGAGGCGGCGGCCGCCGCGCGCGATGCGCAGGGGCGGTTCGCGACCATCGGCGGCGACCCGCCCAGTCTCGCGCAGCTCGTGCGAGGCTGCCCCTTCGCGCCGCGCTGCGCCGAGGCGATGGCGCAATGCCAAGATGCCATGCCCGAGTCTTTCGCCATGCCCGAGACTTTCGCCATGCCCGAGCCCTCCGCTTCGCCGGACGGCACCTCGCATGCCGTGCGCTGCTGGCTCTATCCAGAGGCTCGGCGCGTCTGATGCAAGCCCAGCCCCTCCTCGCCCTCGAAGGCGTCAGCAAGACCTTCCGCCGCTCCGGGGGCGCCGTCGTGAATGCCGTGCGCGCGGTGAGCCTCGAGGTCGGCCTTGGGGAAACCGTTGCGCTCGTCGGCGAGAGCGGGTCGGGCAAATCGACGCTCGGCCGCATGGCGCTCGGCTTGCTGCAACCGGAGGCCGGCCGGGTGCTGCTCGACGGGCGCGACCTCGGCTCGATGTCGGGCGCGGAATTGCGCCGCGAGCGCATCGCCGTGCAGCCGATCTTCCAGGATGCCGCGGCCTCGCTCAACCCGCGTCGCCAGGTGCTGGAATTGCTGGCGCAGGCGTTGCTGGCCAAGCAGCCGGGCCCGGGGCGCGACGCCGTCGAAGCGCGCAGCATCGAGCTGGTGGAGAGCGTCGGGCTGCGCCCAGGCCGCGAGTATCTGCGGCGCTATCCGCATGAGCTGAGCGGCGGCCAACGCCAGAGGCTCGCCATTGCGCGAGCGCTCGCCATGGAGCCGCGACTGATCGTCGCCGACGAGCCGCTATCGGGGGCCGATGTGTCGATCCGCGGCCAGATCCTCAACCTCCTGATCGACATCAAGGAGAGGCGCGGCGTCGCTTACCTGATGATCACCCACGACATCTCGATCGCGCGCGCCTTCGCGGATCGGGTCGCCGTCATGATGCAGGGCGAAATCGTCGAGCAAGGCCCGGCGCGGCAGGTGCTGACCTCGCCGGCGCAGGATTATACCAAGCGGCTCGTCGCCGCGGTGCCCGTGCTCGAGCTTCCGGGCTCCCCGATTTGAACCAAGGATTGGAGAACACATCATGACGCGCGTGATCGTCACCGGCGGCAGCGGCAAGCTCGGCCGCGCCTGCGTCGCGGATCTCATCCAGCACGGCTATGAGACGATCAACGTCGACATCGCGCCGCCCCGCGAGGCGACATGTCCCTTCATCCAGGCGGACCTCACGCAATTCGGAGAGGCCATGGAGGTGCTCTCCGGGGTCGACGGCAGGCATAAGGGCGCAGATGCGCTCGTGCACCTCGCCGCCATCCCGGCGCCCGGCCGCCATCCCAACGCCGTGGTCTTCCGCACCAACATGCTCTCGACCTACAACGTGTTCGAGAGCGCCCGCCGGGCGAAGATCCGCAATATCGTCTGGGCCTCGAGCGAGACGGTGCTCGGCCTGCCCTTCGACACGCCCCCACCCTACGCGCCGGTCGACGAGGAGTATGCGGGCCGCCCGGAGACCGCCTATTCGTTGAGCAAGCTGCTCGGCGAGGAGATGGCCAAGCAGTTCTGCCGCTGGGACCCGAAGCTGAAAATGGTGGGCCTGCGCTTCTCCAATGTCATGGAGCCGCACGACTATGCGCGGTTTGCGGCATTCGACAAGAACCCGGCCGAGCGGAAGTGGAACCTCTGGAGCTATATCGATGCGCGCGACGGCGCCCAGGCGGTCCGCAAGGCGCTCGAAGCCAAGTTCACGGGAGCGGAGGTGTTCATCATCGCCAATGCCGAGACGGTCATGAGCCGCGACAATCGGCGCCTACTCGCCGAGACCTTTCCGGGCCTGGCGCTGAAGGATGGCGTCGGCCCGAACGAGACGCTGCTCTCCATCGATAAGGCGAAGCGCCTGCTCGGCTACGCGCCGCGGCATAGCTGGCGGCAGGAGGTCGGGGGCGGCTGATCGGGGCGCGATCGCTGCCGGCGCCTACCTCCAAACCATTCTCCGCTCATCCCCGCGAAGGCGGGGACCCAGGAGAGGTTGGAAAGACTGGGTCCCCGCCTTCGCGGGAACGAGCGGCCTTGCCCAAGTCACAGCGACCTTGCGATCAGCAGCTTCATGATCTCGTTGGTGCCGCCATAGATCTTCTGGATGCGGGCGTCCACGAAGAGGCGCGAGATCGGGTATTCCTGCATATAGCCGTAGCCGCCGAAGAGTTGCAGGCATTCATCGGCGGTCTCGACTTGCTTTTGCGAGCACCACCATTTGGCCATCGAGGCGGTGACCGTGTCGAGCTCGCCCGCGACCAGCCGCTCGACGCACCAATCGACGAAGACGCGCGCGATCATGGCTTCCGTCTTGCGCTCGGCGAGCGTGAATGAGGTGTTCTGGAACTCGATGATCGGCTTGCCGAAGGCCTTGCGGTCCTTCGCGTAGTCGACCGTCAGCTTGACGGCGCGCTCCATCGAGGCGACCGCGGCGACCGCGAGCGCCAGGCGTTCCTGCGGCAATTGCTGCATGAGCTGGACGAAGCCGTTGCCTTCTTCCGGCCCGAGCAGGTTCTCGGGCGGCACGACGGCGTCCTGGAAGAACAGCTCCGAGGTATCGGAAGCGTGAAGGCCGATCTTGTCGAGGTTGCGCCCGCGCCGGAAGCCCTCATTGCCCTCGGTCTCCAGAACCAGCAGCGACAAGCCCTTGGCGCCGGCCTCCCCGGTCCTGGCGACCACGATGACGAGGCCGGCGAGCTGGCCATTGGAGATGAAGGTCTTCTGGCCGTTGACCACATAGGCATTCCCCTGGCGCCTGGCGGTGGTGCGCACGCTCTGCAGGTCCGAGCCGGTGCCGGGCTCGGTCATGGCGATGGCGCCGATCAGCTCGCCAGCCGCCATCCTCGGCAGCCAGCGCCGCTTCTGCTCCTCGGAGCCGTAATTGAGGATGTAATGGGCCACGATGGCGCTGTGCACCGAGACGCCGACCGAGAGCTCGGGCACCACCGTCTCGATATCCTCGATGACCGCCGCCTCATAGGCGAAGCTCGCGCCCAGTCCGCCATAGGCCTCGGGCACGCTCGGCAGGAGCGCGCCCATTTGGCCGAGCGCCCGCCAGGCGGAGCGGTCGACCATCTTTTGCTTGCGCCAGCTCTCGGCATGCGGCGCGAGGTCTTTCGCCAGAAAACGGCGGAACGGGTCGCGGAATGCGTCGAGCTCTTCCGTCATCCATGCCGAGCGATAGTTCATCGCGGTCCTCGCGCTGCCTCACCTCGGGCCGGGCTGCCGGCCCTCTAGTGTGGTGAATTTGAAGTTCCTATCCCATGGATGGCATGCGCGCCGTAGGAACTTCAAATTCAATAACCACACTAGAAACAATTATTTGCTAGTGCAGCTTTGAATCCGAAATTCGCCGCGCGCGTTGCCCCAAGGTGAAGCGAATTTCGGATTCGCTGCTCTAGACGACCCTATCGCGATT
Organism: Hyphomicrobiales bacterium; assembly: GCA_044445965.1. Classification (GTDB taxonomy): domain Bacteria; phylum Pseudomonadota; class Alphaproteobacteria; order Rhizobiales; family Beijerinckiaceae; genus GAS188. Next base: position 20,842 of record JBIOEJ010000077.1, read on the forward strand.
TGCCGAGCTTAGGAATTTTCCCCAGCTCCTTCGGTCGGCGCCCGTGCGCCTTGACGGGCGGGCCAAGAAGGCGCGATGAAACGTCGTGTGTTCGCAAGCTCCTGGTCGACGGGAGCTGCACCGAGGAGGAAAACAGGATGGCGGGCAAGAGCCTGAGCGAGCGGCTGGCGGCAGGACCGGTGATCTGCGCCGAGGGGTATCTCTTCGAGCTCGAGCGCCGCGGTTACCTGCAGGCCGGCGCCTTCGTGCCGGAGGTCGTGCTCGATCACCCCGAGGTCGTCGAGCAGCTGCATCGCGATTTCGTCCATGCCGGCTCCGATGTCGTCGAGGCCTTCACCTATTACGCCCACCGCGAGAAGCTGCGCATCATCGGCCGGGAGGCGCAGCTCGAGGACATGAACCGCCAGGCGCTGCGCCTCGCCAAGCGGGTCGCCGACGAGACCGGCACGCTGTTCGCCGGCAACATCTGCAACACCAACATCTACGAGCCCGCGAACGCCGACAGCCACAAGGCGGCGCGCGCCATGTTCGACGAGCAGGTCGGCTGGGCGGCGCAGGCCGGCGTCGACTTCGTGGTCGGCGAAACTTTCTCCTATGCGGCGGAGGCGCTGCTGGCGCTCGCCGCCATCAAGGCCGCCGGCCTGCCAGCCGTCATCACCATGGCTGTGCACCGCAAGCCCGAGACGCGCGAGGGGATGACGCCGGAGGCTTGCTGCAAGGCGCTCGCCGATGCGGGCGCCGACGTGGTCGGCCTCAACTGCATCCGGGGGCCTCGCACCATGCTGCCCCTGATCGAGCGGATCGTCGCCGCCGTCCATGTGCCGGTGGCGGCGTTGCCGGTGCCCTTCCGCACCAGCGACAAGGAGCCGACCTTCCAATCGCTGCGCGACCCAAATTGCGATTGCCTGCCCGGCGAGATGCCGTTTCCCATCGCGCTCGATCCGATGACCTGCAACCGCTTCGAGATAGGGGAGTTCGCCAAGGCCGCCTACAAGATCGGCGCACGCTATCTCGGTGTCTGTTGCGGCGCCCAGCCGCACCACATCCGCGCGGTCGCCGAGGCGCTCGGCCGCAAGCCGCCGGCCAGCCGCTATTCGGCGGATATGTCGAAGCACGCTTTCTTCGGCACCGATAAGAGCCTCAGGCGGACGAACCAGGAATATTCGAGCGAGCTGTAGCCGGCGCGCCGGCCATGGACACGCATGCGTTCGACGCTGTCGTCATCGGGGCGGGCATTGCCGGCGCCACCGCCGCCGCGCATCTTGCCGCCGATCATCGGGTGGCGCTGGTCGAGGCCGAGGAGGCCGCCGGCTACCATTCCACCGGCCGCTCCGCCGCCTTGTGGATCCTCAATTACGGCCCGCCGGACGTGCGCGCGCTGACCGGCCTCTCGCGCTCGTTCCTGGAGGCGCCGCCGCCGGGTTTTGCGGGTGCGCCGATCCTGTCGCCCCGCTCCGTCCTCTACCTCGCCCCGCCGGAGCAGGAGGCGGTATTGCGGCAGATGCTGGCGTGGGCGGTGGGCGTGCGCGAGCTTTCGATCCCGGAGCTGCGCGCCCTGGTGCCGGCGTTGAAGCCGGACTATGCCGTCGCCGGTGCGATCGAAGAGGATTGTTTCGGCATCGATGTCGCCGCCCTGCACCAGGGCTATCTCAAGGAGATGCGGGCGGCGGGTGGCGTGCTGGCGCTGCGCAGCCGCGCCGGCCGTATCGAGCGCCGCGGCGGCGCCTGGCAGGTGGAGGTCAGGGGCGGGGTCGTGTTCACGGCCCCGATCGTCGTCAATGCAGCCGGCGCCTGGGGCGACGAGGTGGCGAGGCTTGCCGGCGTTCAGCCTCTGGGCCTCGTGCCCAAGCGGCGCAGCATCGCGATCATCGATCCGGCTCCTTGGCAGGTCGCGGGGTGGCCCGCGGTGAGCGATGTCGGCCATAGCTGGTACTGCCTTCCCGAGGCCCGCGCCAAGCTGCTGGTCTCCCCCGCCGACGAGACCGAAACGCATCCCCACGATGTCCGGCCGGAAGATCTCGACATCGCGATCGGCATCGACCGCATGCAGCAGGCTCTCGACATCGAGGTCCGCCGCGTCGAGCATAGCTGGGCTGGCCTGCGGACATTCACGCCCGACCGTAGCCTGGCCATCGGCTGGGACGGCGCGGTCGAGGGTTTCTTCTGGAGTGTCGGGCAAGGCGGCTACGGCATCCAGACCTCGAAGGCCGCAGGCCTTTTGCTGGCCGATCTCGTCAACGGCCGCGACCCCGGCGAGGCCGCCAAGATCGTCGGCAAGGTCGACCCGCGGCGCTTCGCCACTGCAAGCGCGTGACCCCCACCTCTCTCCTTGCGGGAGTCCGGAGATGCTCGTGCTCAGGGCAAAGCGCTAATGTGGCATGCATTCTCTGCGGATTTGCACCGCGATCGCGATGTCTCTTGGAATTTCGTAGCGGGCCCCGTCCGAGAAGCCGATGGCTTTGAGGATTTTGATGCCCTGAACTTGCTTTCCAAGGGATGCGAGCATCTGCGGGGTGATGGAGCCGCCCGCGGCCGCTTGACGGGCGGCCGGCTTGGCGGGCGCGGACGGGCTTGCGGAACCCGCCTGCGCCGCCTCTCCGAGACGAATCTGCAAGACGGGCTCGAGCCGCACGAAATTCTCCGCGAGCAGCGTTTGCAGCTCAGGCGAAAAATGGGCCTGGTCGAAGTCCTCGGCGGTAATCTGAAGAGGTTGGCTTTCGAACTTCGCCTTGCGCTTATCGGCGCCCTTCCACAGCGAGCATACGACATCGACCAGCGCCGGGTTTTTCGTTCCTTTGGGCCCGGTGACATAGGCAATGTAGCGCGTGAGGAATTGCACTTCTCCGGCGAGCGCATCCCGGTCCGCCTGAGAGGCGCTCAGCAGCGTCTTGAGCGCTTCGAAACGTTGAATGAGCTCGCTCATCTCGATCGTCAGGTCCGCGAGGACGTGTTCCTTCTCGCCGTTGGCGCTTTCGAGATCATGCGTCATCGTCGACATATGTTCCTGCTTGCGAGAGAGGTTGCTTTCGTCGCGCCGCGATTGAATGACGGCGCCAAGCAACATGGCGGCGACGATGACGGCGACGGCGACGCCAGCGAAGCGATAGGCTTGTCCGGCGCTCGAGGATCGCGGCATTTCGCGAAATTCAGGCTTACGGTATTGGGGCATGCGATACTCGTAGCGGCCTGAACGATCCTCACCCTCGATAGCGAGCGGACCGCAAGTTCATATCACCCCATTCAACAATCTCTCGTGAACGCGGCTGAATAGCGGCAGGCGCCAGGAGCTCGTCACGGATCGGGCGCGTGGCCCCCGCTTTGTGCTACACCCGCTCTCCCATTATGGAGGCGCTGACTCTGGCGCGAACCCGCGGCCAAATTAGGGAAGCCGACATGCCAAACCCGTCCCTCGATGAGCTTCGCGCCAGATATGGCGACGCCGATGGTGGGATCATGCACGATCCCGAGTTCCGCAAGGTGGCGGAGCGCATCTTCTCCCCGGGCGGGCAACGTGCCTTTCCCTATTCCGGCATCCCGACTTTCTTGCGCGCTCCGATGCGGCTCGTCGATTGGAACGCGCCCGCGCTCGACGGGCTTCAGGTCGCGCTCCTCGGTGTCCCGATGGATCTCGGCGTCACCAACCGCAGCGGAGCCCGGTTCGGACCTCGGGCCTTGCGGGCGATCGAGCGCATCGGCCCCTATAATCATGTGCTGAAATGCATGCCGACGCGCGACCTTGCGGTGGCGGACATCGGCGACATCCCGTTCCGCAGCCGTTTCGATCTCGCGCAATCGCATGCGGATATCGAGCATCATGCGCGTATATTGATCGATGCCGGCGTGCTGCCCGTCTCGGTCGGCGGCGATCACTCGATCTCGCTGCCGTTGCTCAAGGCGATCGCCAAGCACGGCCCGGTCGGCATGGTGCATATCGACGCGCATTGCGACACTGGCGGCTCCTTCGAGGGCTCGAAGTTCCATCACGGCGGACCGTTCCGTCAGGCCGTGCTCGACGGCGTGCTCGATCCCACCCGCACCATTCAGATCGGCATCCGCGGATCATCCGAATATCTTTGGGAGTTCTCCTATGAGTCGGGGATGACGGTCATCCACGCGGAGGAGACCGACGGGCTCGGCATCGAGGGCATCGTGGCACGCGCCAGGGCCGTGGTCGGTGAAGGTCCGACCTATCTCTCCTTCGACATCGACAGTCTCGATCCGGCCTTTGCGCCGGGCACCGGCACGCCGGAAACCGGCGGCCTCACCACGCGCGAGGCGCAGGCCCTGCTGCGCGGCCTCAAGGGCCTCAACCTCGTCGGGGCCGATCTCGTCGAGGTCGCACCTCAATATGACGCGACGACCAACACGGCCCAGGCCGGCGCGCAAATGCTGTTCGAGATCTTGAGCCTGTTCGTGAAATGACTGAAAGCCGCATCATGCCGATCGCGCCCGCCGATATCGTCTCAGCCGTCGAAAGCAACTGGCAGGCGCAGCTCGATTGGCTGTCTCAGCTCGTCGGCTTCCCTTCGCTACGCGGTCAGGAGGGCCCGTGCCAGGATTGGCTGGCGCGCGATTTCGCGGCGCGCGGCTGGAGCGTCGACCGTTACACCCTGGCGGAAGTCGAGATGGCGCATCTGCCGGGCTTCTCGCCGGTCATGGACACGGACTATGCGCGCGCGGTGCAGGTCGTCGCCGTGCTGAGAAGCCCGCAACCGGGCGGCCGCAGCCTGATCCTGCAGGGGCATGTCGATGTGGTCCCCGAGGGGCCGGTCGAGATGTGGGCAAGCCCGCCCTTCCAAGCCCGCATCCGCGACGGGCGCCTTTATGGGCGCGGCTCCGGCGACATGAAGGCAGGCGTCAGCGCCATAGTCTTCGCGCTCGCGGGCTTGAGCAAGGCGGGCTATGCGCCGGCCGCCGATGTCTATGTCGAGACAGTGACCGAAGAGGAATCCACGGGCAACGGCGCGCTCTCGACCTTGGCGCGCGGCTATCGGGCCGATGCCTGTTTGATCCCCGAGCCGACCGGTCAGCGCATCCTGCGCGGCACGGTCGGCGTGATGTGGTTCCGCTTGAAGCTGCGCGGCCGCCCTGCCCATGTGTCGCGCAGCGAGCAAGGAACGAACGCGATCCTCTCCGCCTTCGGGCTGATCGAGGCGATCAGGGAGTTCACTCGAGCGTTGAACGAGCGCGTGAAGTCCCATCCCTGGTTCAAGACGATCGAGAACCCGATCAAGTTCAATCCCGGCAAGATCAGGGGCGGCGATTGGGCGTCGTCGACGCCCGCCTGGTGCGAGGTCGATTGCCGCATCGCGGTCTTGCCCGGGACGCCGTTGCGGGAGTTTCGCGGCGAGCTGTCGGAGGTCGTCATGAAGGCGGCGCGGCGCGACAGCTTCCTTGCCGGCAACGTCCCGGAGATCGTCTGGAACGGGTTCCAGGCGGATGACTATGTGCTGGAGCCCGGCTCCGATTTCGAGGCCGCGATGCGCAGGGCGCATCGTTCCGTCATGGGCGCCGAGCCGCAGGAAACCCTGCTTCCGGCGGTGACCGATTGCCGCTTCTATGGGCGCTACTACGACATACCGAGCCTCGCCTATGGCCCCGCGAGCACGGACGGGCACGGCTTCGACGAGTTCGTCGAGCTGGAGAGCCTGAAGAAAGCCACGATCGTCATCGCGCGCTTCATCGGCGAATGGTGCGGGCTAAGGCCGATCGGGGGGTAGGTCGCGTAGTCGTTCTGCACTCATCGACTAAGGGGTCGAGCTCGATCGGAGGTTGGCCCCGGACGGGCTTCATCGCCCGTCCCAGCAATTCGCTCGCCAATAGAGCCCCAGTCTGAACTTACACAATGCCCCGGGAGCCCTCACTCGACCGCCCGATGTCGAACGGCCGGAGTCGACCCAAAGCGGACGTTCGGCATTGCGCCGGCGCGCGCCTGCGTTGATCTGATGAAGGGCTATTATTACGCCCGCCTGGCTCAGGCCGCTGACGGGCTTTCGAGGTAGTACGGCCCACGGTTTCGGGCTAAATCTGAACGGGCGGCCCCTTCCCGGCAACTATAGCTCGGAGATCGGCGCGCCGTGGTCTATTTCGCGGACGGCCGACAGGATCTGCGTAGTGATCGAAAGGCTCCACTGCCGCTGCTGGCGGGCCGCGGCGCTGCTCCGGCGGCCGAATAGGAGCCGATACGCCGAGCCCTCCTCAGGGTGAGGCTGCGCTCGCCGCCGGCGGCGGCGCGACCGGCCCGGCGCCGGCCTTCGCCTGCACTACCTCGTAGGCGTCGATGACGCCGGCGCCGTACTCCTCGGGCCTCGCGGCGGCATCGGGCATATGGGCACCGGCATCCAGCGCCTTGACGAGCGCATCTGGCGTCAGGGTTCCATACCGTTCCAAGGCAAGGGCCGCGACGCCGGTCACATGCGCCGCAGCGATCGAAGTGCCTGAGGCGATCTGTACCGAGCCTTTGGGCGCCGGCAACAGGATGTCGACGCCGGGCGCCGCCAGAGCGACATAGCCGCCGTGGTTGGCTAAGCCGAACAGCCTTCCCTTCTGATCGGTAGCCGTGACCGCAATGACGCCGGGTTCGGCGCCGGGATAGAGAGGGGCGGATTGTGGGCCGCCATTGCCGGCGGCGGCGATCTCGGCAACGCCCTTGGCGCGCATGCTCTCGAGCGCGCGGTCCAGCAGCGCGTCATCCGGGCCGGCAAAGCTCATATTGACGATATTGGCGTTCTGGGCGACCGCGAATTCGAGTCCTTGCAGAATGTGGTCGCTCGTGGCCTCGGCCCCGTTGGGACCGCCCTTGCCGGTGAAGGCGCGGACCGCGATCACTTGCGCGTCCGGCGCCACGCCGGTGAGCAGGCCGTGAGCCACGATCGCGCCTGCGATAGCCGTGCCGTGCAAATCCGCCTCGAACGGGCCTCCGAGCGTATCGAGCCTCGCGACGATGCGATCCTCGATTCCGAAGCTGTTGCCGTCGATGCCAGAATCGATGATCGCGATGCGGATGCCTTTGCCGGTCGCCAGCCGATGCGCCTCGGCGAGATGCAGCGCCGCGACTGCGTATTGCAGCGAGTAGGCGGTGGAAGGCGCCGCCGGCTGCGGCGCCTGCTGCAGGGCAAACATATAGTTAGGCTGGGCGCCCGCTACCAGGGCTTCGGCGCGCAGCGTCCGGACGATGCTGGGCAGGGAGCGGGGTCGAACTATGCGATAGCGGTTCACGTGGGAGCCGAGCAGCGCCGAATCCCGCGAGGCGATGCGCGTGAGCCCGAGGCGCTGCTCGAGGCTTTGCAGCGCCTCGGGCGTCAAGCTCGAAGGTATCTCGATCAAAACCTCGTCGCGCACATAGCGCTTTTCCCTCGAGGCAGGAATGACAAAGCGCGAGGGGTGCGCCGGCGGCGCCGCCGCGA
>JBIOEJ010000078.1:0-27912 GCA_044445965.1 Hyphomicrobiales bacterium
CGAGCCGACGATCTGCATATACGGTGAATTCGGAATTCGTCTGGAAGACCACATCTACATGACCGAGGACGGCCCGCGCTGGTTCACGACGCCGTCACTATCGATCGACGATCCATTCGGGGAGGGCTCGCGATAGGTCCGCAGGTCGAAGCGCGATCAGCCTTCGCGCTCTATCGCCGGGATGGCGGTCATCACGGAGCCGGCCATCACCTGCCAATCGATGCCCTGCACCTCGTTGCGCATGAGCGCGGGGCCAACCGGTGGGGAACACATGGACCACTCCGATCCCTCGATCCTAGTGCGATTTGCGCCTGGGATTTTGCGCCCGGCTCTTCTCCTCTCGCCGCGCGACGCGGGAGCACGACGTCATAAGCGAAACCGTGCGGCGGGTCGTTTCGAGAAATGATCCGACGGCAGCGGATCGCCTGTGGCGGTTCCACACCGCCAAGCTTTGAAACGGAGGGGATGTCTCATGGATCGGCCGCACCGTGATGCCCCGTCGAGAGTGCAACCAGTCGCTGTCGACATACAGAGCCACTCCCATCCCCGCTTCCACAAGACCAATGATGCCATCGCTATATTGGGCCGTCTGCACCACTCGCGGCCGGCAGCCGTTGGCGCGGCAGAACTCGTGAACCGGGGCCAGGAAGGAGCCCCACAGATCGGCCTGCCCCTCAACGAAGGGCATACCGTCGAGGTCCAGCATCGAAATCGTCGTACCGACCGCCAGGGGATGAGCTACCGGCAACACGCAGACCAACTGCTCGTTTTTCACGACGAAGGATCCGAAGCCATCCGCATTCTGCGAACCGGTAAGGAACCCAATATCGATGCGTTCCTCCGCCAATGCCCTGGTCATCTGCGGCGAGGTCATGGTCGCGAGACGGACCGATACGTCGGGATGGCTCGCCCTGAACTCGCGCACGATGGTGGGCAATGAGCCGTTGATCGCAAAGTCATTGTATCCGACGATGAGCTCACCGAGCTCCCCTTGGTGAATGCGGCGAGCCATCGTCACGGCCTCCTCGCTCTCCGCGACGATCCGCAGCGAGGCTTCGAGGAACTTGCGCCCCGCCTCGGTAAGCCGAACCACACGGGTGGTACGCTCGATCAACGACACGCTCATCGCCGCCTCCAGGTCGGCGATCGTGCGGCTCAACGCCGGTTGGGCGATGTGCAGTCGTTCCCCGGCGCGTCGAAAGCTGAGCTCCTGAGCGACCGCAATGAAAACGCGCATGTGCCTGAATTCGATCGTCATTGATGCTCCTTGAGCCTCAATTGATGGCCAAATGATATTAGACAGGCATCTATACACCGCCCTACGGTCTTCTGCGCAACCGCATCCTCATAGCAATCGAGGAAGGAAATGAAAAAATTGGCGGCGCTGCTGGCGGCGGTGGCGATTGCGAGCTGCGCGATATCCAAGCCCGCCCTCGCCGATAAGGACAGCGACACCCTGCGTATCGGCTGGGGCGCAAACGGCGTGATGGTCACCGCCGACAATTACTACGGCGCGACCCGCACTGGAATATGGTTCTCGGTGCTCGTTTGGGACACGCTTGTTCACCGCGATCCGGAGACTGGCGAATACCAACCTTTGCTGGCGACGGCTTGGAAATGGATTGACGACAAGACGCTCGAATTCACGCTCCGTCATGGCGTGAAATTTCACGACGGCTCGCCATTCTCCGCCGATGATGTCGTCTATACTTTGAATTGGATTTCAAATCCCGCCAACGGCGTGAAGTTCCAACGAGTCGTCAACTGGATCGAGCGCGCCGAGAAGCTCGACGAATTCACGGTCCGCGTCCACACCAAGACCATATTTCCGCAGGCCCTGGAATATCTTTCCGGTCCGATCCCGATCTATCCGGCAAGCTACTACGCGAAGGTCGGGGCGGACGGCATGGCCAAACGGCCGATCGGCACCGGTCCCTATCGCGTCGTCGAGATGCAACAGGGCGTGCGGTATGTCCTGGCGCGAAACGAGACCTATGACTGGGGCAGCCCGAAAAGCAAGGCGAAGATCAAGACGATCGTCATCCGTGAGCTCCCGGACGTTCAGACCCAATTGACCGAGCTGGTAGCTGGTGGCCTCGATTTCTCACCCGACATCTCCACCGATCTGGCGACCAGGCTGAAATCCGTTCCCCGATTGCGCACCGAGCTCGCAGAGACCATGCGGATTGGTTATTTGCTGTTCGACGCCGTCGGCCGAGCGGGCAACAGCCCCGTGCAGAACCTCAAGGTCCGCCAGGCGATCGCCCATGCGATCGACCGCCGCAGCATCGTCGAAAACCTTGTGAAGGGAAACGCGCGCGTGCTCGACACGCCGTGCTATCCGACGCAGTTCGGCTGCGATCCGAACGCCGTCGAGACGCATGCCTATGATCCCGGCAAGGCCAAACAGCTACTTGCGGACGCTGGCTACCCCAACGGCTTCGACATCGAGCTGATTGCCGAACAGAGCAGCCCCGGCGGCGAGGCAGTGGTGGCCAATCTCGCGGCCGTCGGCATCCGCGCCAAATTGACCGCGCTGCCCTACGAGGCCTATCGGGAACGCCTGCTCGACAACAAGGCGAGTTTTGTCCTGACCAATTGGGGCTCCTACTCGCTGAACGACGCCTCGGCAGTCATGAGCGTCTTCTTCAATGGCAGCGAGGACGATTTTGCACGCGATGACAGATTGAGGTCGACGTTGCAGGCGGCGGACGGCAGTGTCGATCCCGCAGTGCGCAAGGCAAAATACGCAGAGGCCGAGCGGATAATCACTTCCCAAGTCTATTGGGCGCCGCTCCACACCTATGTCAGGAGCTATGCATTTACCGCCAATCTGGTGTTTCGCGCCTTCGCCGACGAGATTCCCCGTTTCTATGACTATTCGTGGAAATAGCCGAGCCCATGAACCGGGGCCGTGATCGGAGCAGGACGCCGAATGTCCAATCTGGAGTTGCGAGCCACGCCGTCGAGCGAGGTCGCGAGAAGAGTGGCGTCCGTCCGCGGGAATGCGGTCGTCTGCGACCTGACACTGCCTTGGACCGGGTATGGGCGAAGGGAATTGATGGCCCGCGCATTGCCGCGTCTGCGCCAGAGCGGCTTCAGCTTCGTGTCTCTCACGCTTTGCACGGATGCCGAGGGCCCCGAAGCGGCACTACGAAGAATAGCGGCGCAGCGGAAGATCATCAGGGAGGATCCGTCGCTGTGCCTCGTGGAGCACGTCGACGACATCTTCGCGGCCAAGGCTTCCGGCCGCCTGGCCGTCGCTTTCAATTTTCAGGGCACAAACGCGATCGGCGGCGACGTGGCGCTGGTCGAGACATTTTGCAGCCTCGGCGTCAAGCACATGCTGATGGCCTACAACCGCAAGAACGCGGTTGGCGACGGATGTCACGAGCGCACGGACTCCGGCCTCAGCCACTACGGGATCGAGCTTGTCCAAGAAATGAACCGCGTGGGCATGATCGTCGACTGCAGCCATACCGGCTACAGGACATCCATGGATGTGATGGCGGTATCGGAGGCTCCAGTCATCTTCTCGCATTCCAATCCCAAGAGCCTCTATGCACACGATCGCAACATCACGGACGAGCAGGCAGTGGCGTGCGCACGCACGGGGGGCCTCGTCGGCGTCAACGGCGTGGACATATTCCTGAACGACAGGAACGAGGCCGATGCAGCAGCCCTGTTTCGGGTCGCCGATCATTACTGTGGTCTGATCGGCCCGGATCATGTCGGTCTGGGCCTGGATTTCGTCTACGATCCTGAGGCCATGGCTTCGAGCATGGTTTCCTTCGGATTCAAAGGGGCCGGGACGGATTACGACAAGATGAAAAGCTATTTCGAGCCAGAAGAGCTACCCGCTTTAGTCGAACTGATGCTCGAGCGCGGCTATTCGGAAGAAAATGTACAAAAAATCCTCGGCGGCAACTTCCTGCGTGTCGCCAGGCAGGTTTGGAAACCCCGTCGGCAACATTAGGAATCGGTCTTGGCGCGATACATCCTGGCCCGTCTGTTGTCCGCGGCCGCAGTGCTCGCGCTCGTCTGTGTCGTCAGCTTCATGCTGTCCGTACTGGCCAGCGACACCGCGATCTCCATGGCCGGAAATTCAGCGACTGCCGGTGATATTGCGGCCGTGCGTTCCGCCTATGGGTTGGACAAGCCTGGATATCTCCGCTTTCTCGGTTGGCTCGCCGACATTCTGCGCGGCGATCTGGGGCGCTCGCTGCAGTACCGACAGCCGGTGGCGGAAATGATCGCCGGCCGGCTTGGCGTCACTTTGACGCTCGGGCTCGTCAGTTTGACTTTCGCGCTCTGCCTGGCGCTGCCGCTCGGGATCGCGGCCGCGGTCTATCGCAACACCGTCGTTGATCGCGCAGCCGTTCTGGTCGGGGTGATGGGACAAGCGATGCCGACTCCGGTCTTCGCGCTCGGGCTGATGATCGTCTTCGGCCTGAAGCTCGGATGGCTCCCGGTTTCAGGAACGGAAAATTGGCGCAACTATGTGCTGCCCGCCATCGTTCTCGGCTACGTCGCCACGCCTTCGCTCCTCCGTTTGACGCGCGCCGGGATGATCGAGGCGTTAGCCTCGGACTACGTTCGAACCGCACGGGCGTATGGGCTCGGGACCTGGTCTATCCTCGTGCGGCACGCACTCCGCAACGCGTTGGCACCGCTGCTTTCCCTCTGCGCTGTGTCCTTCGGGCATATGCTCGCGGGCTCCATCGTCGTCGAGCAGGCATTCGCTCTGCGCGGAATCGGCTGGCTTACCTATGATGCGACCGTGCGCGCCGACCTGCCGGTCCTGCAAGCGGCGATCCTGGTCGTCGCGACATTCTACGTCGCTTTGACACTGGCGGCGGATCTCTGCAATGCGTGGCTCGACCCGAAGGTCCGTCTCGCGTGACGGCTCTTCACCTCCCCCGGGCCGCGCTCCGTTTCGGACCTTACGCCAGAATACTGCGCTGTCTCTCTGTCTCCGCCCGTTCCGGCCTGCTGCTCGGCGGAGCGGTGCTGTTGCTGGCCATTATGGCCGCCGTCTTCGCACCTTGGCTCGCCCCCCGCGATCCCTATGCGCAGGAACTCTCGAGGCGATTTCTTCCCCCGTTCTGGATGGACGGAACTCAGCCGGATCACTTGCTGGGGACAGACGGGTTCGGTAGAGACTATCTCTCCCGGCTGATCTACGGGACGCGCGTCTCGCTGCTGATCGGTGTGTCGGTAACGGCGATCTCGGGCCTGATCGGAGCGACGCTGGGTCTGGTTGCCGGCTATTTTGGCGGCAAGCTCGACCTGGCAATTACCTTCCTCACTGCCGCGCGTCTCTCGTTGCCTATCATCCTGGTCGCAATGGCGATCGTCGTCGTGTTCGGGGGCTCGACAACGGTCGTGATGCTGACGCTCGGCTTTCTCCTTTGGGATCAGTTCGCGATCGTGATGCGGACCGCGACGCAGCAGGTCCGCCAGAACGACTTTGTCGCCGCGGCGCGCCTGGCCGGGTCTTCTCACCTGCGCATCATGACGCGCGAGATCCTGCCGAATCTGCTCGGCCACCTCGCGGTCGTGGCGACTGCGGTCGTGGCGGACGCGATTCTGCTCGAAGCGGCGCTGTCATTTCTCGGCTTCGGCGTGCAGGAACCTATCCCGTCCTGGGGGCTGATGCTGGCGAAGGGACGGGAGGTGATGCTGTTCGATACATGGGTCGTGGCGCTGCCCGGTGCCGCTCTGCTTGCCCTGGTTTTCACGATAAACCTGGTCGGCGACGGCCTGCGCGATGTCATCGCGCCGGACGCACGCTGATGTCGTTGGAAATCCGCGGGCTCTGCGTCGACCTTCCCGTTGGCGGGGCGAGCGCCCATCCTGTCCGTGATGTCGATCTCGACCTCACCGACGGAGAGACAATCTGCCTAGTCGGCGAGTCCGGTTCCGGCAAGTCGATGACCGCATTGTCGGTGATCGGACTCCTGCCGCCGAATGCGCGTCGGCGGGCACTACGCCTCCGTCTCGACGGGCTCGATCTTACGAGCATGCCACCGCAGGCCATGAAGCGATTGCGAGGGCGAGACATCACCATGATCTTCCAGGATCCGACAGCGGCCCTCGATCCTTCCAGGACCATCGGATATCAGCTCGAAGAGGTCTATCTCAGGCATCGAAAGGGGAGCCGGCGCGCAGCCAGCCGCCGTGCGAGCGAGCTCCTGGAGCGCGTCGGCATCAGCGCGCCCGATGATCGCCTCAAGCAATACCCACATCAGCTCTCGGGCGGCCTACGCCAGCGGGTCATGATCGCCATGGCGCTCATCTGCGACCCCAAACTTCTCATCGCCGACGAGCCCACCACGGCCCTCGACGCGACCACCCAGATCGAGATCCTGCGGCTTCTGCGAGAGCTCAAGGAGGAGCGTCGACTTTCGGTGCTCTTCATCACTCATGATTTCGGCGTCGTTGCTCATATCGCCGATCGTGTGGCGGTCATGTACGCCGGCCAGATCGTGGAAACCGGAACTGTAGCGGACATTATCGGAGACCCTCGTCATCCCTATACGCGGGCGCTGCTGCGATGCCTGCCGGAGGCAGCGGTCGGAGGAGGAAGGATAAATGCGATAGCGGGCTCCGCCCCCTCCACGCTCGATCTACCGCAAGGATGCGCGTTCTGCGAGAGATGCGAGAACGTGATGGACCCATGCCGTAGCTCCGATGGCATCTCGCTGCGCAGCCTCGATCGCGGCAGAGAGGTGCGCTGCCTCCTTTGCGAAGGCCGAAATCCGTCGTGACGGCCGTTGCCCCGCTCCTGTCGGCGCGCGACGTCGAATGCGAGTTTGCCGTCGGGCGCGGCATCTTTCGCCGCCCCGAACTGATCAAGGCGCTCCGAGGCATTTCCATCGAGATCGGGCGCGGCGAGATACTCGGAATCGTCGGCGAGTCGGGCTCGGGAAAGAGTACACTTGCCAAGATTCTGCTCGGACTGCAGGCGCCTACGAGCGGGTTTGTCGAGCTACTGGGGCATCCCTTGACCGAGTTCGACCGGCGTCAACGTGCGCGACTGGTGCAGGCCGTATTCCAGGACCCCGCATCCTCGCTCAATCCCAGACAGACGATCGAAGCGATCGTCGGGATGCCGCTCAATGTGCTGGCGATCGGCGATCGACGAGAACGCCACAGTGCCGTCGCCCGGATGATCGAGCTGGTGGGCCTGCCCGCACAATGCCTCGGTGTCCATTCCGGACAATTGTCGGGAGGACAAAGGCAACGCGTTGCGATCGCGCGCGCCCTCGTACTGAGGCCGTCGGTGCTGATTTGCGACGAGCCGACTTCGGCTCTGGACGTTTCAGTCCAAGCGCAGATCGTGAACCTGCTGCGGGGCGTCAGCCGAGAACTCGGTACATCCATGATCGTCATCAGCCACAACCTTGCGGTCGTGGCGCAGATGGCGTCGCGCGTCGCGGTCATGTATTTGGGCCGCATCGTCGAGGCTGGTCCAACATCCAGGATTTTTGGGGACCCGCAACACCCTTACACACAAGCCCTGCTGCTCTCGTTCTTGCCCGCGCAAGCAGGCCGTGCGCTTCCCGACCTTCGACTCCGTGGACAGTTTCCCAGCCCCTTCGAATTGCCGCCAGGATGCGCATTCCACCCGCGTTGTCCGATCGCGACAGAGGTTTGCGCCAGGTCGGCGCCGGCGGCGTCCGTCCATCTGGATCGAGCCATCGAATGTCACCACCGAGAATGGCACGGCTCCGCTCGACGCGAGCCTCCGACCGACTATGAGGGCGCTATGACGTGGAGGCGGAGGGCTCCAATGCCGCGGACCATCACGCTTCACGTACCCTGACCTTCGCCGAAGCGTCCGGCCGATGCCCCTTTGAATCCGATGGGGTGGGAAGCCATGTGGATGAGCGGCGCGGGGAGCCGCACCACGCGAGCGGCTCGGCGCGCGCCCGGTCTTGACCCTGCGTTTCAGCATCGGCCACGTGACAATCCAAGTCGAAGTCGACGAGCATATTGCCTGCGCGCTCGAATCCGAGCGCGTGGTCTAAAGCTTCACGGCCACCGACTATGCTCGAGGGCCTGGGCTTGTCAGCCGGCACGAAGACGCTAGTTTATCTCATCCGGCGCTTCGCGCTACGATCCGTGAGGGGAGATGACGCGAAAAGGGCTGCTCATTGCGACGACGGTCGCACTGCTCGTGCCGGCGCAGGTCCGCGTGGCGCGCGCCGCCGATTGCCCCACCCTTCTGCATCTGCACGGCTATCTCACGGTCGCGGTGGTGAAGTGCGGCTACAAGAAAGCCGCGGCCATCATCAACGCCGCGAGCGCCTGCAGGGCGCAGGCCGGACATGCGGCGGCCACCAAGACGGCAACCGACGGCATCCGCTTCGCCATAGGCGAGATCGTCGTCAAGGGCGGCGTTCCCGCCTGGTGCAGCTTCGTCAAGGGGCAGTATCCGAGCGTCATCGGGGCGCCGCGAGCGCGGTGACAAAGGACGCCGGGCGATCGGGCCGGATTGCGAACACCGCTCGCGTCTCGCTGACGGAAGCCGCGCCTTTCCGCAGCGCCAGCGCCACGTTACGGGTCGGCGAATCGGACCTCGACCCCGTAATCCTCGATCGCCTTCGCGGGAGTCACGAAGCCGGGTCAGGCGAGAGCAGGCAGAGCCGTTAGGGCGCGGAATGCCGCGCCGCTCATGCTCTCAGCGCATGATGCCGGAGACGCAGCAGCCATTGCCGGTTGCCGGCGGCACGCTTCCCTTGAGCCAGCAACGCGGAAGGGGGCCCTGGAAGCCGGCTCTCACATAGGTCCAGGCCGCGCACTGGCCGTCACGGCCGCATGCCGCCTGGCAAGCCCGCGGACCGCCGCGCAAGTCGAACGACGTATAGTCCGCGCCCGGCCGATCCACGCCCCGCTCGAAAGTCTGTGCAGCGGATATGGCGGCCGGCAAGGACAGAATCCCCGCAATGGCGAGGACCGATAAGCGACGCAAGAGCATGCCCTCCTCCTGTTCCTCGTGGCGTCACCCCGTTGTCATCCTGCCCCTGTTCAACCCCTTGGGCAAGCCGGAGCCGCTGCGGCTCGGGCGCGGCCGACTTTTTTGCCTCGCCGAGCGCCGCGCGGATCGAGGCGGAGCCCGGAACGTTGACTTTCGCCCCTGCCTCTTGCATAAGCCCGGCGCTCCGTCAGCGCAGTCTTTTTCCCGTCGGACGGGCCGCCTCAGCGGCCGGGCCGGTCCGCCAGACGACCGATATGCCAAATATCCGGCACTAATCTTGGAGTTCGTCCCGTGAAACGCACTTATCAGCCGAGCAAGCTCGTCCGCAAGCGCCGGCATGGCTTCCGCTCGCGCATGGCGACGGTCGGCGGCCGCAGGGTCATCGCGGCTCGCCGCGCGCAGGGCCGCAAGAAGCTCTCCGCCTGACGCCTCAGGTCGATGTCTGCGTCAGCATGGCCATGGCCGGCAAGCTTCGTGGCGGCGAGCCGAACGGCAATGAGCTTTTTGGGCGTCTGCGGCGCGCGGCCGAGTTCCAGGGACTGAGGCGCGGCAAAAGGATAGAAGCCGAGTTCGGCCGTCTCCAGGGGGTGGTGCGGGCGCGGGACAGCGAGACGGGTTTCGCGTTGCGTTTCGGCCTGATCGTCCCCAAGAGACTCGGCAATGCGCCGCAACGCAATCGGATCAAGCGGCGGCTGCGCGCGGCGTTGCGGCAGGCCGAGCGTTCCGGCTGCTTCGCTGGACAAAGCACCCGCCAGGGCTCGGCGGCTGCCGGCGTCGATATCGGCATTTTCCCGTCGAGCTCGGTGCTCGCCATGAATTTCGAGGCGCTCGAGACGCAGCTTTGCTCGAGCATCGGTGCGCTGATGCGCAAGCTCGGATGGCTTCCCATATAGGCGCAAAGGCCGAAGGTCGGCTGATCGAGAGCATTGGATGGACGACAAACGCAACCTCTTCACCGCGATCGGCCTGTCGCTTCTGGTCCTGATCGGCTGGCAATATTTCGTCACGCCGAGATTCGTGGCGACCAAGCCGGCTCAGGTGGAAATGCAGGCCGGCAAGCCGGCTGCGACGCCCGAAGCCGCGACGGCTCCACCTTCGGCGCCGGGTGCTCCGGCCACGACTGCCGCGAGCCCGGTGCCAGAACGTCAAGAGCTGACGCGGGAGGAAGCGCTCAAGGCTTCGCCGCGCATCGCGATCCATAATTCCCATCTCGCCGGAACCATCGCGCTGAAGGGCGCACGTATCGACGACCTGACCTTGACGAGCTATCGCGAGACGCCGGACCCCGGCAGCCCGAACATCATGCTGTTCTCGCCATCGCGTACCCCCGGCGCCTTCTATGCGGAGTTCGGGATTCTCCCCGGCGCACAATCGGGTGACATGCCGAACGGCGACACGCTGTGGCAAGCAAGCGGTGACCAGCTCACGCCCACGACACCGGTGACGTTGACCTGGACCAACCCCCAAGGCGTCGAGTTCAAGCGCGAGATCGCCGTCGACGACGACTACATGTTCAGCGTGACCGAAACGGTGACCAACCGGGCCGCACAGCCGCTCTCCGTCTTCCCCTATGCGGCGGTGGTGCGACAAGGCACGCCGCAGGTCGCGGGCTACTACGTGCTGCATGAGGGCCTGGTCGGCTATGTCGGCGATGCGGGCCTGCAAGAATGGACCTACGCCAAGCTCGATAAGGAGGGCGTCAAGAGCTATTCGGGCACTGGCGGCTTCGTCGGCATCACCGACAAATATTGGGCCGCCGCCGTCATCCCCGATCAGACGAAGCCTTATGATGCGCGCTTCGTCGCCACCACGACCGGCGCCAAGGCCTATCAGGCCGATCTGCGCGAGGGCGAGCTCAGCGTCGCCCCCGGAGCCAGCGCCTCGACCTCGAGCAAGCTGTTCGCCGGCGCCAAAGTGGTCCAGCTCGTCGACAATTACGAGAAGAATCTGGGCATCAGGAGCTTCGACCTGATCATCGATTGGGGCTGGTTCTATTTCATTACCAAACCGCTCTTCAAGGTGATCGATTATTTCTACAAGGTGCTGGGCAATTTCGGCCTCGCCATCCTGCTCGTCACCGTACTGCTCAAGGGGCTGTTCTTCCCGCTCGCGAACAAATCCTATGCCTCCATGGCCAAGATGAAAGCCGTGCAGCCGCAGCTCAAGGAGCTGCAGGAGCGCTACAAGGAGGACAAGCCGAAGCTGCAGCAGGAGATGATGGCGCTCTACAAGAAGGAGAAGATCAACCCGGTTGCGGGCTGCTGGCCGATGCTGATCCAGATCCCGGTGTTCTTCGCCCTCTACAAGGTGATCTTCACCACGATCGAGATGCGCCAGGCGCCGTTCTTCGGCTGGATCAAGGACCTCTCGGCTCCCGATCCGACCTCGGTGTTCAACCTGTTCGGGCTCATCCCCTTCACGCCGCCGCATATCCTGATGCTCGGCGCCTGGCCGCTCATCATGGGCGTGACCATGTTCGTTCAAATGAAGATGAACCCGGAGCCGCCCGATCCGGCCCAGAAGATGATGTTCACCTGGATGCCGGTGATTTTCACCTTCATGCTCGGCTCCTTCCCGGCCGGCCTCGTGATCTATTGGAGCTGGAACAACCTGCTCTCGGTGACGCAGCAGGGCTTCATCATGAAGAGGCACGGGGTGAAGATCGAGCTCTGGGGCAATCTGCGCAAGCTGTTCCTGGGCAAGAGCTCGCCCTCGACTGCCTGACCCATGGCTGAAGCCTCGGGCAAGCCGGCCGACCCCGAAATGATCGAGGCGGGGCGGCTGCTCTTCGCGCGCCCATGCCGCTTCCGCTATGCGGCGGGGAGCATCGAGCGGCTGCCGCCGCCGGGCCTGCCGGAGATTGCTTTCGCTGGGCGCTCCAATGCCGGCAAGTCGAGCCTCATCAATGCGCTGACCGGCCGCAATGGGCTGGCGCGCACCTCGCGCACGCCGGGACGGACGCAGGAGCTGATCTTCTTCGAGCTCGGGTCCGAACTGATGCTCGTCGACATGCCGGGCTATGGCTATGCGGCGGCGCCCGTCGAGACCGTGAAGGCCTGGTCGGACTTCGCCAAGGATTACCTGCGCGGCCGCCGCAATCTCCACCGCGTCTACCTTCTCGCCGATGCGCGCCATGGGCTCAAGGCGGCCGATCTCGCCATGCTCGACATGCTGGACAAGACGGCAGTGTCCTACCAGCTCGTGCTGACCAAGGGCGACGAGCTGAAGGCGAAGGAGGTGCCGGCCCGCCTTGCCGAGGTCGAGGCCGCCTTGGCGCGCCGGCCGGCCGCCTATCCGGGCGTGATCCTGACCTCGGCGCGAACCGGAACGGGATTGGCGGAGCTGCGCGCGGCCATCGCGACCTTGCTTTCGGAGAGGCGAATGGCGAATGGTGGGAAGTTAGTGAGTAGTGAGTAGAGAATAGTAAGCGGACGGAGACCCAGCCAATCCCTACTCACTACTCACTATTCACTCAGCTCGATACGCCCGAATGGGAGGCGCTGCGGCTCAGCCTCTTCGTCGCGCTGATCGCGGTCGTCATCGCCCTGCCGCTGGCCGTGGCGGGCGCCTGGCTGGTGGCGCGCTCGGCTCTGCCCGGCCGCGGCGCGGTGAATGCGCTGTTGCATCTGCCGCTGGTGTTGCCGCCGATCGTCGTCGGCTATCTTCTCCTGGTGCTGCTCGGCGTGCGCGGGCCGATTGGAGGCGCGCTTTTCGCGACCTTCGGGCTGCGCCTCGCCTTCACCACGAAGGCAGTAGTGATCGCGACCGCCGTGATGATCCTGCCGATCATGGCTCGCGCCGTCAGGCTCGGGCTCGAGGCCATCGACCGCGGCCTCGAGACCGCGGCGCGCACCCTCGGCGCGGCAGGCGCCGACGTGTTCGCGACCATCACCTTGCCGCTGCTCGCGCCAGCCATCCTGACCGCGGCGGCCATCGGCTTCACCGCCGCGCTCGGCGAGTTCGGCGCCGTCATCATCTTCGCCGCCAATATCGAGGGCGAGACGCGTACCTTGCCGCTCGCCATCTATACGGCATTGCAGGCGCCGGGCGGCGAGGCGGCGGCGGCGCGGCTTGCGGCCATCTCGATCGCGCTCGCGCTTACTGGGCTCGCCTCGAGCGAATGGCTGAATGCGCGCCTGCGCAGAAGGCTAGGCGTCGCGTGAAAGTGACCCCGGCGATCGAGGTCGACATCCGCCTCGAGCGCGGCGGCTTCCGCCTCGACGCCAGCTTCGAGCTGCCGGCCGCCGGCATCACCGCCATCCTCGGTCCCTCGGGTTCCGGCAAGACGACGCTCTTAGGGGCGATCGCCGGCATTCTCACTCCGCGCGAAGGCACGATCGTCGTGGCTGAGGATGTCTTCTTCGATTCCCCCCGTGGCCTGGACGTGCCTGTCGAGCGACGCGGTTGCGGCTTCGTCTTCCAGGATGCGCGGCTGTTTCCGCATCTCAACGTCGCGCAGAACCTCGAATACGGCCTCAATCGGCGGCGTGGACGCGCCATCGTGCAACAGACCCGACAGGTCGTCGAGACGCTCGGCATCGGGCATCTCCTGACGCGGCGCCCCGCGACGCTTTCGGGCGGCGAGCGCCAGCGCGTCGCCATCGGCCGGGCCCTCTTGTCGCAGCCGCGCCTGCTCCTGCTCGACGAGCCGATGGCGGGCTTGGACCAGGACCGCAGGGGCGAGATCCTGCCCTATCTCGAAAGGCTGCGGGACATCGCCGGCCCGCCGATCCTCTATGTCAGCCACGCACTCGACGAAGTGCTGCGCCTCGCGGCGCAGGTAGTGCTGATCGAAGCTGGGCGCTGCATCGCAGCGGGTCCCACGGCGGCCGTGCTCTCGGGGCGCGCGCTCGGCGGGGAACGACGCATCAGCGTGCTCGACGGGCGCGTCATGGAGCATGATGCCGATATCGGCCTTACGCTCGTCGAGACCGCGGTAGGCACCTTCCGGGTGCCGATAGCCGAAACGCCGGTCGGCGGCACGCTGCGTCTCGTCGTCGATGCGCGCGACGTGGCGCTGGCGACGGTCGAACCCGCGGGCCTGTCGATCCGCAACCGTTTCCGCGCCAGGATCGAGTGCATCGAGCCGCTGGATCGCTCGCAAGCGCTGTTGACGCTTTCGGCTGCGGCAGGCAGCGTCAGCGCGGTACTGACGCGCGACGCGGTCGCGGACCTCGGACTGGCGCCAGGGGCCGAGGTCTGGTGTCTGGTGAAGTCGGTCGCGCTCGACAGCGTGCCGGGCTGAAGAGCCTTTCCGACCAAACTGCGCCGGTGCTTGTGTTTCAACCGAACCACGCTCATACAATCGACGTATCCGAAAGAACCATCGGCGAAGTTCCACAGGAGGAACGAATGGCGAAAGGTCAGAAGAGAAGCACGCGCGAGAAGAAGAAGCCGAAGGCCGCGAAGAAGGTGGCAGCACCGGTGTCCTCCTCGGCCTTCACGTCTTCCTTGGGCCAGCACAAACCCGGCCAAGGCACGACGAAAAAGTAAGGCTGGAGCATATTTTCAAGCGAACGCATCCACAACGAAGGTCATCGGCGCCCTTCGTCGCGCGCGCTCAGAATTTCAGCGGCGGTCATCGACTTCGTCCGGCTTCGTAACATGCGGATGCCGGCAAGGGTCTCGGCGATGGGCGCACGGTCTTGTGCCACGGCGGGCACGAGATGGGCGCGATCACACGGCCGCGCCGTGTGATGGCAACCGTCTCGCCACGCTCGACCTCGTCGAGCGCGCGGGAAGGACGGGTCTTGGCATCGGATGCTTGAACTTGGCGCATAACTTTGACCGGTCAAAACGACAGGTCGAAAGATTGGATCCCTGGCGACCGCGTCAATTCACGATAGACGGCGCCCGCTCAAGCCACCGACTGGATCACCGCTTTCAGCTTGTCGGCGACCTCGCCGATCTGTGCCTCGGAGATGGTCAGGGGCGGCGTCAGCGCCAACGTCTCCCCCGTGATGCGCAGCACGATATCGTGCTCGTGGAAGGCATGCTCCATCGCCTCGTAGGCGCGCTTGCCGACCGCGTCCGGCTTGGAGGCGAGGTCGATCGCGGCGACGAGGCCGAGCGTGCGGATGTCGAGCACGTTGGGCTGTCCCTTCAGGCCATGGATGGCTTCGGCCCAGATGGGCTCGAGCTTCTTGGCCCGCTCGAACAGCCCTTCCTCGCGGTAGAGATCGAGCGTGGCGAGGCCGGCCGCCACGGCCAACGGATGGGCCGAATAGGTGTAGCCATGCGCGAATTCGACGACGTGCTCCGGTCCCTTCATGAAGGCGTCGTGGATATGCTTGCGGGTGATCACGCCGCCCATCGGCACGGTGCCTGAGGTTATGCCCTTGGCGAAGGTGATCATGTCGGGCTGAACGCCGTAGCGCTCGGCCGCGAAGGCCGCGCCGAGCCGGCCGTAGCCCGTGATCACCTCGTCGAAAATCAGGAGGATGCCGTATTTGTCGCAGATGGCGCGCAACCGCTTCAGATAGCCCTTGGGCGGCGGCAGCACGCCGGTCGAGCCGGCCATCGGCTCGACGATGACGGCCGCGATGGTCGAGGCGTCATGCAGCCCGACGATACGTTCGAGCTCGTCGGCGAGATGGGCGCCCCAGTCGGGCTCGCCCTTGGTGAAGGCCTGGTGCTCGCGGCTATAGGTCGCCGGCAGATGATCGACGCCGGTGAGCAATGTGCCGAACATCTTGCGGTTGCCGACGATGCCGCCGACCGAGATGCCGCCGAAACCGACGCCGTGATAGCCGCGCTCGCGGCCGATCAGGCGGGTGCGGCTGCCTTGGCCCGAGACGTTCCAATAGGCGAGCGCCATCTTCAGCGCCGTGTCGACCGCCTCCGATCCCGAATTCGTGAAGAACACGTGATCGAGATCGCCGGGCGCGAGCTCGGCGATACGCGAGGCGAGCTGGAAGGATTTCGGATGGGCGAATTGGAAGGGCGGCGCGTAGTCGAGCTCCTCGGCCTGTTGTTTGATAGCCGCGACGATCGGGTCGCGGTTGTGGCCGGCATTGGTGCACCACATGCCGGCCGTGGCATCGAGGATGGCCCGGCCTTCGGGGGTGTAGTAATGCATGTCCTTGGCGCGAGACACCATGCGCGGGCGCTTCTTGAAGGCGCGATTGGGGGTGAACGGCATCCAGAAGGCCTCGAGATCATTCGGGGCGCTGGAGGTGGTTCTGGCAAGATTGGATCCGAGCGACATTGCCGTTCTCCGTCTGTCCGTGGCGCGGCCAGCTCTGGCCCACCCTTCCGTTTCAGGTTATCAGCTCCGCAGGCGCGCCGGAACCCCGCAATGCCTGCTGGAGCCCTCGATCGGACCCGTCTGGACCGGCCAAGGCGCCATCTTGAAGCGGATGTGCCGCAGCCCAACATGATCCACTGGAGCCATGCGCCGGGATAGCCGGGCTGTGAGGTACGGCGAATGGCTTGCACGTTATTTGCATACCAGCCGTCAGTCCTGTCCCGCGTTGACTTGAGGCGGCGGGCTCCTTAACGCTTCCGCGGACGCGGGTGGCGGCAATGGCCGCCGCCCCTGTTGGAGTTAGAAGAGGTGGCATCCATGACGTTGCGGGTGTCGGGCAAGAACATGGATATCGGGGAGGCGCTTAGAGGACAGATCACGATGCGAGTGGAGCAAGCCGTGAAGCGCTATTTCGATGGTGGATTCGGCGGTCTTGCGGTCGTCGAGCGGGAAGGCACGGCCTTTCGCACCCATTGCTCCATCCATCTGGACACCGGTGTCGATCTGCAGGCTTCCGCCATCTCCCATGACCCCTATGCCAGCGCCGATATGTCTTCCCAGCGTATCGAGAAGCGCCTACGTCGCTATAAGCGGCGCCTGAAGGAACGCCGTCCCGGCTCGGCCACCACAGTGGCGGACGAGGAGGAGGCACCTTACACGATTTTTGCTTCCCCTGAAGCCGATGAGGATTTCCCTGAAGGGTTTCAGCCAATGGTGGTCGCCGAGAAGAAGACCCGGCTTCGACGTTTGTCCGTCGGCGACGCAGTCGCCGAGCTCGATATGAGCGGCGCGCCTGTGGTCGTCTTCCGCCACGCCACGACGGGGCGCACCAATGTCGTTTATCGCCGTCTCGACGGCCACATCGGCTGGGTGGACCCGGCCGGCGGCGCCGATGCGGCTGCATGAGGGACACGCCGGTGGCCGATGTCGCCCCGGCGTCGCCGCCTCAGGAGTCTTGAAAACCCATGCCTCTCGATGACCTCCTCGTTCCGGGCTCGGTGTTGCCGGCGCTCAAGGTGAACGGCAAGAAGCAGGCCGTGCAGGAGCTTTGCGCACGGGCCGCCGCCATCACCGGCCTGCCCGAACGCGAAGTGTTCGATGCCGTGCTGCAGCGCGAGCGCCTGGGCTCGACCGGGATAGGCTCGGGCATTGCCATCCCCCATTGCAAGCTCGCCAAGGTGTCGAAGCTGCATGGCGTGTTCGCCCGCCTCGAGAAGCCGATCGACTTCGATGCGCTCGACGGCGAGCCGGTCGACCTCATCTTCCTGCTCGTCGCGCCGGAAGCCGCGGGCGCCGACCACCTCAAGGCGCTCGCCCGCATGGCGCGGCTGTTGCGCGATCCGGCGACCACCGCGAAGCTGCGCGCCACGCGCGACGCCGACGGCATTTTCGCGCTTCTCACCCAGCAGCCGGCGGCGGCCTGAGAAGCCCGGGGGAGGCGCATGACCTTCCAATTCCAGGAGCTGTTCCCGCTCATCGGCGACACGGCGCCCTATCGCAAGCTGACGCGGGAGGGCGTGCGCCTCGACAAGTTCGGGGGACAGGAGATCATCTGCGTCGAGCGCGAGGCGATCCGGGCGCTCTCCGAGCAGGCCTTCGTCGATATCAATCACCTTCTGCGGCCGGGCCATCTCGCGCAGCTCGCGAAAATCCTCGACGATCCCGAGGCGACCTCTAACGACAAATTCGTCGCCTATGATCTTCTCAAGAACGCCAATATCGCGGCCGGCGGCGTGTTGCCCATGTGCCAGGACACCGGCACCGCCATCGTCATGGGGAAGAAAGGGCGGCAGATCTTCACCGACGGCGAGGATGACGGCGCGATCGCCGAGGGAGTGCGCGACGCCTATCTCAAGCGGAACCTGCGCTATTCGCAGCTCGCGCCTGTCTCCATGTTCGAGGAGAAGAACACCAAATCGAACCTGCCGGCCCAGATCGAGATCTATGCCGAGGGCGAAGACGCCTACAAGTTCCTGTTCGTGGCGAAGGGCGGCGGCAGCGCCAATAAGAGCTTCCTGTTCCAGGCGACGCCCGCGATCTTGACCCATGACCGGCTGATCGCCTTCTTGAAGGAGAAGATCCTCACCCTCGGCACGGCGGCCTGCCCGCCCTATCATCTGGCGATCGTCATCGGCGGGCTCTCGGCCGAGCAGACGATGAAGACGGTGAAGCTCGCCTCGACCCGCTATCTCGATGCGCTTCCGGTGCAGGGCTCGGAGGAGGCGCATGCCTTCCGTGACCTCGCCCTCGAGGCCGAGATCCACAAGCTCACGCAGGCGCTCGGCGTCGGCGCGCAGTTCGGCGGCAAATATTTCTGCCATGATGTGCGCGTCATCCGCCTGCCGCGCCATGGCGCGAGCCTGCCGATCGGGCTCGGCGTCTCGTGCTCGGCGGACCGCCAGGCGCTCGGCAAGATCACCCGGGAAGGCGTGTTCCTCGAGGAGTTGGAGCACAACCCGGCGCGCTTCCTGCCCGAGGTGGACGAGGCGACGCTCGGCGGCCCCGTGGTGCCGATCGACCTCAGACGGCCGATGCGCGACATCCTCGCCGAACTGACGAAGCATCCGGTAAAGACCCGGCTGTCGCTCAACGGCCCGATGGTCGTGGCGCGCGACCTCGCCCATGCCAAGCTGCGCGAGCGGCTCGATCGCGGCGAGGGGCTGCCTGCCTATATGAAGGACCATCCCGTCTATTACGCGGGCCCGGCCAAGACGCCGAAGGGCTATGCATCGGGCTCATTCGGGCCGACCACGGCCGGGCGCATGGATGCCTTCGTCGACCAGTTCCAGGCGGCGGGCGGCTCGATGGTGATGCTCGCCAAGGGCAACCGCTCGCCCGCCGTGCGCGAGGCCTGCAAGACGCATCGCGGCTTCTATCTCGGCTCGATCGGCGGGCCGGCCGCGCGCCTCGCCCAGGACTGCATCAAGAAGGTCGAGACCATCGAATATCCCGAGCTCGGCATGGAAGCCGTCTGGCGCATCGAGGTCGAGAATTTCCCTGCCTTCATCGTCATCGACGACAAGGGCAACGACTTCTTCAAGGAGCTGAACCTGGGCTAGGGAAATCCCGACCCGATCGGGTCGGTCGAGATTGGCCCTGCTGTCAATACAGCGAAAGATACAGCGGGATGTCCATTCAAGCGCCGCCGGAAGGAGCAGCGAGCCTGGCCTTGCGCCCGCCCTTGCGGCGCCTTGGGCGGCGTTCCGGCAAGGCCGCCATGATGGCATGGCGCTCGGCATCGCCCATAGCGCTCCAGCGGGCGATCTCGTCGAGCGAGCGGGCGCAACCCGCACAGAGACCGTCGGTCGGGTCGATGAGACAGACGCCGAGACAGGGTGTTTCGATCAAATCCATGGTCGAGGTTCGAGACAAGGCAGATTCCACGGCGCGCCGGCCCGACGGCTTCCTCCGCAACGCCTCCGACCAAGCATGGGGGACGTCGTAGGGCAACCCGCTATGCACCACCTTGGCGGTCGCGGAGCCGCTATCTGCCGCCCGACCCGGTCGCCAGCACGAGGTAGACAGCGAGCTCCCCGACGATCTGCGCGGCGCCCGCCACATCTCCGGTCTGGCCACCGACCTTGACCTCGGCGAGCGCGCAGATGGCGCGCGAAGACGCGAAGGCAGCGAGGCACGCGATCAAGCCGCGCCAAAGCCCGAAGCCCGCGAGCAAGGCCGGCAGGAGTGCGATGCCGCAACCGATCATGGCGGCATGGGTGAAGGCCGGCACCGGCAGCCTTCCGGCCGCAGCTCCCGCGCCATCGCGCCGCGCCGGCGACAGCAGGACGAGCGGCATGAGGCCGGCGGCGCGCGACAGCGCGGCCGCTCCGATCAGCGCCGCGGCGGCAGCGCCCGCCCCGGCGAGCGACAGCTCGGCGAGAAGGCCGACGCGCAGCAGCACGGCGAGGATGAGGGCCAGCACGCCGAAACTGCCGAGGCGGCTATCGCGCATGATCTCGAGCCGGCGCTCGATGCCGGCTTCGGCGAAGAAGCCGTCCGCCGTATCGGCAAGCCCGTCCTCATGCAGCGCACCGGTGACGGCAATGCCGCAGGCGACGGCGGAGACTGCCGCCACCAAGTCGCCGAGGCCAAGACCAAGGGCCAGCGCCAGCGTCAACGCCGCGACCGCCCCGATGATCGCGCCGGCGACCGGCACGGCAGGCGCGATGGCGGCGAGATCGAGCGCATCGCCGGCGCGCGCCTCGCCGGGCAGGCGCGGGACAGGCAAGCGCGAATAGAAGCGTAGTGCCTTCGCCACGGCGATCAGAAACGCCGGTTGGCGGGCCGGGTAGCTCATGTCGCCGCATTGCCAAACGGCCGCGAGCCGGCCAAGAACCCGGTCAGCACCGATCCGCAACATTGAAGCGAAGCCATGACCAAGAAGCCGACCACCCTGCCCTTCGATGATTTTCGCGCGCTGATCGCCACGATGCCGGGTCCCGACCAGGCCGCCATCGCCAGCGTGCGAGCGCGCGACGCCATGTTGACGAAGCCGCCCGGCAGCCTGGGACGGCTCGAGAGCATCGCAGAATGGCTTGCCGCCTGGCAAGGGCGCTCGCCGCCGAAGGTCGAGCGCCCGCTGGTCGCGGTGTTCGCCGGCAATCACGGCGTCGTCGCCAAGGGGGTGTCGGCCTTTCCCGCCAGCGTGACGCGCCAGATGGTCGAGAACTTCGCCGCGGGCGGAGCCGCCATCAACCAGCTCTGCGCCAGCTTCGATCTCGGCCTGAAGGTGTTCGATCTCGCACTCGACCTGCCGACCGGGGACATCACCGAAGGCCCGGCGCTCGAGGAGGCAGCCTGCGCTGCCACCATGGCCTTCGGCATGGAGGCGATCGCCGGCGGGGTCGATCTCCTGGCGCTCGGCGAGATGGGCATCGGCAATACCACGATCGCGGCCGCGATCTACACCGCGCTCCTTGGCGGGCCGGCCTCGCGCTGGACCGGGCGCGGCACCGGGCTCGACGATGAAGGCCTCAAGCGCAAGGCAAAGGCCATCGAAGCCGCCATGGCGCGCCATCAGGGGCAGTTGGCCGACCCTCTCGAGGTGCTGCGTCGGGTCGGCGGGCGCGAGATCGCCGCGATCGCGGGCGCGATCCTCGCGGCGCGCCTGCAGCGCGTGCCCGTGATCCTCGACGGCTATGTGGTCACGGCGGCAGCCGCGGTTCTGCATGCGCTCGACGCTCGGGCTCTCGAGCATTGCCTCGCGGCGCATTGCTCGGCCGAAGGAGCGCATGGCGAGGTGCTCGAGCGGCTCGGACTGAAACCGCTTCTCGATCTCGGCATGCGGCTCGGCGAAGGCTCTGGCGCGGCGCTCGCCTGCGGCATCGTCAAGGCGGCGGCGCGCTGCCATGCCGGCATGGCGACCTTCGGGGAGGCCGGTGTCGACGAGAAGAGCGGGTAAGGCGGCCCGCTTCTTGCGACGGCAGTGGACGCCGGCCATTCCCGTCGCATAGTGTCGCGTGCGGCGAAATTCCGGCGCGAAGGCCGGCAGCGAAGTTCGGGGAGACCTCATATGCAATTTTCCAGGCGCGCGGCCGGGCTTGCCGGGCTTCTCGTCGCGGCCGGCCTGATCGGCGGCCCCGCAAGAGCGCAAGAACCCGTTACGGTCGGCCTCATCATCCCGCTCTCGCCGCCCGGCGACCCGACCGCCGGCCAGCTCATCCGACGGGGCGCGGAGCTCGCCGTCGACTACTATAACGGCAAGGGGGGCGTGCTCGGCGGCCGCAAGCTGCAATTATCGGTGCAGGACAGCCAGGGCCGGCCGGAGGGCGGCGTCGCCGCCTATCGGCGCGTGGTCGGCGAGGACAAGGCGGTCGCCGTCACCGGCTTCTTCCATTCCTCGGTCAACATCGCGGCGAACGAGGTGGCGAAGACCATGGGCGTGCCGACCATCGGCACCCAGACCTCCGCGGCCGATATCACCGGCAAGCATTACGACATCGCCTTCCGCACCCATCTGATCGACCCGCTGCGCGTCGCCGCCTGGCTCGAATTCATGCAGAAGAAGGGGTTCAAGCGCGTCTCCATGGTGGCCGAAACCTCCGATTACGGCATCGGTCTCGTCACCGAGACGGACAGGCAGATCAAGGAGAAGAAGCTGCCGATCGAGCTGCAGAGCATCACCTTCGACCGCACCTCGACGGATCTGACGCCGCAGCTCCTGCAGGTGAAGGCGTTCAAGCCCGACCTCCTCGTCAATATCGGCGTCGGCGCGCCGATGGACCTGATGATCGAGCAGGCGGCGACGCTCGGCATCACGCCGGCGACCCCCATGCTGGTCTCCTATGACGCGCCGATCCGGCCGCAATTCTGGCAGCTGCATCCGGCGACCGGCGACAAGCTCTATTTCATCGCCTATTACTCGCCGAAACAGAAGCTTTCCGATATCGGCGCCTGGTTCACCAAGGCCTATGAGGAGAAATACAAGGAATCGCCGGTCTATTCCTCGCTGAACGGCTTCGGCGATGTGGCGATCATCGCGCAAGCGGCCGAGCAGGCGAAAAGCACCGACCCGAAGGCCATCATCAACGCGCTCGAAACCGGCAAGTTCGTCTTCTGGTCCTCGGGCGATGTCACCTTCCCCAAGGCCGACGGCGTGTTCTGGCATAATTTCTCCCCGCCCGTCCTCATCCTGCAGTTCCAGAAGCCAAATCAGGATTGGAAAGAGGCCGAAGTGATGTTCGAAAGCGGCAAGTGATCGAGGTGTCTTCATGGTCATGGCCGCACTTGGTGCGACCATCCACGCCTTTGGCAATCACACTCGTGGGAAGGCGTGGATGGCCGGGCCAAGCCCGGCCATGACGCATCGCCGCGAGCGGTTCACAACCACGACCCGATGTTCACCCCGGAGCTCTTCGCCCAAGCCCTGATCGCCGGCGTGGTCATCGGCGTGATCTATGCGCTGATGGCGCTCGGGATCACCTTCATCTACTCGATCGTGAAGATGATCAACTGGTCGATGGGCGAGTTCTACATGATCGGGAGCTATGTCCAGTACCTGGTCGTCGTCTACCTCCTCGGACCCAATCTCTGGTACGTCGGGGCGATCCTGTCGGCGGCGGCCGTGTTCCTGGTGGGCTTCCTGATCGAGCCGATCCTGATCAAGCCTATGTTCACCGGCGGCATCGAGCGGAAGGATGATTACGCGACCGTCGTGACCATCGCGCTGCTCCTGCTCCTGCGGAACCTCGCCACCGCGCTTTCGGGCCCCTATCAGCGCACGCCCGGCACCACGCTCCCGACCGTGATGCTGGGTCCGCTGCCGGAGAGCGGGGCGCGGCTCGCGGCCTGCATCTGCGCGCTCGCGGCGATCGCCTTGTTCTACGTTCTCCTGAAGCGCACTTGGCTGGGCCTCGCGCTGCGCGCCGCCTCGCAGAGCCGCGTCGGCGCGCAGACCGCGGGCGTCGACATATTGTCGCTCGACAGGACGGCCTTCGGCATCGGCGTCGGGCTCGCCGGCCTTGCCGGCGCGCTGCTCGCCCCCGTCTTCATGGTCTATCCGACGAATGGAGTGGTCACCACGACCAAGGGCTTCGAGATCATCGTCATCGGCGGGTTGGGCTCGATCCCGGGCGCCCTGGTGGCCGGTGTGCTGCTCGGCATCGCCGAATCGCTCGGCTCGACCTTCATCGCCTCGGCCTATCAGAACGCCTATGGCTTCGTGCTGCTGCTCCTGGTGCTGGCAATCCGTCCGAGCGGCCTGTTCGGCGAGCGCATCCGCCAAGCGTGATCAGACAAGAAGCATGAGCGCCGTGACGCCCATTCTGGAGACGCGGAAGATCTCGAAGCGCTTCGGCGGCTTCCTCGCCAATGACGCCATCGACTTCTCGGTGGCCCCAGGCGAGATCCGCGGCATCATCGGGCCGAACGGAGCCGGCAAATCGACCCTCGTCAACCTGATGACCGGCGTGCATCTCCCGAGTTCGGGCGATGTCCTCCTGTCGGGCGAGAGCCTCATCGGGCGGAAGCCCCATGAGATCGCGCGCAAGGGGCTGGTGCGCTCCTTCCAGGTGAGCCGCGTCTTCGGCAATCTCACCTTGCTCGAGAATCTCATGGCACCTCATCTCGCGCAGGCGCGCGGCCGCGAGGCGCGCGAGGCCGGCCTCGCCAGGGCCTGGCGCTTCCTCGAGCTCACCAAGCTCACGCGCCTCGCCGGCGAGCCCGCGAAGTCGCTGTCGGGCGGCCAGCGCGTGCTGCTGCAGGCGGCCGCTGGCTTCATGACGCCATCGCTCAGCTGCTATCTGCTCGATGAGCCTTTTGCCGGCGTCAATCCGGTGATCAAGGACCAGCTCATGGAGCTGATCGAGGAAGAGAACCGCTCGCGTGCCCTGACCTTCGTGGTGGTCAGCCACGAGATGGCGGTGATGCGCCGCCTTTGCCACAAGATCACGGTGCTGATCGAAGGGCGCGTAGTGGCGGAGGGCTCGCTCGACGAGGTTGCGTCGCGGGCGGATGTGGTGGCCGCCTATCTCGGCAAGAGCTATGCGTGAGGCGCTGCGTCTCGCAAGCAGGCGGGAGTGAGGACTATCCCGCCGCCTCGACGCTCACGACCTTGCCGTCGACGCCCACGACCTTGACCTTTGCGCCGACCGGCAGATCAGGTCCCCTGGCCGCCCAGATCGCGTCGTCGAAGCGCACCCGGCCTTCGCCGCCGACGATCGGTTGATCGAGCCTCGCCACCCGACCGATCAACGCACAGGCGCGCCGATTGAGGACGGATGATGTCGCCTCGTCATCGCCCTTGCGCCAGGTGAGCTTCTTGCCGACCAAGACCAGCACCACGGCGAGGATGGCGAACAGGATGCCGTTCGCCTCCCAAGGCAAATGCACGCCGAAATTGAGGCCCCCCACGACCAGCGCCGCGAGTCCGAGCCAGATCAGGAAGAAACCCGGCGCCGCCGTCTCGAGCGCCACCAGAATCACGCCCGCGATCACCCAGGTCCAGGGCGAAGCGAGATCGAGCTCGTACATCGGCGTCAGGCTCCGCGCGACGGGCCGGCCGGAGCAATGCTCGGCAGGCCCGAGGGTGCGCGCGCCTGGCTGCCGGTGACACCGTCCGGACCGAACACGGCCTTGGCGATCTCGCCGATGCCGGCGACGGTGCCGCCGAGCGAGGCGGCCTCGATCGGAATGACGATCACCTTCTGGTTCGGCGCGGTGGCGAGAGCCTGCAGGGCGCGCGTGTATTTCTCGGCGATGAGGTAGTTCGCGGCCGCGAGATTGCCGCGCGCGATGGCCTCCGAGACGGCGGTGGTGGCGGCGGCTTCCGCCGCCGCCGAGCGCTCGCGCGCCTCGGCATCGCGGAACGCAGCTTCCTTCCGCCCTTCGGCCGAGAGGATCGCCGCCTGCTTCAGGCCTTCGGCGCGCAGGATCTCGGCCTGTCGCGAGCCTTCCGCCTCGAGGATGGCGGCACGCTTCTCGCGCTCGGCCTTCATTTGGCGGCCCATCGACTCGACGATGTCGGCGGGAGGCATGATGTCCTTGATCTCGATGCGGTTGATCTTCACGCCCCAGGGCGAGGCGGCCGAGTCCACCACCGTCAGCAGCCGCTCGTTGATGGCATCGCGATGCGACAACAGCTGATCGAGGTCCATCGACCCCATCACGGTGCGGATATTTGTGGTGACGATGTTGAGTAGCGCGGTGCCGAGATTGGCGACCTCGTAGGAGGCACGCGCCGCGTCGAGGATCTGGAAGAAGGTCACGCCGTCGACCCTTACCGAGGCGTTGTCCTTGGTGATGACCTCCTGGGACGGCACGTCGAGCACCTGCTCCATCATGTTCACCTTGTTCCCGATGGTGTCGAGATAGGGAACGATGAGGCCGAGCCCGGGCTGCAGCGTGAAGGTATAGCGGCGGAAGCGTTCGACCGTGTAATTATAGCCCTGCGGCACCGTCCTGACGCCCGACAACAAGGTCAGGATCACGAACACCACGAGGACGATGACGAAAATCCCGAACCCGCTGATCGGCATCGAAACCCTCCCGATTCGCCCCGCCGGGCACGCAATGGCCGCCCGAATAGGCGGCCAGGGGGCATGAGTGTCAAGCCGTGTGCTGGACCGTGAAGCCGGCTGAATTAGGGCATGGACGGGCGCGCCGCCGGGCATCGGCAAGGCTGGCTTGATGACGGCGCCGAATGGCCCTAGACCCCTCTCCACGATGCACATCATCGATCATGAGCGCCAGAATCGCGAGGAATGGCGCGCCGGAGTCGACACGCGGATGCTCGTCTCCGCCGTCACGGGCACCGTGCAGCTCTGCCTGTTCGAGCAATGGTGCCGCCCGGGCAGCGGCGCGCCGACCCATCTGCACGCGGTCGAGGAGGTGCTCACCGTCTTGGATGGGCAGGCCGAGATCTGGGTGGAGGAGGAGCGCGGCACGCTGACGGCCGGCCAGTCGCTGATCGTGCCGGCCGGCCGCAAGCATGGCTTCCGCAATATCGGCGACACGGTCCTGCATGTTCACGCGACGCTCGCCGCGCCTATCTTCGAGGCCTCCTTCGACGATCAGCGCGAGATGTCGCGCCGCTGGCTGCCGCTGGCTCGTTCGTAGCGCCTCCCCGTCCGATTGATTGGGACCGGGGGCTCTAGGCCGCGATCAGCGCGGCAGGCGCAGCGGCCTTGACGCTTTCGTCGACATGGCTCTCGAAGCGCTTGAAGTTCTCGCGGAACATACCGATCAGCCGGCGCGCGGTCTTGTCGAACTCGGCCTTGTTGGCCCAAGTCTTCACCGGAAAGAGGATATGCGGCTCGACGCCCGGCACCGAGGAGGGCACGGCGAAGCCGAAATACGGATCGCGCCGGAAATCGGCGCGCGCCAGCGAGCCGTCGAGCGCGGCGGCGAGCAGCCTGCGGGTCACGCGGATCGGCATGCGCCGCCCTTCGCCGTATTTGCCCCCCGTCCAGCCGGTATTGACGAGCCAGCAATCGACATGATGCTTGGCGATCAGGTCGCGCAGCAGATTGCCGTAGACCGAGGGGTGGCGCGGCATGAACGGCGCGCCGAAGCAGGTCGAGAAGGTCGCCTCGGGGTCCTTCACGCCCTTCTCGGTGCCGGCGACCTTGGCGGTGTAGCCCGAGAGGAAGTGATACATCGCTTCGGCGGGAGTGAGTTTGGCGATGGGCGGCAACACGCCGAACGCATCGCAGGTGAGCATCACCACATTCTTCGGCGTGCCGGCACGCCCTGCGGTACTGGCATTCGCGATGAAGTCGAGCGGATAGGCGGCGCGCGTGTTCTCGGTCTTCGAGCCGTCGTCGAAATCGGGCATGCGCGTGACAGGATCGATCACGACGTTCTCGAGCACGGTCCCGAAGCGTTCGGTGGTGGCGTAGATTTCCGGCTCCGCCTCGCGCGACAAGCGGATGGTCTTGGCGTAACAACCGCCCTCGAAATTGAAGATGCCGGCCGGCGACCAGCCATGCTCGTCATCGCCGATGAGGGTGCGGCTGGGATCTGCCGAAAGCGTGGTCTTGCCGGTGCCGGAAAGACCGAAGAAGATCGCCACATCGCCAGCCGGGCCGAGATTCGCCGAGCAGTGCATCGGCATGACGCCCTTTGCCGGAAAAACATAGTTCAGATAGGTGAAGAGCGATTTCTTCATCTCGCCCGCATAGCTCGAACCGCCGATCAGCACGATCTTGCGCGAGAAATCGCAAGCGATGATGGTCTCGCTGCGCGC
>JBIOEJ010000079.1:0-27664 GCA_044445965.1 Hyphomicrobiales bacterium
CCGCAGAAACTCCGTCACCGTAGACGTAGATGAGCCGCACTATGCGAATCCCAAAAGCGATCACCCTGCAGGGCACGCTCGATATATTCGAGCGAGTATTGATGGTTTTACTTTTCACTAACATGATCCATCGCTTTCTTCCTCACTACGAACGATACGGAAATATCATGGATATTTGCGCTCTCCTCTCGGAAGGCGCGTCGACATTTTTCGTGCTCACGCACCGCAGGACGTCCACGGTTTCATTGAGCGCATCCGACTGGGGCCTGACCATTATTGCGACGGTGCTGCCGACGCTGGTGTCGCCTGTCTCCTTCGCCCCCCTCGTCCCGCTCCCGATTTGCGGAATGTTGCTTGCCGAGGGGTTCATCCTGCAGATTTGGGCCAAGCTGACGCTACGTCGCAGCTTCGGCCTGGCTCCGGCTAATCGGGGCGTAAAGATCGGCGGGCCGTATCGCCTGCTGCGTCACCCGATGTATGCAGGATATGTGATGACGCACCTTGCCTTCCTCGGCGCCTATCCGAGCTTTTGGAACTTCGCGATTTATGCGGCCGCCTTCCTGGCACAATGCGCCAGGCTTATGGCCGAGGAGCGTATCCTTCGCCGCGATCCGGCTTACCAGGTCTTCATGCGGGCGACGTGCTACCGCCTGATCCCCTTCGTCTTCTGAAACCCGCGTCTGCTCCCCGTGCGTGCCGGCCGGGGGGCTCCGGACCGCGCCGGTATATCCCGGCCAGCGAACGCTCCCGGACCGGACGACGAAGCCACTCACGGTGTCGCAATGGCACTTGAGTGGAGCCGGCCCCTGGCCTACCGTGCCGGCATGAGTCCACATACTCGCTTTCCCCTCCTGGGCACCGCCTCTATCGCTCTTGCGATCCTCGCCTTCAGCGGGGAAGCCGATCGAGCGATTGCCGCCGACCTTGGCCAATACGGCGCGACACCGAGCTATTCCGGCCTGCCACCGTCGCCTTGCGCCTTGTTTGAACAGTCCTTCGACGAGGCGCTTCGCTCCATCAGGGGCACCGCGAGGCTTTATCGCAGCCAATGGAGCCAATTCCATCGCCTCAAGCGGGTGAGGAACAATGACGGCTTCGCCGGCCCCGACATCACGCTCAACGCGGTCATGTCCGCCGAACAGCGCGACGTCGCCATCAAGGCCACCCAGGTCTCGATATCCGTCGCCTCCGCGCGGCGCCTGCACTGCTCCTCGGCCGGGCGGCTGAATGCGATCGACAACGCGGCGAGCCGCATTAACCACGAGATCGCCGAGGATGCGATCTGGGTCGATCCCCGTAGCTTCTGGTGACGGCGCGGCGAGGCCCATGAGAGTTGGCGCGCCGGGGAAGGCCGGCGGCCCGATATAGGCATGGACATCGATCGCGACGTCATCATTGCCGGGGCCGGACCGGTCGGGCTCGCGGCCGCCCTTGCCCTGGCGCGCGAAGGCGCCGCCGTCACGCTGGCGGGGCAAACGGCGCATGAGGCCTCGGGACGCACCGTCGCGTTGTTCGACGGCTCGGTGCGTCTGCTCGCCGAGCTCGGCGTCTGGAAGAAGCTCGCGCCTTGCGCCGCGCCTCTGCGCAGGCTGCGCATCATCGACGACACCGATAATCTGTTCCGCTGGCGGCCGCTCAGCTTCGAGGCCGCCGAGATCGGCCTCGACGCTTTCGGTTGGAACGTCGAGGCCGGCGCGCTCACCGACGCGCTGCGCCGCGTCGCCGAGGCCGTGCCCGGCATCCGCCTGATCGACGCACTGGCCTTAGAGCCGCGCTTCGCCGAAGCGGGCGCGAGCCTCCTCGTCGAAGGGCGGCGCCTCGAGGCCGCGCTTATCGTCGCGGCGGACGGTCAGCGATCGCGGCTGCGCCAGGCAGCGGGCATTGCGGCGCGCTTCCAGCGCCTGCCGCAATGGGCGTTGACGGGGATCTTGCGGCATGAACTGCCACATGACGACGTGTCGACCGAATTCCATACGCGCGGCGGTCCTTGCACGCTCGTCCCGCTCCCGCGGCTGGAGCGCGGCCGCGCGGCCGAGGGCGACGGTTCCGCGTTAGAACAAATGTCGAGCTTCGTCTGGATGCTGCAGAGCCCCGAAGCCGAAGAGCTCAAAGCGCTCGACGACGTGGCTTTTGCGCTGGCCGTCGAGCGGCGCGTGCATTCGATCCTCGGCAAGATGCAGGTCGCGGGGCGGCCGCGCGGAGCGATCCCGCTCTCATGCGCGCAGGTGGAGCGCATCTGCGGACCGCGCCTCGCTCTGGTCGGCGAGGCAGCGCACGCTTTCCCGCCGATCGGGGCGCAGGGCCTCAATCTCGGCCTGCGTGACGTGACCGAGCTCGTAACGCTTGTCGGCGAAGCCTTGCGGGACGGCCGCGATATCGGCGCGCCGGCGCTGCTCGACGCCTATGATCGGGCCCGGCGGATGGACATCGCGACGCGCACCGCCGCCGTGAATCTGATGAATCGCTCGCTGCTGTCATCCTTTCTCCCGATCGACTTCGCGCGAGGTGTCGGGATGGCGGCCCTCGACCTGATCGGCCCGCTCCGGCGTCTCGTCATGCGCGAGGGCGTCGCGCCCGGATTCGGGCGATAGGGATCAGCGCTCTCGCTCGGCATCGTCCGCTTTGCGTCTATCGGTTATCGGCGGTTCCGGGGACACATCAGTGCCCGCCGCTGGCTGCCTCGGCGCCCTCGGCGGGCGTGACCATGGCCGATCCTCGTCCGCCGAGCGGGCGGAGGTCATTGCGAGCTGGCCGCCGACGAAACGCAAGGTCATTGCGCCCGTCGCTTCGAGGCGGCGACGGTCGAGGATGAGAGGCGCCGCGCAGCTCGACGGCGCCCGGAGCGGCGAAACGACGATATCGGCGCGCGGGCAGTCCTCCTCGAAGGCCGATGTTTCCGAGACCAGCGCCAGCACGCTGGTGTCGGCGAGCTTACCTACGCAGCCGAGCTTGTCGCAAACGGCGGCTCGCCCCAGCGGGCCGCGCGGATCGCGGCCATCGCCGTCGGCCCTGAGCCATTGCTCCGTCTGGAAGGGGTTGGGCCGCGCCCCGACGACAGCGAGCTTGCCGTCGGCGAGGCGCAGAGCCGCGGTTTCGCCCGTGGGCGCGATCACGATGTCGAAGCCCTGGCCCGACACCGCGCCGACAAGGCCGAACGCCAGGAAGATCAGCGCCGTGAGCCGCATCATCCAAGTTCGCCAAATGACGGCGGAGAGCACGGCGAGCGTCAGAAACAGGATCGCCCAGGGCGCGAAGGCCCGCACATAGAGCGTCGAATTGGGCGCGGCGGCGATCTGGCGGGCCGCCCAGAAGATCAGCTCGATGCCCGCTCCGACATAGTGCCAGACCGGCCCGTCGAGCCCGAGCGGATAGAGAAGCGCTCCGAGAAGCGCCCCAGGCACGGCGAAGAACTCGATGATGGTCAAGGTCAGCGGGTTGCCGATCAGCACATAGGGGCTGAGCTCGTGGAAGTCGTAAGCCATGTAGGAGGCGGTGGCCGAGGTGGCGCAGAGCGTCGCGAACAACAGCCAGGCGAGCGCTTCGACCGCCTTGCCGATCCAGCGTGCGAGCAAGCCTCGCGGGGGCGGTTCCCGGTGCTTTCCCTGCGCGCGCTCCTCGGCCAGTTTCGCCATGCGCGCCTCGCTGACCGCGACCAGCGCCGACACCGCGGCGAAGGAGAGCTGGAAGCTCGCGCCCAAGATCGCCTCCGGCTCGAAGGCGATCACCGCGAAGGCCGCATAGGCGAGATTGCGCATGGTGAAGGCGCGCCGATCCGCGATCACCGCGGCGAGCACGATCAACGTCATGAACAGCGCCCGCTCGGTGCCGACCCGCGAGCCGGTCGCGATGTCATAGGCGATGGCGCCGATCATGGCGGCAGCGGCCGCCCATTTCTTGATTGGATAGCGCAACGCGAGCGTCGTCGAAAACGCCAGCAGCCGGCGCACCACCCAGAAAATCATCCCGGCAACGAGCGTCATCTGGACGCCGGAGATGGTGATGATGTGGAAGATGCCGGCCTCGCGGATCAGCTCACGCGCCTTGTCGGAGAGGAGGTCGCGCTTGCCCGTCACCATGGCTGCCGCGACCGCGCCCTCATCGCCGCCGACGATCGCGAAGACACGCTGCGCCAGCGCGTTTCGGGCCCGGTCGACCGCGGCCATCAGCGTCAACCGCAAACCGGGCGGCGCTTGTGCCGTCGCGACCTCGATGCGCCCGAGCAGCGATCCGACGGCGCCCAGCCTCGCGAAATAGGCATCGCGCGCGAAATCATAGCCGCCGGGCAAGGCAGGTCTCGCCGGCGGCAGGAGCCTGGCGGTGACCGCGACAAAGGCGCCGGCTTCGACGCGGGGCGCATCGCGCATGGTGAGCCGCACGCGAAAGGGGGTCTCGTCCGGCCGCAATCCTTGCGCCTGCGCGACGCGCAGCACGAAGCGCGCGCCGACGCGGCGCAAATCCATCTCCTCGATCGTGCCCGTCAGCCTGAGCACGCGCGCCCGATCGATGACCGGGGCCGCAAGCAGATAGGAGCGCAGCGTCGCCGACAGAAAGCCGGCCGCCAAGGCGGTCACCGCGAGCGCCGTGCCGAAGGGCGCCGGCCAGCGGCTCAGCAGGATCGCAAGACCGGCGGCGGCGGCCGTGATCAGCGCCGCGTAGCCGAGCGAAGGCTCGCGATCGGCGCTGAAATAGAGGACGACGCCGGCGCCGGCCGCCACTGGCAGCCAAAGAAACAGCCGTCGCTGGGCGATCTCGATCTCGATGGCGGCCGCGAAGGCCCGCCGCAGGCGAAGCCAAACCTCGCGCGTCGAGAAGCCGGCGACGAGGCTGCTCCTGCCCGCCGGCACGCCGATCGCCGCACCGTCGCTACGCCCGTGCACGCCCGTGACAAGCCCCCTCGGATGGCCTATGTGCCGACCGGACATGCTACATACGCGGCATTTTCCGCCTAGGTGAACGGATGCGGAACAACAGCTCGGCGTCCACCGGAAATTCACCGCGCCCCACCGGAATGCCAGATGAACTCCGCCATCGTCACGCGCTTCGCTCCCTCGCCCACGGGCTTTCTGCATATCGGCGGGGCGCGCACCGCGCTCTTCAACTGGCTCTATTCCCGACATCACGGCGGCCGCATGCTGCTGCGCATCGAGGACACGGATCGTGAGCGCTCGACCGAGCCCGCCATCGCCGCCATTATCGACGGGCTCAAATGGCTCGGCCTCGATTGGGACGGCGACACCGTGTTCCAGTTCGCGCGCGCGGCTCGCCATGCCGAGGCGGCATCGAGCCTCGTCGGCTCGGGCAACGCTTATGCTTGCTACGCCACGAAGCACGAGCTCGACGAGATGCGCGAGGCGGCCAGACGCGAAGGTCGCCCGATGCGCTATGACGGACGCTGGCGTCATCGCGATCCGAACGAGGCGCCGCCCGGCGTCAAGCCGGTCATCCGCCTCAAGGCGCCGACCGAAGGCGAGACCGTGGTCGAGGACATGGTGCAAGGCCGGGTCACCTGGCAGAACAAGGATCTCGACGACCTCGTGCTGCTGCGCTCCGACGGCACGCCGACCTACATGCTCGCGGTCGTCGTCGACGACCACGATATGGGCGTGACCGACATCATCCGCGGCGATGATCATCTGACGAACGCGGCCCGCCAGACGCAAATCTACCGCGCCCTTGGCTGGGAGGTGCCGCGCATGGCGCATATCCCGCTGATCCATGGACCGGACGGAGCCAAGCTCTCGAAGCGCCATGGCGCTCTCGGCGTCGACGCCTATCGGTCGCTCGGCTATCTGCCGGAGGCGCTACGCAATTATCTCGTGCGCTTGGGCTGGTCCCATGGCGACCAGGAAGTGTTCTCGACGCAAGAGATGATCGAGGCCTTCGATCTCGCGGCCG
Source organism: Hyphomicrobiales bacterium (assembly GCA_044445965.1). Lineage (GTDB taxonomy): Bacteria > Pseudomonadota > Alphaproteobacteria > Rhizobiales > Beijerinckiaceae > GAS188. Next base: position 5,896 of record JBIOEJ010000079.1, read on the forward strand.
TCGGACGCTCGCCGGCGCGCTTCGACTTCGCCAAGCTCGAGAATCTGAACGGCCTCTATATCCGCGCGATGCCCGACGCGGAACTGATCGCGGCGATCGAGCGCATTCTGCCCGAGGTCGGGCCGGTGCGCGGGGCGCCGGCGGCGCTCGACGACGCAACCCGCAAGCGCCTGGTCGCCGCCATGCCCGGCCTGAAGGAGCGCGCCAAGACGCTGATCGAGCTGATCGAGGGCGCCTATTATCTCTACGCCAAGCGGCCGCTGGCGCTCGACGACAAGGCGAAGACGCTGCTGACGACCCCGGCCGAGGCGATCCTGGGCAAGGTCGCCCCGGTGCTCGCCGCGATCAACGCTGAGTGGACCACCCCCAATCTCGAAGCGGCGGTGCGCGGCTTCGCCGAGAGGGAGGGGCTGAAGCTCGGCCAGGTGGCGCAGCCTCTGCGCGCCGCCCTGACCGGACGCGCCACCTCGCCGGGCCTATTCGACGTGATGGTCGCGTTGGGGCGCGAGGAATGCCTGGCGCGCATCAGCGACGCCGCGGGGAGCGGGACACTGGCCGCCTGAGCCGAGGCGGCCGCGGATGGTGGGGCATCGAGCATCCGAACCGCGCGGCATTCGCCCTGCCGATCCGCGGTCCTGCGGGGGGCGTCCCGGAGCCCGATTCCAGCTTTACGGGTCAGCCGTGGGCGCAGAGCCTCTTGTTGCAATGCACAAGGAACAATGGTTCGAAAATCACCGCAACCGCTCTCGCAGATGCGCTTTGCGCGCGCCGCATCGTCGGCGCCGCCGGTTGGGGTTCGTTGCCGCGCCCTTGCCCGCCCTTGTCAAACGCGTTACGCACTGCAACATGAAGGGTTGACAGCAGCCGTCATCGGTCGGTCATGGCATCGGGCGATCGTGGCGAAGGCACCCGTACCGTCGCGCGATCTGCGACCAAACCATGGGTTTCGACATGAGCGCAATTGTGAGCTCGATCACGGTCGGCAACAAGGTCGTCGAGCTTCCGGCGCATGACGGTTCCGTCGGTCCGAGCGTCGTCGATATCTCGAAGCTCTACGCCCAGACGGGCATGTTCACCTACGATCCGGGGTTCACCTCGACGGCGAGCTGCGACTCCAAGATCACCTATATCGACGGAGACGTGGGGATCCTCCTGTACCGCGGCTACCCGATCGAGCAGCTCGCCGAGCATGGCGACTTCCTGGAGACCGCCTATCTGTTGCTCTACGGCGAATTGCCGACCAGCCGGCAGAAGGACGATTTCGTCTATCGCGTCACGCGCCATACCATGGTGCACGATCAAATGACGCGCTTCTTCCAGGGCTTCCGCCGCGACGCGCACCCGATGGCGGTGATGGTGGCGGCGGTCGGAGCGCTCTCGGCCTTCTATCACGATTCGACCGACATCTCCGACGAGCACCAGCGCATGGTCGCCTCGATCCGCATGATCGCCAAGATCCCGACGCTCGCGGCCATGGCCTTCAAGTATACGATCGGCCAGCCCTTCATCTACCCGAAGAACGATCTCGACTATACGTCGAACTTCTTGCGGATGTGCTACGCGGTGCCGTGCGAGGAGTATCACATCAATCCGGTGCTGTCGCGCGCCCTCGACCGCATCTTCATCCTGCACGCCGATCACGAGCAGAACGCCTCGACCGCGACCGTCAGGCTCGCCGGCTCCTCGGGCGCCAACCCGTTCGCCTGCATCGCCGCCGGCATCGCCTGTCTCTGGGGGCCGGCGCATGGCGGCGCCAATGAGGCGGCCCTCAAGATGCTGGCCGAGATCGGCACGCCGGAGCGCATCCCGCAATTCATCGCCCGCGCCAAGGACAAGAACGATCCGTTCCGCCTGATGGGCTTCGGCCACCGCGTCTACAAGAATTACGATCCGCGGGCCAAGATCATGCAGCGCACCACCCATGAGGTCCTGAACGAGCTCGGCATCAAGGACGATCCGCTGCTCGATGTCGCCCTCGAGCTCGAGCGCATCGCGCTGCATGACGAGTATTTCATCGAGAAGAAGCTCTATCCGAATATCGACTTCTATTCGGGCCTCACCCTGAAGGCGATGGGCTTCCCGACCGATATGTTCACGGTGCTGTTTGCGCTTGCCCGCACCACCGGCTGGATCGCTCAGTGGAAGGAGATGATCGAGGATCCGAGCCAGAAGATCGGCCGGCCGCGCCAGCTCTATACCGGGGCTCCCCGGCGCGACTACACGCCGCTCGCGCAGAGGCGCTGAGGCCGATCGGCGCGAGACGCCCATCCAATCGACAGGGAACAAGCCTTCGCCTTGCCGATCCCTGGCTCGCAAAGGAACGCATGGGACGGTCAGATGCCATCGGGTCGCGGCGGCTCTGGGCGGCGCATCGCCTCCACCGCCACCTGCGCGGCGCGCATCGCCGGGGTCTCGCCTTGCACCGCGACGCGCTCGCGGACGATGCCCAGCGCCGCCAGTTGGGCGCGCCGAGCCGGAGTGTCGTCGAGGAGCTGCAATAGCGCGGCGACGAGGGTCTGCGCGGTGCACGCCTCCTGGATGAACTCCGGGATCGCCATCCGGCCTAGAATGAGATTGGGCAATAGCACGAAGGGCGCGGTCACCAGCGCCCTCAGCACGCGGATTTCGATGGCGCCGACCTTGTAGGCGGCAACCATCGGCACGCCGGCGAGCCCGAGCTCGAGCGTCGCCGTGCCGGAGGCGACGAGCGCGAGGCGCGCGCGCCGGAAGGCCGATAGCTTGGCTGCTTCGCCGGTCACGATCTCCGGAACGACCGGCCAAGCGCTGGTCTGCTCGGCGATCTCGTCCGCGAGCCAGGCGACGGCCGGCAAGATGGGCCGAACCGGGCGAAGGGCGGCGAGATTCGCGACCGTCTCGCCGAACACCGGCAATAGCCTTCTGACCTCGGTGCGCCGACTACCCGGCAGCACCAGCATGCTCGGCGGCGAGGCCTCCCGCGCCGCCTGCTCATCGGCGTCGGGCGTGAAATCGCCGAGGCGCTGCGACAAGGGATGTCCGACATAAGTGCAGCTCGGTCCGCCGAGCCGGCGATGCACATCCGGCTCGAAGGGAAGCAGTGCCAGCACATGATCGACATAGCCGCGCATGGCGCGGGCACGGCCGGGCCGCCACGCCCATACGGAGGGGCTGACATAGTCGACCACCGGCAAGCGCGGCAGCTTGGCGCGCACGCGACGTGCGACGCGATGGGTGAAGTCGGGGCTGTCGATGATCACGAGCATATCCGGCTTCGCCGCGATGATCGCCGCCGCCGTCTCTCCCATCCGCCGGATGAGCAAAGGCAGGCGCGCGATCACCGCGGAAAAGCCCATGACCGCGATATCGGCCAGCGGAAACACGCTGCTCAGCCCCTCGGCTTCCATGGCGTGGCCCCCGACGCCGAGGAAAGCCACTTCGCGCGGCGACAGCACGTCCCGCAAAGCGCGCATGAGCGGCGCGCCGAGCGCGTCGCCCGACTCCTCGCCCGCGACGATGGCGATCAGAGGCGCATCTCTTGGGGCTTCGGGCGTGCCAGGTGTCGCGCTCATCTCTCTTGGCCGCGCTTCAGGCCGACGAGAAACAAGCCGGCGGCATCGGCCGCCGCGACGACCGCCGCGCATTCGAGCACCAAGACCCGATGGGCCTCGACCACCACGCCGCCGAGGCCGGCGGCCGCCGCGCGCTCGACGGTGCGTGGCCCGATGACCGGCAGATCGACCTTGAGGCTTTGCCCGACCTTGGCGGCCTTGAGCAGCAAGCCGCCGCGACCCGCGGGCGAGGCACGCCCCTGCCGGGCGATTTCGGCGACGCGGTCGATCAAAGCGTCGGTACCCTCGGCGCCTTCGACGGCCACGATGCGCTCGCCGAAGGCGACCAGCGCCTGCCCGACGTCGAAGGGCGACAAGGCGTCGAGGCAGGCAAACCCGCGCGCGGCGCTGACGAGCGCCTCGGCAGGCGGCGCGACCTTGCCCATGGCGCCTTCCGGCGCGAGCAGCTCGGGCGCGACCTCGCCCACGCCGATCACCGGAAAACCTCGATCCTCGAACCAACGCATCATGCCCCGCAGCATCCCGTCATCGCCCCGGCGAATATTGCGCAGGAAGTCGAAGAGGTAGCTCCAGCCGACCCGATCGATGCGCATCGAGCGCAGGCTCGGCCGGTTCATCGCGCCGATCAGCACGACGCCGGCGCAATTCTCGCGACGCAGCAGCGCGAACAGCTTGCCCAACTCCCCTAGCGACAGCCAGGTCGCACCGAGTCGGTCGAGCTCGGGTTCCGCGATGCCCCTGATCGCGACGATGACAGGCCGACGGTCGGCGGCGCGCATCGCCTCGGCGACGGCGAAGGGCAAAGCGCCACCCGCGCAGAGGAGGGCTATAGGGCCTTGCTGCGGCGAGGGCGCACCGGCCCTCGCGGGGCCGCCCAGGCTCACGGCTTCTGGCCTTGCCCGTCGCGCGGGGTGCAAAGGGCCCGTTCGCCGCCATCGCGGATGAAGTCGAGCACCTCGTGCACGATGCGATGCTGAGCGAACTCGGCGGCCAGATCCTCGAGGCGCTCCTTCAAGGTGCCTTCATCGGCAAACAGCAGCCGGTAGGCGCGCCGCAAATCATGCATCTCCTCACGCGAGAAGCCGCGCCGCTTCAGCCCCACGATATTGAGCCCGGCGAGATGGGCGCGATTGCCGAGCGCCATGCCGTAGGGGATCAGGTCGTTCTCGAGACCGGAGAGACCGCCGACGAAGGCGTGATCGCCGATCCGCACGAATTGCTGCACCGCGCAGCCGCCACCGAGAATGACGAAGTCGCCGATGCGGCAATGCCCCGCCAGCATGACGTTGTTGGCGAGGATCGTGTTCGAGCCGACGATGCAGTCATGCGCCACATGGGCATTGGCCATGAACAGGCAGTCGTCGCCGACCGCAGTGCGCATGCCCCCGCCCGTCGTGCCGGGATTCATGGTCACGCCCTCGCGGATGATGCAGCGCGCGCCGACCGACAAGGTCGAGGCCTCGCCCGCATATTTGAGATCCTGCGGTTGATGGCCGATCGAGGCGAAGGGGAAGATGCGCGTCAGAGGCCCGATGCTGGTGCGTCCAGCGACCACCGCGTGGCTCAAGAGCTCGCAGCCATCGCCGAGCACCACCTGTGCCCCGACCATGCAGTATGGGCCGATGCGCACCTCGCTCCCTAGGCGCGCGCCATCCTCGACGATGGCGGTGCCGTGGATCTCGCTCATCGCCACGGTCAATCGCGCACCAGCATCGCGGCGATCTCGGCCTCGGCCACGAGCCCGCCCGCAACCTTCGCCTCGCCGCGGAACCACCACATGTTGAGGCGATTCTTGATCTTGGTCATGTGGTATTCGACCACGTCGCCGGGGATCACGGGCTTGCGAAACTTCGCCTTGTCGATGGTCATGAAATAGACGGCCTTCGGGCGCGGTGTCACGGTCCGCGCGCACAGGGCTCCCGCCGTCTGGGCCATGCCTTCGATCAACAAGACGCCAGGCATGATCGGGCGGCCGGGGAAATGGCCGTTGAATTGCGGCTCGTTATAGGTGACGTTCTTGATGCCGATGCAGCTCGTATCCCCCTTCATCTCCACGATGCGGTCGACGAGCAGGAACGGATAGCGGTGCGGGAGATAGCTCAGTATCTCGAGGATATCGGCCGTATCGAGTGAGCTTGGCGTATCGCCCATCGGTCTAATCCCTCCCCGAATCGGGTTCCAGCGCCCGCCCCTCACCTTTCTCGGCTGGCTTGCCAAGACCTTCGCGTTCGCCTCGTTGCCAGCGCTTGGCCATCATCGTGAGCAGGTACATCTCGCGAAACCAGTCCCGAGTAGGCTTTGCCGGCGTGCCGCCCCAGCGCGCGCCTGCCGGCACGTTGCGGGTAATGTTGCTCGAACCCGCGATTTGGGCCCCCTTGCCGATATGCAGATGGCCGACGATGCCGACATGTCCGCCGAGCACCACGAAATCGTCGAGCGTCACGCTGCCCGATATGCCGACCTGCGCAACGATCACGCAATGTCGGCCGATGACGACGTTGTGGGCGATCTGGACCAGATTGTCGATCTTGGTGCCTTCCCCGATCATGGTGTCGCGGTTCGCGCCGCGATCGATAGTGGTGTTCGCGCCGATCTCGACATCGTCCTGTATGATGACGCGACCGAGCTGGGGTACCTTCATATGGCCTTGAGGTCCCATGGCGAAGCCGAACCCGTCCTGCCCGATACGCACACCCGCATGCAGGATGACGCGGTTGCCGATGAGCGCGTGCGTTACCGAGGCGCAGGCCCCGACCGAGCAATCGCGCCCGATCCGCACCGAAGGCCCGATCACCGCATTGGCGCCGACCAAGCTTCCTGATCCGATCTCGGCGCGAGGCCCGATCACAGCCCCGGGATCGACGTTCACCCCAGCTTCGAGCCTCGCAGTCGGATCGACGAAAGACCCCGGCGACACCCCGCTTGTCCCGCATGCCGAGGCGGGGCGCAGCGCCGTCGGAAACAGCGCACCGGCAAGACGCGCAAAGGACCGATACGGATCCGCCACGACCAGCGCTACGACATGGGAGGGAACTCGCGCCGCGTTCTTCGGCGCCACCAGGCAGGCAAGCGCCTTGGTGTGCGCCAGCGCGTCGAGATAATGCGGGTTGTCCAGGAAGGTCAGGTCGCCGTGCTTGGCGCGGTCGATCGCCGCGAGCCCGGCCACGCGTGCCTCGCCATATTCAGGCGCGGGAGCCGCGGCCCCCACGAGCGCTGCCGCTTCCGCAAGGGTCAGGACGCGAGCAGGCTCGAAGAAAACCGGATCGGACACGGTGTCTCGCCGAACTGTCGAGGCGCCGGGCGCCTCGAGCTTGGTCGTAGCTCCGCTCAGAACTTCGAGCCGCCGGAGAAGCGGAAAACCTGCAGGCGGTCGAATTTGTCCTTGGTCAAGGCGTAGGCGAGATCGAAGCGGATCGGCCCAAGCGGCGAGTTCCAGATGAGCGAACCGCCGACGGACGAGCGTATGACATTCGAATCATGCACATTCACGCATTCGCTGACGAGAGTCGGTGTGATCTGGGCAAAAGAACCGCTCGCCGGATTGCAATTGACCGGGTTGGTAGCCGTTCCGCCATAAAACCCAGGGAAGAACTTCTGTCCCTTATAGCCGAACAATGTTCCCGCATCGGCGAACACGGCGCCCTTGATGCCGATTTCGCGGGGCACGCCCCAAATCGGGAATTGAATTTCGATCGAGCCCCCGTAATAGGTCGTGCCTCCGAGCGGATTGTTCTTGAAATCGCCATTGAGGTCACGCGGGCCGATGCCCGAGGGAGCGAAGCCGCGCACCAGCTCCGGACCGATATTGAAGTTGTCGGTGATCTTGAGCTTGTCGCCGCCGAAGCCCCAGAGATAGCCGCCCTGGACTTTGAAGAGGGCGACAACGTCATCATACATCTCGTAATAATATTTGGCGACGCCCACCGTGCGCACATACTTCGAATCGCCACCCGCGCCGGCGAAATCCTGTTTCACCTCGGCGAGCATGCCCGCATGTGGGTTCTGCAGGTTGTCGACCGTATTATAGTCGAGGGTGTAGCCCGGCGCGGAGGTAAGCGTCGTACCCTTCGCTTGCTTCAACGCGACTGTCGCCTCTCCATTCGCCGTGCAGGACGCCAGGTTGACCGTACCATCCGCGTTGAGCGTCGTTATGCCGGGAATCGGAACGCTACAATCGTCGAACGGTTGCGTCGTCGTGTTCGGGATGCTGATCTCGGTCACGAAGAGCGCGTAGCGCATAATGAAGGTCCATTGCTCGGTGAGCGGCAAACCGAGGCGGAGCTGGCCGCCGGACGTGCGGCTCGTATAAAGCGCGTATTTGGTGTTGTCCTGGTACTTGGTGTACAGGTCGAAGCCTGCCGCCAATCTCCGTCCGAGGAAATAGGGCTCGGTGAAGGAGAATTCGACGCCGTTCGAACGTTGGCCGAGCGAGCCCGCCAGACGGACAAACTGCCCGCGGCCGAGGAAGTTGCTCTCCGTGACCGACACCTCGCCGATGACGCCGTCGGATGTGGAATAGCCGCCGGAAACCGAGAAGGCGCCGGTCGGCTGATCCTCGACATCGACGATGACGATGATGCGATCAGGGGTGGATCCCGGCTCGTTGGTGATCTTGACCGTTTTGAAATAGCCGAGGTTATTCAAACGGCGTTCGGCCCGGTCCATCAACACCTTGTTGTAGGCGTCCCCCTCGCTGAGATCGATCTCGCGCCTGATCACATCGTCATGGGTGCGCGTATTACCCTTGATGTCGATACGCTCGATGAACACCCGAGGACCTTCCTCGATGATGTAGCCGAGCGAAACCGTGTGCGTGGCCGGATCGCGCGTGCCGACGGGTCGCGCCTGACCGAACGCATAGCCCTTGGCGCCGACTTGGCCCGTGACCGCAAGGACGCTCTTCTCCACCAGCTCGGCGTTGTAGACGTCTCCGGTCGAGGTGCGCAGGACATTACGAAGCTGGTCGGGATCGACGTTCGGGATATGCGACTCGACGCGCACATCGCCGATGCGATATTGCGGACCCTCGTCCAGCACGATGGTGAGCACCCAGCCGCCGCGCGCCTCGTCGAATGTGGCGTCCGAGGAAACGACCCTGAAATCCGCATAGCCGGTCTTGAGGTAGTAGCGGCGTATCTGCTCGAGATCCGCGGCGACGCGATCGGGATCATAGATGTCGGAGGTCTTGAAGAAGCTCAGCCAGTTCGACTCGGTCGTGGTCATGATGGACTTCAGCCGCCAGTTCGATACTGCCTGGTTGCCGATGAACTTGATCTCCTTCACCCCGGTCTTCTCGTTTTCCTTGATCGTGAAAACGACATCGACCTTGCCGTTCGGCAGGTCGACGACCCGTACCGACACATCGGCATGGCCGCGTCCCTGCGTCCGATAGAGGTCCTTGAGGCGCTGCACATCGCCATCGACCACGGCTTGGCTGAAGGGGCCGCGCGACTTCGACTGCGCCGTCAATTCGAGCGTATCGGTCTTGAGCTTGCTGTTACCCTCGAAGACCACCCGCGAAATCTGCGCTTTCGCCATGATGGTGACGACCAAATTCGGGCCTTGCCTCGTGACCGTCGCCCCCGGGAAGAAACCGGCCTTGTCGAGCTCGGCCTTGGCCGTCACCGGATCGAGCAGGTGGCCGTCTCGCGTGACGTAGGGCTTCACGGTTTCCGGATCGACGCTGGCGTTGCCGCGCACGATCACTTGCTGGGCGAAGGCCGGGACAACTCCTAGCACCAGGATCGCCGCGATCGCGGCTCCCCGAAACACGGAGAGCCGAAGTGAAGCCCAATCAATCATCGTCCGTCACCGCTCTCGCCAACAATGCGCGCCCGGTCCCCGGGACACTCGCCCGGGATTCTCGTTCATTGATCTTCTATCCGGTTTCCGAGCGAGTGCAATCACTTCGCAGCGCCAAGGGGACATTTATCCGAGGGGCGTGACCTGAAGGCCACGCCCTGCGGACCCGCAAAGGTCAAACCTCACGAAAACACCCGCCGAATAGCGCGTTTTCACGCCGGATTGGCGTTTGCGTCGCCGGCAAAGCCGCTGGCCTCGAGACCGGACGTAGAGGCGATATCAAATTCGCCGGTTCCCACGGCCTCGGACCGGACGCAGCGAAGGCCCTTCAGGGGGTGAACATCCGCCAAAGATCGTTGAAGGCGACGAACAACATCAGCGCAACGACGAAGGCGAGCCCCGTGCGGAAGCCGACCTCCTGCGCCCTTTCGCTCAAAGGACGCCCGCGCGAGCCTTCGATCGCGTAGAACAGCAGATGCCCGCCGTCGAGCAGGGGGATCGGGAACAGGTTGATGAGTCCGACCGACACCGACATCCAGGCCATGAAGTTGAGCAGCGGGACGACGCCCCAGCTCGCGACGACCCCGACCGCCTGGGCTATCCCGAGGGGGCCCGAAAGCTGCGACGCGGACTCGCGCCCCACGATCATGCCGGCGACGTAGCTCAATGTCCGCTCGACGAAGCCGAACGTATCGGATACGCCGATCGCCAAGGCCCCAGGCAATGACGGATAAGCATAGTGGAGGTCCTTCGGATCGCTCGAGGGGCGAACCCCCAATATGCCGATGCTTTGCCGGCCGAAGGGCGTCTTGACGCTCGTCAGGACCGGCGTCGCGACGAGGCTCAGCTCTTTGCCTTCACGCTCGACGATGAAGGTCATGGTCTGGCCCGGATGGCCGTTCACGGTCTGCGCCAGTTCCGCGAACCCGCGGATGGGTTGCCCGTCGATCTTGAGGACGACATCGCCGGGGTGAAAGCCGGCCCCCTCCGCAGCGCTCGCCGGCTCGATGCGCTCGAGGCGCGGCGTGATCGTCTGCTTGCCGTAGAAATAGGCCGTTCCCGAGAAGACCACGATCGCCAGGAGGAAATTCGCGATCGGACCGGCGGCTACGATCAGGGCCCGCGCCCAGATCGGCTGCGCCGGAAGGCTCCTGCGCCGCTCCTCGGGCGTCATCTTCCCCATTTCGGCCTCATCCGCCGGCATGCTTGCGGCGTTCTGATCGCCATAGAACTTCACATAGCCGCCGAGCGGCACCGCGGCGAGACGCCAGCGAGTGCCATGCCGATCATTGAAGCCGAACAGCTCCGGCCCAAACCCCAAGGAAAAGGTCCAAACGCCGACCCCGCACAAGCGGCCGACGATGAAATGGCCCAGCTCGTGAACGAAAACGACGATGCCGAGCACGAACAGGAACGGGATAATGTTTCCGGTCAGGATATGCATCATCGATGTCGCCACTGAGAGAAGGCTCATGTCGGTTCCTTGGTGTCGTTCGAATGTGGCAAGATCAGGCCGGCGGCGACGCGCTCAAGAATCTCAAGCGAGGGCAGCTAGCGGCGTTAACGATTTGTTGAGCATAAAATCGCAGGCGGCGGCAAGCGTGGCAAGCCTCCCACCGTGCTTGCTTGCAAACATGGTGAACGGCGGTCGACGGACGAGCGGTGACGAGGGCGAGATCACGGGTCGAAGCTCATCGGGCGATCCAAAAGCCGGTTGCCGCGGCGAGCGCAGCGAGCGCGAACCCATCGAGCCGGTCCATGAATCCGCCATGCCCTGGAATAAGTTGGCTTGAATCCTTGACGCTATACTTTCGCTTGAGCGCCGACTCCAAGAGGTCGCCCGCATGGGCCGCGAGGCTCGCGACCACGCTGACCGCCAAAAAGGCGGAGCCTGAGAGCGGCACAGCAACAAGCCAGGAATTGACGAGCCATGCCGCCCCAACGCCGGTAAGCGTTCCTCCGATGAGGCCCGACCAGGTCTTCCTCGGGCTGATCCGCGGCCAAAGTTTCGGGCCGCCAAGCCTGCGGCCGATGAAAAATGCGCCGATATCGGTGGCCCACACCACCGCGTAGAGCCAAACGGTCAGCGCAAATCCATGCATCGGCACCGACCGCAAGACGATGACCGGCAAAGCGACGCACGCGGCATAAAGCAATCCGGCCGCGCCGAACGACCTTGTCGCGCTCGTCTCGGCGCGGGCAGCGACCAGCAGGGCCGCCAGGCAGATGGCCGCCAGGCCCGCGAGCAGCGCTCCCCGTTCGACGCCGAGCGCGGAGGCAGCGATGCCGACGGCGCCGATCGAAGCGCCGGTCGCTCGCGGCCGATAAGCGATCATCGTCAGGAACTCGGCAAAGAAGAAGACGGCGGCGCCTGCCCACAGCAACGCGAAGAGCACGCCGCCCAAGGCCGTGGCGCCAAGCGCCAGCGCCGCCAGGCCGAGCGCCGACGCCACGCGTGAAGCGAGCTCATGTTCTCTCAGGCGTGTGAGGAGGGAGCGTTCCGCGCCCCTCACGCGCGTTCCTTCACCGAAGGAGCCGGCGAACCGAGGCCGCCGAAGCGGCGGTCGCGACTCCTGAATTCGCTGATCGCAGCCTCGAGCGCCGAACGATCGAAATCCGGCCAGAGCACCGGCATGAAGACGAATTCGGTATAGGCGAATTGCCACAACAGGAAGTTCGACAGGCGCTGCTCGCCGGAGGTGCGGATCAGCAAGTCCGGATCGGGAATGCCCGCCGTGCCCAGGAACCTTTCGAAGCCTTCCTCATCGAGGCCGGCAAGGTCGATCGTCCCATCGAGGGCCGCCTTGGCAATGGCGCGCACGGCGGCGAGGATTTCCTGCCGCGCGCCATAGTTGAAGGCGACGATGAGGGCGAGCCCGCCATTGGCCTGCGTCAGGTTCTCGGCCTCGGCGAGGAGGCCCGCGATATCGGGCGGCAAGCCTTCCCGGGAGCCGATGAAGCGCACCTTGACGGCGCGCGCATGCAGGTCGGCGAGATCGCGGCGCACGAACAGCCGCAGCAAACCGAAGAGATCGCCCACTTCCTCGGCCGGCCGGCGCCAATTCTCCGAGGAGAAGCTGTAGATCGTCAGATAAGCGATGCCGAGCTCGATGGCGGCGCGAACCGTGCGGCGCAGCGCCTCGACGCCGCGCCGATGCCCTTCGAGGCGTGGCAGTCCACGCTTGGCCGCCCAACGGCCATTGCCGTCCATGATGATCGCCACATGGCGCGGGCCGCCGGCGCAGTCCGTGCTTGCAACGTCATCTCGCATGGCAGCTCGGTCCTTCTCCACCGCAAAGCTTTCGGCAGGACACGGCGTCAGACCTGCAGGATTTCCTTTTCCTTCGCCGCCAACATGGCGTCGATCTCGCCGATCACCTGGTCCGTCGCCTTCTGCACCTGATCGTGGTGGCGCGCTACATCGTCCTCGGCGATCGCCTTCTCCTTCTCGAGCTTCTTGATCAGGTCCATGCCGTCGCGACGCACGTGACGCACGGCGATCCGGGCATCCTCGGCGTATTTATGGGCGATCTTGACCATCTCCTTGCGGCGCTGCTCGTTGAGCTCGGGGATGCGGATGCGCAAAACCTGCCCCTCGACCGTCGGGCTCAGCCCGAGATTGGCGCTGCGAATGGCCTTGTCCACGGCCGCGACCATGGATTTGTCCCAGACCTGCACCGACAGCAGGCGCGGCTCGGGCACGCTGATCGTCGCCACCTGGTTGATCGGCATCTGCGTTCCATAGGCCTCGACGGTCACCGGCTCGATCAGGCTCGCCGAGGCGCGCCCGGTGCGCAGCCCTCCAAGCTCGTGGCGGAATGTTTGCGTGGCTCCCTGCATGCGGCGCTTCAGTTCGGCGACATCGAGGGGTGGAGTCGGCATGGCGTTTCCTGTCGTTTCAGCGGTGCGGTCGGCGCTTGCCGCCGTCACCGGATTCTCGCCAAATCGCCGATCACGGCGTGACGCGGGTCGAGGGACGTCGCCCGCACAGCGCATCGGCGATGGCGTGCTCACCCGAGAGCGCTGCCACGATTATCGACAACCGCGCCTCGCGAGCAAGGGCGAAAGCGGCCGTATCCATGATCTTGAGATCGCGCGCGATCGCCTCGGCATGCGTGAGCTCGTTGAAACGCTCGGCCTTCGGGTCCTTCCTGGGGTCGGCGGAATAGACCCCGTCGACCTGCGTCGCCTTGACCACGAGATCGCAGGAAAGCTCGGCCGCCCGCAGCACGGCGGCCGTATCCGTAGTGAAATAAGGGTTGCCCGTGCCCCCTCCGAGCACCACGATGCGGCCCCTGCTGAGATGGTCGCGCGCCTGCTGGCGCGAATAGGATTCGCAGATGGAAGGAGCCGGCACCGCCGACTGAGTGCGCGCCGGAAAGCCCAGCGATTCGAGGGCGCCTTCGAGGGCGAGCGCGTTCATGAGCGTTGCGAGCATGCCGATCGAATCGCCGCGCGCCCGATCGATGCCTTGCTCCAAGCCTTTGATGCCGCGGAAGAAGTTCCCGCCCCCGACGACCACCGCGACTTGGCTGCCGCCCGCATGCACGGCGCCGAGGTCGCGCGCGATGCGCGCGACCGTCGGCGGATCGAGGCCGAAAGCGCCCTCCCCCGCCAGCGCCTCGCCCGAGAGCTTGACGAGGATGCGCGGGATTCGATCGGATGGGCGCGGTTCGGCCGTCTCGTTTTGCATGTCGCGCCCATCATCGATATGTCGCGGCGGGCTTGTGCCAAAGACGAGACGATGTGGCAAGGCGTGGCTCACCGAGGATTTGGACAAGACGACTTGAACGAGACGGTTTGGACAAGCCGGAGGCCTGGGATCATGCTGCGCCGGAAAGGCGCAATTCAGGATTGTCGAGATGAATGACGAGCTTGCCGGCAACGCGCCCAAGCCCGAGACGGTGGCGACGAAGACCGGCGGCGAAGCGTCCGGCCTCGTCCCGTCACGCGATATCGCCGCGTTGATCGCCATCATGGCGGCGCTGCGCGACAAGGACAGCGGCTGTCCTTGGGACATGAAGCAGAGCTTCGCGACCGTCGCGCCTTACACGATCGAGGAGGCCTATGAGGTCGCGGACGCCATCGCGAAGGGCGATATGGGGGAGTTGTGCGAGGAGCTCGGCGACCTCCTGCTCCAGGTCGTGTTTCACGCGCAGATGGCAAGCGAGGCGGGATCGTTCGCGTTCGGCGATGTGGTCCTTGCGATCACCGAGAAGCTCGTTCGCCGGCACCCGCATGTGTTCGGGCAAGCGCGTGGCGCGCGGCTCGACCAGGTCAATGCCGCCTGGGAACGCATCAAGCAGGAGGAGAAGGCGCGCAAGCATGGCCGAAACGCCGGCGAGGCCGCGCGGCCCGCGAGCAGTCTCGACGGCATCGCGCTGGCGCTGCCGGCGCTCAGCCGCGCCGAAAAGCTGCAGGCGCGCGCCGCCCGCGTCGGTTTCGACTGGACGACGCCCGAACCCATTCTCGCCAAGCTGCGCGAGGAGTTCGCCGAGTGCGAAGCCGCCATGGCTTCGAAGGAACAGGCCGCCATCGCGGACGAGGTCGGCGACATGCTGTTTACGGTCGCCAATCTGGCGCGCCGTCTCGATATCGACCCGGAAGCAGCGGCGCGCGGCGCGAACGAGAAGTTCGAGCGCCGTTTCCGCGCCATGGAGGCGCTTGCGGCGGGAGCGAACCGTGAGATGAAGGCCATGAGCCTCGACGAGCTCGAGGCGCTGTGGATCGAGGCCAAGCGGAAGGTCGGATGAATCCGCGGTGGAAAGGCATGAATGACATGAAGCTCTGGAGCTCGGCGTCGATGTTCGCGTGCCTGATCGTCGCGGGCTCGCTGCCTGCGCATGCGGCTTGCCAATTCGGCCCCTTCAGCTTCTTCCCGGATCGAAATGATCAGGTTGAGGTGAAGGTGACGACCCAGGCGGGGCAGTCCTGCGCCATGGCCTTCAAGGAAGGGCCGGGCTACAGATTCACGAGCGCTTCCTTCTTGAAGCCGCCGCCGCATGGCGTGTTGGCGAAGACCGGAGCCACCAAATTCCTGTATCTGCCGTTCAAAGGCTACAGGGGTCCCGACAGCTATGCGATCAAGATCTGCGCCGTCGTGCAGGGGCGCAGCGGCTGCTCGTCGCTGACCTATATCGTCGATGTGCGCTGAGATCGTTCGATCGCGCGACCGCTCTCTTCCCATTTCTCGGCGCCCGCGCCATCTTGCGCACCCGCCATTTCGGCCGGAGGCCTGCGCAGTGACCATCCTGAAGCCCAAGCTCGACGCCAGCTCGCCCGATTTTGCGGCGAACGCGGACGAATGGGCAAAGCTTACAGCTGAGCTCCGCGTCCGGCGCGCCGCCGTGGCCGAGGGCGGCTCGGCAAGGGCGCGCCAGCGGCATGTGGCGCGCGGCAAGCTGTTGCCCCGCGAGCGGGTCATGCGGCTTCTCGACCCCGGCTCGCCCTTCCTCGAGATCGGGCTTCTCGCCGCGAGCGGCCTCTACGGCGACCATATCCACGCAGCCGGCATGATCGCCGGAATCGGGCGCGTCGAGAGGCGCGAGGCGATGATCGTCTGCAACGATTCCACCATCAAGGGCGGCACCTATTACCCGCTCACCGTGAAGAAGCACCTGCGCGCCCAGGAGATCGCGCGCGAGAACCGCCTGCCTTGCATCTATCTCGTGGATTCGGGCGGCGCCAACCTGCCGCATCAGACGGAGGTGTTCCCCGACCGCGAGCATTTCGGCCGCATCTTCTATAACCAGGCGAATCTGTCCGCGCTCGGCATCCCGCAGATCGCGGTGGTGATGGGCTCATGCACGGCGGGGGGCGCCTATGTGCCGGCGATGTCCGACGAGACTATCATCGTGCGCGAGCAGGGCACCATCTTCCTCGCCGGCCCGCCCTTGGTGAAGGCCGCGACCGGCGAGGTCGTCTCGGCGGAAGAGCTCGGAGGGGCCGATGTGCATGCGCGCCAATCTGGCGTCGCCGACCATTACGCGCTCGACGACGCTCATGCGCTCGCCATCGCCCGGCGCATCGTCGGAAACCTCAATAGACGCAAGGAGATCGACATCGTCCTTGCCGAACCGCGCGAGCCATTGCATCCTGCTGATCAGCTCGAAGCGATCGTGCCGACCGATCTCAAGAAGCAATATGATCCGCGCGAGATCATCGCGCGCCTCGTCGACGGCTCGGAATTCGACGAGTTCAAGGCGCTCTACGGCCAGACGCTGGTCACCGGCTTCGCCAGGCTGCACGGCGTTCCGGTGGGCATCCTCGCCAATGCGGGGATACTCTTTTCCGAAAGCGCGCTGAAAGGCGCCCATTTCATCGAATTATGCTGCCAACGGCGTATCCCCCTCATCTTCCTGCAAAATATCTCGGGCTTCATGGTGGGCAAGCAATATGAGGCGACCGGCATCGCCAAGGATGGGGCGAAGCTCGTGACCGCGGTTGCGACGGCGCGCGTGCCGAAGCTCACCGTGATCGTCGGCGGCTCCTTCGGGGCCGGAAACTACGGCATGTGCGGGCGCGCCTATCAGCCGCGCTTCCTGTTCATGTGGCCCAATGCCCGCGTCTCGGTGATGGGCGGCGAGCAGGCCGCGAGCGTGCTCGCGACCGTGCGCCGCGACAATCTCGAAGCCGAAGGCAAGGCCTGGAGCGCGCAGGAGGAGGCCGAGTTCAAGGCGCCGATCCGGGCCAAGATCGAGGAGGAAGGCTCCCCCTATTACGCCACGGCGCGGCTATGGGATGACGGCGTCATCCTGCCCTCCGAGACGCGCCGCGTGCTGTCGCTCGCGCTGTCGGCCTGCCTCAACGCGCCGATCGAGGAGACCCGGTTCGGGGTGTTCCGGATGTAGGGCCGCTGACCCTGCCGGCGCACGCGCTCACCAATCAACCGGCTCCACCCCCATCGCTTGCAGCCGCAGATTGCATTCGACGAAGGGATTTCCGCCAGCCAGCATGGCGTCGCCGCCGGCGGGGTGATCGAGGATGATAGCGCTTACGGCCGTGTCCTTCGCACCGCCATTTCCGATACCCGCCTGATGCAGGGCTTGCGCAGCCGCCTTGCCGAAGCCGATGCAGATCAACGGTTGTCGCGAAGCCGCCAGGTGACGCAATACGGCGACGATCAGCGGTCGCCAGAGCGGGAGATGGCCGAGCGCTTGATGCGGATCGAGGTTCACCTGGAAGCGGCTGAGCGTGAGCGCCGCGTTCAGCAGCAACACGCCTTGGCGCACCCAACGATCCGCGAGTTTCGCAGCGGGTTCGAGGGCGATGCGGCCGCTTTCGATGTCGGCGAGCAAACGCGGCCATTCGCTGGTCGAGCGCGCATAGGATGCATCGCCCGTGCGCGCGGCGCAGATCAATTGCATCACGGTGCGCACGCTCGTCGAGAACATCTTCTCGAGCTCGCGCCACGAGGCGACGTTGCCTGCGTCGAAGGCGCGGCCGGTGGCGAAGGCGGGACAAGGATAGGGATCCTGGCCTAGAATCACGCACCGCACCACGCTGGGCTCGAGGCCGTCGAAGGCGCGGAAGAGATGCGCACCCCGGGGCGCGCCGGGAAACGGCTTGCCGCGACGCGCCGGAAAGATCGGCTCCCAGACTTCCAGCGTAAGGTCGGGATCGATCTGGTCGAAGGCGAGCTCCACGCCCCCGACGACCTCGCGCCAGGCCGGATCAAGGTCGCAGCGCCAATCCGCTAGCACCGCGCGCATCGCATCCCGAAGCCCTATGCGCATGAGTGGCTCCGCCATTCGCTACCGGCGGATTGGCCGCAAAATCGGTGACCGTCAAGGGCGTCGATTTCAACCTCTCGCGAACAAGGACGCGCCGATCGACCGGCCGGGCGATCAGCTCTTCTGGACGCCGCCTCGGGACGATGAGATAACAAGGCGGGGTTACCCCCAGGCCTGAGCCTCGACGCGCGACGACCCTTGCGGGCGCGGCCGGCGGAAAGGGCTCGAGGCCACGCACTTCGTGAATGCGCTCACACGCCCCCGGCGCCAGCCGCAAGGCAGCCGGGGAGGAGCCTTGCGGGCACTCGCTGCCCCCGCTCCTCCTCCGCGGCGCCGGGGGTTTGGGCTTGTGACGACATCGGCGAGGTGCTTTGGCACGCCGCCGCTGGCATGAGGGACCGGTCATGGATAGTCCGCATGGCGGAGAAATCTTGAGCGGGATCGCCGCGCTCGTCGTCATCGTCGTCGTGGTCGTGGCGATCGTCAGGGCACGACCGGCGACCGCTGCGGCGAAGCGCTTCTCCCACACCACCATCTATGATTGGCAGCATGGCCTTCTCTATGAGGACGGGCGTTTCGCTCGGCTATTGCCGGCCGGGCGCTACTATAACGGCTTCTTCATGCAAGGGAGGCGCTCCTTCTACGCCGTCCCGAAGCCGGACCAGCTCTTGCCGGTCGGGCCGGTCGAGGCGGTGAGCGCGGACAGGCTGGTGCTGCGCCTATCGGCGAGCGTGACCTTCTCGATCGTCGATGTGCGCACCGCCTTCGAGCAGGACCACAAGCAGCACATCACCCTCGCCGTGCAGCAGGCGCTGATCGCACTCGCGGCGGAGCGCAGCCTCGAAACGCTTCTCGCGGAAAGATCGAAGTTCGCCGAGGCGTTGCGCGCGCTTATCCCGTCCCCGATCAAGGGGTGTGAGATCAAGGCCGCGATCATCACGGCATTGACCTTGCCGCCCGAGCTGCGGCGGCTGTTCTCCGAGGTCGAGCGGGCGAAGCTCGAAGGCCAGGCGGCGCTCGAACGGGCGCGCGGCGAACAGGCGGCTCTGCGCTCCCTCGCCAACGCCGCGCGCATGCTGAAGGGGAATCCGGAGCTGATGAACCTGCGTATCCTGCAGACCTTGTCGGCGCCTGCCGGCAAGAGCAAGCCGACCCTCGTCATCGGTCAAAGCGCGCTGTTTCCGGTGCGAGAGGGCGAAGAGCCGCAAGAATAGCGCTCCCGCCCACCTCTTCCCTTGCCGGAGAGGTAAGCGCGCCCTTGACGCGGCCCACGCGGCTTGATCGGTTACGCCACGGCCTGCTGCGTCGGCCGCCTCGAAGGACAAGCGAATGTTCTCCTCGGTCCTCATCGCCAATCGCGGCGAGATCGCCTGCCGCGTCATCCGCGCCGCCAAGCGCCTGAAACTGCACACCATCGCGGTCTATTCGGACGCCGATGCCCACGCGCCGCATGTGCGCCTCGCAGACGAGGCGCATCGCATCGGGCCGCCAGCCGCCGCGGAGAGTTATCTGCGCGCCGACGCGATCATCGAGGTCGCGAGCCATGCGGGCGCCGAAGCGATCCATCCGGGCTATGGCTTCCTCTCCGAGAACGCCGAGTTCGCCGAGGCCTGCGCGGCAGCCGGCATCATCTTCGTGGGGCCGCCGGCCGCCGCGATCCGCGCCATGGGCCTCAAGGACGCGGCAAAGACGCTCGCCGAGAGAGCCGGCGTGCCGGTGGTGCCCGGCTATCACGGGGCGCGCCAGGAGCCCGATTTCCTGCGCCAGAAGGCCTATGAGACCGGCTACCCGGTGTTCATCAAGGCCATAGCCGGCGGCGGCGGCAAGGGCATGCGGCGCGTCGATCGCCAGCAGGACTTCGACGCGGCGCTCGATGCGGCGCAGCGCGAGGCGGAGAATGCCTTCGGGGATCCGCGCGTCCTGATCGAGAAATACGTGCCGTCGCCCCGCCATATCGAGATGCAGGTGTTCGGCGATACGCATGGCCATGTGGTGCATCTCTTCGAGCGCGACTGCTCGCTGCAACGCCGCCATCAGAAGGTGATCGAGGAAGCGCCCGCCCCGAGCATGACGCCGGAGGTGCGCGCCGCCATGGGCCAAGCCGCCGTCGAGGCGGCGCGCGCCGTCGGCTATGTCGGGGCGGGTACCGTCGAGTTCATCGCCGATGGGGGCGGCGCGCTGCGCCCCGACGGCTTCTACTTCATGGAGATGAACACCCGCCTGCAAGTGGAGCACCCGGTGACCGAGGCGATCACCGGGCTCGACCTCGTCGAATGGCAGTTGCGGGTCGCGGCCGGCGAACCCCTGCCCTTCGATCAGGAGGATTTGTCGATCGGCGGCCACGCGGTCGAGGCGAGGCTTTATGCCGAAGACCCCGAGAAAGGCTTCCTGCCTTCGACCGGCAAGCTGTTCGCCCTGAAGCTCCCTTCCGGCACGGGGGTGCGGGTCGATTCCGGCGTCGAGGAGGGCGGCGAGGTCACGCCCTTCTACGACCCGATGATCGCCAAGATCATCGCCCATGGCGCCTCGCGCGAGGAGGCGCTCGACCGCCTCTCGGGGGCGCTGGCGAGCACCATCGTCGCCGGGCCGAAATGCAATGTCGCCTTCCTCAAGACGCTGGTCGATGCCGAGGAGTTCCGCGACGGCTCCGTCGACACGGGCTTCATCGAACGCAACCTCGAACGGCTGGGCGCGGCCGAGCGGCCGGTCGACCCGGAGGCGGTGGCGGCGGGCACGGCGCAGCTCTTGAAGATGGAATATGACAAGTTCAATCCGTCGCTCCTCGTCCGCGGCAGGCTCGGCTCGCGCGAATGGCTCTTCGATCCATGGAGCATCCGCCAAGGCTTCGAATTGGCCGGCCGCCGGCATACGCTCCTGCCCGTGCTGACCGAGGCCGGGAAAGCCGATGTCGAACTCTTCTTCGACGAGCGCGGCCCGAGCCTCTTGGCCCCTGGGCAAGACGCCGAAGCCTGGCCCGACATCGAGTGGAACGCCGCGCGCAAGCTCGCGGAGCTCGGCGACGGCGGCGGCGTCGTGGTGCGCGGCGGCGACAAGGTCCTGGTCGTCCGCAACGGCCGCCAGACCGCGGTCTCGCTCATCGATCCGCTCGATGTCGATCTCGACCATCTCGAAGAGGACGGCGACGGTATCGTGAGGTCGCCGATGCACGGCAAGCTCGTGGCGCTCCTGGTCAGCGAGGGCCAGGCGGTCGCGAAAGGCCAGCAGCTCGCGGTCGTCGAGGCTATGAAGATGGAGCATGCGCTCATAGCGCCGGCGGACGGCATCGTATCGGGACTCGCGGCTGAGCTTGGTCAGCAGGTCGCCGAAGGGGCGCGGCTGATGACGGTTTCGCCCTCACCTCCCCCCATGCCGGAGTGATAAGAACGGGCACCGGCCGGCAAGGCGAAGAGGCTGCTCGGCTCGGCTGAAGCTGAGGCGTCTCCTCGAACTTCCGCCTCACGCTCTCGTGACCTCGTGCGCGCCCCTGCGGCGCGAACAAGCCAGCCGGGTCGCGTGTTGTCGATCATTCACTATCGGCAGCATCGGAGAACGATCATGCAGCGCTTGAACCGGGCAGCTCGACGCTTTGCTCCCGCCTCGATCGCGCTCGTCCTCTGCATCGCCGCCGCCACTGCCTCGACCCCGGCGCCAGCAATGGGCATGGGCGGCGGAGACGGGGGTGGAGGA
>JBIOEJ010000080.1:0-27539 GCA_044445965.1 Hyphomicrobiales bacterium
CCCCTTCGGGGTTTGGACGAAATGGCCATCTGGTGCGTCGAAAACCTCGCCGATACCGGAGTATCGGCATCGATTTTCTCCTGCCAGCTGGCCATTTCGTCTCAAATCCCGGCTCACGCGATGTATGTCAACACGCCCTAATGCGCCGCCGCTGTAAACTACAGGTGAAATACAGGCAGGGCGGGGGGAGGCGCGCCGAGCGTCGTCGAAGCGGCCGGGCGCCGGCTTCATTGCAAGGCGGGCCCGGCTGAAAATACAGCTGAAATACAGCCAGGGCGCCTCGGCGGCGCCTCCTTTCCCGCAGGCGAGAGCCTGGCGCGCCGAACAGCGCGGCGCTCGTGGAGTGCACCACTGGGGTGCACTCCACTCGGGCGCCGCTGCAAATACAGCGAAAAATAGAGCGGGAGCGGCTTCGCCGGCCGTCGATCTCCCGAGTCGATGTTGCAGCGCAACAACTGTTAATAACAGATGAAATACAGTTCGAGCGGGCTTTCACGGCCGCTGAGCGCCTCCCACGATGTTGCAATGCAATATCGCGGTAAACCAATCGCCCGACGAGCAGGCCGGAATGGCCGCCCCCGGCGCCTCGCTTCCGCATCGGTGGCGGCTCCTGCCTGGTGTTCGTCCTCGCGGTCTTCCATGGCCCGTCTCCAATGCCCGAATGCCATTCCCCCTATAGGGAGGATATTCCCTCTTGGGGTAACAACATGGACAAATTGAGGCAGAGAATCTTGTGGAATGCCCTCGCATTCGTGCACGCGGCGCATCATCACTTTTGCCGCCCCGCGATCGCAGCGGATGTGCGAAGGCCGATTTCGAAGCGAGCACATGATTGCGGCACCGGCGCTTCTGCTTCAAGCTCCGCCAGAGCCACCCCAAGCCGAGCAGGACCGAGATCATGATGCCGTCAATCGACAAGATCGAGAGCGACGCCGCGCTGCCGCGGCGCGCCGAGGTGGTGGTGATCGGCGGCGGCATCATCGGGGTGAGCGCCGCGCTCTATCTTGCGCAAAAGGGCGTCGATGTCGCGGTTTGCGAGAAGGGAACGGTCGCTTGCGAGCAGTCGAGCCGTAATTGGGGCTGGGTGCGCGCCATGGGCCGCGACCTCGCCGAGATGCCGCTCTGCCTAGAAAGCCAGCGTCTCTGGGCCGAGATGAACACCACCTGCGAAGCCGAGACCGGCTTCAGGCGCTGCGGCGTCCTCTATCTCTGCGATACCGACAGGGAAATGGCGGCGCAGCAGGCCTGGCTCGACCAAGCCCGCATCTATCAGATCACATCGCGCATCGTAGCCCCCGGCGAGCTCGCCGAGATTCTCCCCGCCGCCAAGCGTAAATTCGCCGGCGCGCTGATGACGCCGACCGACGGACGGGCCGAGCCCCAGAAGGCCGCGCCCGCCATCGCGGCGACGGCCCGCCGGCATGGTGCCAAGATCCTCGAGAATTGCGCCGTGCGCGGGCTCGATCTCGCGGCGGGACGGGTAGCAGGGGTCGTCACCGAGAAGGGCCGCATCGCTTGCGACACGGTGATCCTGGCGGGCGGCGCCTGGTCGCGGCTGTTCTGCGGCAATGAGGGCATCGATCTGCCGCAGCTCAAGATGCTCTCCTCGGTCTTCGCCACGACCCCGATGGAGGGCGGGCCCGAGGTCACGGTCGGCGGCTCGGATTTCGCTTTCCGCAAGCGGCTCGACGGCGGCTATTCGGTGGCGCGCCGCAACGGCACCATCTCGCATATCACGCCCGATTCCTTCCGCTTGTTCTTCGATTTCTTCCCCTCTCTGATCAAGGGATGGAACGAGGTGAGGCTGCGCGTCGCCGGGCGCTTCCTCGAGGAATGGCGCATCCCGCGGCGCTGGAAGCTCGACGCCTCCTCGCCCTTCGAGGCGGTCAGGGTGCTCGATCCCGCCCCCGATCGACCCATGCTCGAGGAGGCGAAGGGCAAGGTCGCCGCCGCCTTCCCGTTCTTCCGCGACATGAAGGTCGCGGCTTCCTGGGGTGGCCTGATCGATGTGACGCCGGACGCCGTGCCGGTGATCTCCAAGGTCGAGGCCATGCCGGGGCTGGTCATCGCCACCGGCTTCTCCGGCCATGGCTTTGGAATCGGGCCGGGCGCCGGCAAGCTCGCCGCCGATCTCGTGACCGGCGCGACCCCCATCGTCGATCCGACGCCGTTCCGATTGGCACGGTTCAGGCGCAGCGTCCGGGTGGCGAGGTGACCGAGGACGGCGCCCTGGCAAGCTCTGGGGCGAGCGGGAAGGGTGATGCCTCGCAAGCAAGCGCGCCACCTCTCCCTTGATGGGACGATGTTCGCTCGAGCTAGCCACTCGTGGGACCCACCAAGGGAGAGGTCGAGGCGGGCGCCCTTCATCCGACCTCGGACGGGGCGTCACTGCGCCGGGCTCCTAGCCACGGCAGCGCCGACCGCCGCCCTGAGGTCGAAGGACGGGCTCGCGACTTGCTCCGGCGAGATTTCCGGTCCCCCGCCGAGAAGCCTACGCGCCGCCATATGGTCGGCCGGAGAATTGACCGATTCGACGCCGATCAGCCTGCCTCGGCGAAAGCAGAAGACCGAGAACGCGCCTTCCCTCGCGCCTCTCCGCAGCACGGTTTGCTCATGCGGGATGCAGAGGCCGGCGATCTGCAGCCTCGTCTTGCCCTGGTCGCTCCAGAACCAGGGCACGCTCGCATAGGGCTTTGGCCGTCCCACGAGCCGCGACGCGACGCAGCGGGCCTGATCGACCGCGTTCTGGACCGATTCGAGCCGCACAAAGGCACCGTCCGCGAAGCTCGAGCGATAATTGGCACAATCTCCGATCGCCGAGATCGCGGGATCCTCGGTGAGAAGCGCTTCATCGACCACGATGCCGTTCGCGGTCACGAGGCCGGCATCGGCGGCAAGCTCGACATTCGGCAGGACGCCGATGCCGACGAGGGCGAGATCGGCCGCGAAGCTCTGCCCTCCAGCCGTCGCGACCCGCGTTACACGGCCTGCCTCTCCGAGGAACGCCGAGACCGTGTCCCCGTAGATGAGCTCGGCCCCTTGCTGGGCGTGCAGCCGGTGGAAGGCCTGCGAGGTCTCGACCGAGAGCGCGCGCGGCATCGGCCGCCAGGCGCTCTCGACCACCGTGACGGCGACCCCTTTGGCCCTCGCCACCGCCGCGCATTCGAGCCCGATGAAGCCCGCCCCGACGATGGCGAGCTTGCGGGCGGCGCCAAGCCTTTGCCGAAGCGCGTCGGCATCGGCGCGCGAACGCAACTGCACCACCCCGTCGAGCCCGGCGCCCGGAATGTCGAGCGTCCGGTTCCGGGCTCCGGTGGCGAGGACGAGGTGGTCGTAGGCGAGCGTTTCGCCCGACGCCAAGCTCACGCGCTGCCGCGGCCTGTCCAGGCTTTCGACGCGCTCGCCGCGCCGCAGCGCGAGCCGGTGAAGCGCGAAGAACGCTTCGGTGCGGAAATGCAGCTTGCTCTCGTCGACCTCGCCCTTCAGATAGGCCTTGGAAAGCGGGGGGCGCTGATAAGGGAGATCGGGTTCGTCCCCGATGAGGGTGACGCTGCCGGCGAACCCCTCCTCGCGCAGCGACGCCGCGAGCTGGAAACCGGCCTGGCCCGCTCCCACGATGACGATCCGCTCCGGCATCTGTTGCAGGTCTCCTCGGGCCGCTGGCGATCCTCCTTGCTAGGGCTTTTCCAGGCCTTGGTCCAATAGAGGAAGGACGACCGAAGAACCGACGATCGCTTCCGTCGCCTGTTGTCTGGCTTGCGACGGAGGACGGATGACAGAGCAACAGATGAACCGGCTCCGTCGGGGCTCCTCTGTCCTCTGTCTCTGTCGTCCGTCCTCCGTCTACCCGTAGCTGAGCTTCGGGTAGAAATCGGTGCCGCGTCCCTCGGGCGTGAAGTCCAGCACGTTCCAGAGCGGCCAGATCGAATCGACATGGCGCCCGTCCTGACCGGGCTCTCTCGGCGCGAACAGCAGCTCGGTGCCATAGGCGTGCCTGATGGTCCCGTCATGGCGGGTGAAGACGTTGAGCATCGGCCATTGCGAGCCCTTGGCGTCCTCGCCATGATAGTCGGCGTTGTAGCTGTTGCCGGCCGACGACAGGAGCCGAAGGCGGGTCCAGCCGCGCTCGCGCGCGAAGGCCCTGATGCGGGCGATCGGGGACTTGGCGATCACCACGAGGCTCGCGCGTTGACCGACATGACGGGCGGCGCCGTCGAGGGAGTCGAGCATCGCGGTGCAGGATGGGCAAGCCCGCTCCATCTTGGGGCCATACATGAAGCTGTAGGCGACCAAGGTCGGCTTGTCGCCGAACAAGGCCGATAGCCGCACCGGCTTTGCCTCCTCGCCCTCCTCGAAGACATAATCCTCGCGGACCTCGCCTCCCGGCACCAAGGCGCGGCGCTTGGCGGCGACCGCCTCCGTTTGCCGGCGCAGCGTCATCTCCTCCTCGAGCAGCGCGTCGCGCGAGCGCCGATACTCGGCGCTCTCATTCGGAAACCGCTTGTCGTGAATATGGGTCGCATCCGCCATCGCACTATTCCTTTCCTGTTACGGCCGTTCCATGTCCGCTCGACAACGCTTCGGCGAGCTTCCCGAGCTTCTCCAGAATCGTGCCCCAGCCGCGCTGATGCCGCCGCGTGCGGTCGGCGTCGGGCAAGCCCTCATGCTCGAGATCGATGCGGACCCCGCCCGCGACCGGGGTGAAGACCACGCTCACCAGAGAGAGCCGCCAATCGGTCCCCGGCGAGACCCAAGTGAAGACCAGCCGGCGCGGCCGCTCGATCAGCACATAGCGGCCGCGATGCTCGATCGCCTCTCGCTCGCCGCGCATCACGATGCGGAACTCGCCGCCTTCGCGCGGGTCGAGCGCGATCTCGCTCACGGCCATGTCGCCGGCAGCGAGGAAGCGCGCCGCTCTCTGCGGATCGAGCCACGCATCGAACAGCTCGCCGGGTTCTGCCCGGATGACGACGGAAGCGGTCGCCCTCAGCAAGATCGGCTCAGCCATCCTCCTTCTCCATCATCTCCTTGAGCGCCGAGAGGCGCGTGGTCCATTCACCGGATTGGCGCGCGATCCATTCGGCGACTTCATCGAAACCGTCCGCTCTTGCTTCGATGAAATGGTCGCGCCCCACGACGCGCCTCGCCACGAAACCCGCCGCCTCGAGCACCTTGAGATGGCGTGACACCGCCGGCAAGGAGACCTCGAAACGAGCCGCGAGCTCGGTCACGCGGGAGGGCCGCGCGCGAATGAGCGCCAAGAGCTCGCGGCGCACGGGATGGGCGAGCGCCGAAAGCGCCTCGCTCAGTCCGTCGCCGCCGACCAGCTTCATGGCACCTCGCTCCGCCTGGATCGGCGCTTTCAGCCCCGCTCTCGACATTAAATGGGTGTGTTAAATATCGCTCGAGCGAGCCATTGTCCAGTTGCCGTCGCCATACCCCTCGCCGAGAGCCGCGCGGGCGCTATCTATCGCGGGAGACGAGGATTTGCTCGCTCCGCGCCCCGTAGAGACGGTGACGATCGAGATGTTAGACGAGATCCGCAAGCCGGGTTCGGCCTCATCGGGCGAGGGTGATCGGGCGAGGGTGTTCTCGACGGATATCCCGGCCCGGCTCGAGCGACTGCCCTGGGGCCGCTTCCATACGCTCGTGGTCGTGGCGCTCGGCATCACCTGGATTCTCGACGGCCTCGAGGTCACCCTCGCCGGTTCGGTCGCCGGCGCGCTGAAGGAGAGCCCGGCGCTCGCCTTCGACGACCGCGATGTCGGCATCGCCGGCAGCGCCTATCTCATCGGCGCGGTCGCCGGCGCCTTGTTCTTCGGCTGGCTGACGGACCGGCTCGGCCGCAAGAAGCTGTTCTTCATCACCATCGCGTTCTACGTCACGGCGACCGCGCTCACCGGCCTGTCCTGGAACGGCTGGAGCTTTTGGCTCTTCCGTTTCCTCACGGGCGCCGGAATCGGCGGCGAATACACGGCCATCAACTCCACCATCCAGGAGCTGGTGCCGGCGCGCTATCGTGGCTTCACCGATCTCGTGATCAACGGCAGCTTCTGGGTCGGGGCCGCGCTCGGGGCGAGCGGGGCGATCGTGCTCCTCAATCCGCACATGCTCGACCCGGAGACCGGCTGGCGCCTCTGCTTCATTATCGGCGCCGCGCTCGGCCTCGTCATCTTCTTCATGCGGATGTGGATCCCCGAGAGCCCGCGCTGGCTCGTACTGCATGGGCGGGAGACCGGGGCGAGCGCAGTCATCGCGGGCATCGAGGCGCGCTTCCGGGCGGCCGGGTACAAGCTCGCTCCCGTCGGACCCGACCAGGCGATGCGTCTCAAGGCCCGTCGGCAGACCCCTATCGTGGAAGTCCTCACCACCCTCTTCCGCACGTACCGCCGGCGCACGCTCGTCGGTCTCGCGCTGATGACGGCGCAGGCCTTCTTCTACAACGCCATCTTCTTCACCTACGCCCTGGTGCTGACCAAGTTCTACGCCGTGAGCGCCGACCAGGTGGGTTGGTATATCCTGCCCTTTGCGGCCGGCAATTTCCTGGGGCCCGTCGTGCTCGGGCGCCTCTTCGACACGGTCGGCCGCCGCGTCATGATCGCTTCGACCTATGCGCTGTCCGGCATATTGCTGGTCGCCTGCGGCGCGCTCTTCGCGCAAGGCCTGCTGTCGGCGAGCGGCCAGACCTTCGCCTGGATGGTGATCTTCTTCTTCGCCTCGCCCGCCGCGAGCGCGGCCTATCTCACGGTCAGCGAGATTTTCCCGCTCGAGATCCGCGCCTTGGCGATCGCCGTCTTCTACGCGATCGGCACCGGCATCGGGGGAGCGGCGGCTCCCGTGATTTTCGGCCTCCTGATCGAGAGCGGCTCGCGCCAAAGCGTCTTCATGGGCTACGCCTTCGGCGCCGCGCTCATGGTCGGAGCGGCCATCGTCGCCGCCTCGTACGCGGTGCGCGCCGAGCGAAGGCCGCTGGAGGAGGTGGCGATGCCGCTCTCGGCGGCCGGTTTGGCGTAGACCCGGCGGCATGCCGCCAGAGCCGAGCCCGTCGCGTTGCGCAGGCCATCACGATCCTGGTACAATTCAACGATCAAACCGTGCGCTCGACGCGCCTGCCTCGTGCTCGGATGGCCCGCACCGACATTCACAACAAGAGCCGCTATTGGTTCGACCCGCGGATCCGCGGCCTGAGCCTCTTGCATGCCGACTTCACGACGCATGGCTATGCACCCCATAGCCACGAGGCCTTCGTCGTCGCCGTCACCGAAACCGGCGGGTCGGTCATCAAGAGCCGCGGCCTCGAAAGCCAGGCCTGCGCGTCGAAGCTGTTCGTCTTCAATCCCGTCGAGCCGCATGCGGGATGGATGGGGGCGAGCCGGCGCTGGCGCTATCGGGCGCTCTATCTCGAACGTCCGGCGATCGATGCCCTGGCGGAAGGCTGCGGCATCGCCGAGGTGCCCTATTTCACGCGCAATATGTTCGGCGACGCCGACCTCGTCGAAAGCTTCCTGCGGCTGCACCGCGCCCTCGACGATCGACGCGACGCCTTCCGCGAGCGAGAGCTCCTGATCGGCTCTTTCGGGCGGCTCTTCCGGCGGCATGGAAGCGGCAGAGAGCCCATCGAACGCGCACCGCGCGACGAAAGGCTGCTCACCCGGGCCATCGACCTCATGCGGATGCGGCACACCGATAATCTTCGGCTCGACGATGTGGCCAGCGCCGCGGGCTTGACGAGCTTTCAACTGATCGACCTGTTCAAACGCATGGTCGGCCTCACGCCGCACGCCTATCTGACCCAGATCCGCCTCCACGCGGCCTGTCGACGGCTGAGGCGAGGCGAGGCGCTTGCCGACATCGCGGTGGCTTGCGGCTTCTACGACCAGAGCGCGCTCACCAAGCATTTCAAGCGCCGCTACGGCATCACGCCCTTGCAGTTTGCCAAGGCAGCCCGCTGCTGATCGGAAACGCCGGCGCATTACGGCACGCCCGATGGGGATGCCGGCTCGTCGCTCCGCTGCCTCTTGAACGGGTAGAGGAACTGCTTCCAATAACCATGCGGCACGGGATGGCCGGCAATGCCATAGCCCGAGGGCCATTGCGCTTTCGGCTGATGATAGGTGCCGAACAGCCGGTCGAGCAGCGGGAAATGGATCGCGAAATTGACGTCGATCGCCTCCTTGTCGACGCCATGGTGCCAATGGTGGAAACGCGGCGTGACGAAGTAGGGGCCGATAGGGTCGCGGCTCGGTCGGGTCGTGTCTCCGTTTGAACTTCGGCTTTGGAGGAAAGCGGGCATGCGCCACCGCCTCATTCGATCACCTCGTCGGCACGGGCAAGGATCGACTCCGGCACTGCCAAATTGAGCGCCTTGACCGCCTTGAGATTGATGAGCAGTTGGAACCTTGTGGGCTGATAGTACGGGATGTCGCCGGGTTTGGCCCCATTGAGGATCTGATGCACGTCATTCGCAAGACGTTGGGCGAGTTCGCCGAGGTCCGGCGCATAGGCCAACAGCCCGCCCAGGTCCACATAGTCGCGGTAGGGATAAATTATAGGGAGACGGTATTTCTCGGCCAGTTCGACGATCAGGGCACGGTGCGCCAAAAAGCTACCTCCCTCGTCAACGATGGCGGCATCAATTTGCTGTTGCGCCATCTCTGCGAAGGTGCGGCGGATTTGCGCGTCATTCACCTCCGGAAGGAAATTCCCGATCAGCGCGATCCCCAAATGCTGCCCTGCCTCGCGAAACGACAATCCCAGGCCGCCGTCCGACTGCGACAGCAGGTAAGCGACCTTGGCCGCCGAGGGCACCGCTTCCTTCAAGATTTGCAGGCGCTTGGCGAGGATTCCGCTCCCCGCGGCGATGCTGACCCCCGTAAGGTTGCCCCCAGGATGCGCGAGGCTCGTGACCAATCCTGCCGCGATCGGATCCCCCGTGATCGCGACGATCGGTATCGTGGTGGTGGCCGCCGCGAAGGCTCTAACGAGATCGTTGAGGTTTGCGACGATTACGTCCGGGTTGCGGCTCACGACCGCGGCGGCGAGGGCGGCAAAGCGATCGGAGCGGCCCTCGGCGGAGTAGCGCTCGACGATGAGATCGCTTCCCTCCGCATCGCCCAGCCCGCGCAGCGTCTCGAAGAACCGTCGCACCCAGAACGGGCCGGCGGTCTCGGTCAGCTGGTCGGCGGGAATGCCGGAATGGACGAAGGCGAGACGGCGCTGCTTCCGAGGCTGCTGCGCGCGCGCAACGAGCGGCCAGGCAGCCGCCGCGACGCCGATCAAGCCGACGAATTCGCGCCGCTTCATCTGTCTTATCATGGCTGGACCGCGCTTTGCCCCATGAGACGCATAGCATAGTGCCCTGGTGTTGTGTGAATTGGATCCGGTCCGGAATGGCCGAGAGGCATTTCTTCCTCCTTCGCCCCAAGGTCTGTTGTGGTCAATTGGGTCAAACAGCACCCCGACCCCAACGGCCGCTTCGGGTGGTTAGCTGCCGTTGGTGTGGGGTGGTATGACGACAGACGTCACGGCAGCAATAGGTCGTGAAGAGACTAAAGTTGCGGTCAAAGAGGTAGACGACCAAATGATGATGCCTGAAATTAGAGCGTCGAGGTGAATCCCATGGTTTTCTGGATAGCGAGTGTGGTTGGATTGGGGATCGCTTATCTCTTCGGCTCTACGCCCACAGGCTATCTGGCGGGGAAACTGCTCAAGGGCATTGATATCCGAGAGCACGGCTCCAAATCCACTGGGGCGACGAACGTATTGCGAACCCTGGGGAAATGGCCTTTTCTGGTGGTGCTCCTGGTAGATGTGCTGAAAGGAGTGGGGGCGATCGTCTTTGCCCGCTGGCTTTATCCTTGGTTCTATACATTGGCGTCCGTCACGCCACCGACAGCGCTTGATCTGCAAACCTGGGTGCCTTGGGCTGTTTGCTTGGCCGGACTTGCCGTGTTGTTGGGGCATAGCCGTTCGATTTGGTTGAATTTTACAGGCGGCAAATCCGTTGCGACGGGGCTTGGCGTGTTGCTGGCGATTTCTTGGCCAGTAGGTTTAGGTGCTGCGACGGTTTTTGGCGTTGTGCTGGCTATTTCTCGTATTATGTCCCTTAGTTCGATGCTAGCGGCGTTGACTGCGATCGCCCTCATCTGCGGCTTGGAGCAACCGTTGCCCTATCGGTTACTGGTGATCGCAGGTAGCGTTTACGTAATTGTGCGCCATCGTGCCAACATTCAGCGGCTACTGGCTGGTACGGAGCCACGCCTGGGGCAAAGTAGCCCAGGATCGAAAGCAGAATCGCAAATTTAGTGCGTGCGCTCTGGGACTGTCGAGATCACCAACATGGGCTGCTTGTGCCCCATCGCGACATACTGCGTCACCGCAAGACCTCGGTCGCTTTTGTGAAGGGTTTTAGACGCCGGCCGTGCGCCAAGCCACGTCGTTGCGATCGGCCGGCGTCTGAAACCCTTCACAATTCCGGTCATTGGACATCAGGCCTGTCGAGTGGCGGTTCCCTTCGACGCGCATGTCAACCAGTCGATCGCGAAGACCTGTAGCAACACCTGCCGGCAGCGGCTGTTCCGCCGGAACCAGGCGAGGGCATCATGAGCCGGGGCAAATGGACCGCATCGAGGCTCGCCATCCTCCCGGTTGCGGGCTCACTGGGGGCTTGGCCGCATTGATGAGTGGAAATGGCCGATGCCCCATCCCTGAGCATCCTTGGTGATTACGAATGTGAATCGCGCAGGGGTCTCGATGGTCTTTCCATCTCTCGTTTGCGAGAACGTGTCCTGACCGGTGAAGAGAACGGCGCTTTCAGAGAGCTGTAGGACCTCGTAATTTTCAATTTCAACCTTTTTCGGAAGGTTGGCCGATGCAGAGGCCTGGAAATATTTCAGAATTGCCTCCTTGTCACGGGTTGGCCGCTGCATCGTCGTTCCCAAAAAGACGGCGTCGGGCGCGAAGAGCTTCACGATTGCGGGCGGATCGGACGCATCAAACGACTTCTTGAACTGCTCGATAACGGCAAACGCGTCCTCTTTCGGTCCGGCGCTTGCAGGCGAAACCGCACCCACCAGCAGCAGTGCTGCAATCAGGTATCTCATTTTTCCCTCCCTGCTTTCTCTCCCTGCCGAATGCGCCGAGCGAAATTCGATCGCCATGTCCGGCCTTCGACGTAGCCGGTTTCCTTCAGCCCCTGCGGAAACGCGGTTACGACGGGCGCCGAGTTGTCGAGCGATGAGCTTCCGAGAAACCTATTACCGGCATCCCGGGTCGCTGCGCGCGCAACGAGCGGCCAGGCAGCCGCCGCGCCGCCGATCAAGCCGACGAATTCGCGCCGCTTCATCTGTCTTATCATGGCTGGACCGCGCTTTGCCCCATGAGACGCATAGCATAGTGCCCTGGTGTTGTGTGAATTGGGTCACGTACAGAATCGCCGAGACGCACTTCTTCCTCCTTCGCCCCAAGGTCTGTTGTGGTCAATTGGGCCAAACAGCGCCCCGACCCCAGCGGCCGCTTCGGGACCCAAAGCGGCCCTTCGGCCGATGGCTCGGGGTTTGCCTTGCAGCGGCTGAATCGATTCTTGCCGCATCGTCGTGCTAATCTTGAGGGGCCAAGAGGGGCGCGCCATGAGTGAGAATCGGAAGCTTGCGGCGATTCTGGCGGCGGATGTGGTCGGATTCAGCCGACTCGCCGGCGCGGACGAGGATCGCACGCTCGCGCGGCTGCGGGCGCTACGGAGCGATCTGATCGATCCCACTATCGCCGTGCACAAGGGGCGCGTGGTTAAGCGCACCGGCGACGGAATCCTCATCGAGTTCCGCAGCGTGGTCGACGCCGTGCGCTGCGCCATCGAGGTGCAGAACGGTATGATCGAGCGAAACGCCGGTCTGCCCCCCGAGCGTCGCATCGAGTTTCGCGTCGGCATCCATCTTGGCGACGTTGTCGAGGAGAGCGACGGCGACCTGATGGGCGACGGCGTCAATATCGCATCGCGACTGGAGGGTGTCGCAACGCCCGGCGCTATCTGTCTTTCCGAAGACGCCTATCGGCAGGTGAGAGCACGGCTCGATCTCGCGGTCAGCGATCTCGGCGAGACGAAACTCAAGAACATCGTTGAGCCGATGCGGGTCTATTCGCTGCAGGTCGGCGTCGCTGCCCAGGCGAAGCCGACGACTCCGGAGAAGACTTTGCTGCGGCACGACGCGCCCGCCAAGCCGTCGATTGCCGTGCTGCCATTTCTGAACATGAGCGACGATACTTCGCAGGAATATTTCGCGGACGGCCTCACCGAGGACATCATCACCGATTTGTCACGGTTCCGCGACCTCTTCGTCATCTCGCGCAACTCGGCCTTCGTGCACAAGGGTAAGGCGGTGAAGGTGCAGGAGGTGGCCCGCGAGTTCGGCGTCGACTATGTCCTCGAAGGGAGCGTGCGCAAGGTCGGAGATCGCGTCCGCGTCACCGTGCAGCTGATCGACGCCCAAACCGACCGACACATTTGGGCCGAACGCTACGACCGGAAACTCGAGGACATCTTCGCCATCCAGGACGAGGTGACTGGTGCGATCGTGGCTACGCTTCCCGGCCGCGTCGAGGCCGCCACGCACGAACGCACAAAGCGCAAACGGACGGACAACATGGCGGCCTACGAGTGCGTGCTGGCTGCCAAGGTGCTGCACCATCGCTCGGTCCGGGAGGACAACGCCGAGGCGCAGCGCCTCCTAGACCGCGCCCTCGAGCTCGACCCGACCTACGCCCATGCTCACGCCTGGAAGGCGTGTGTGCTCGGCCAGAAAGCGACCCATGGGTGGGGCGCGGATCGCGACTCTATCTTCGAACAGATCGCCCAGGAGTTGAAGATCGCACTTGCGCTCGACGACAATGATAGTGATGTGCACCGCATCCTTGCCGCCTTGAACTTGATAAACAACAGCCACGACAAGGCCGCCCACCATCAAGAGCGGGCGCTCGCGCTCAATCCCAACTACGACCTTGTTGTCGTGCAGCAAGGCGAGCTGTTGACATGGCTGGGGCGCCCTGAAGAGGGCATCGACTGGATCAAGAAGGCGATGCGCCTCAACCCCTACCACCCCGAGCGCTTCTGGAACCATCTCGGACGGGCCCTTTATTGCGCCGAGAAATACACGGAAGCTGCGGAGGCCTTCGCGCGGATCACGCGGCCAGACCATACACATCATGCCTTCCTCGCCGCTACGTTCGCGCGTATGGGTAACGCCGGGGCGGCCGCCGCACACGCGGCAGAGGTCGTGAAGCTCGAACCGGCATTCTCGGTTTCCGCCTATCTCGCTACCCAGCACTACAAACATGAAGTCGACCGCAGGCGCCATGAGGCTGGTCTGCTCGAGGCAGGCCTACCGGTTTGACCTTGCGAAGCACTGTTGAGGATTTGTCAGGATGGCTGGCTGCTGGCGCACCAGTCGATTAAGGCGCTCCAGCGAGTTCTCAGGCGATCAGGACATCTGAACCCGCGGCTCGGCTTCCGGCCCGTCGATGAGGGGATCCGGCATGCATTCGGCGGCAAGGCGCGCCGGATCGAGGATGGCGATCGCCTCGCCTTTGACCGCAATGCCGGCGCTCTGCAAGGCCGACAAGGCGCGTGAAAAGCTTTCCCGGGTCATGCCCAGCTCCGAGGCGACGAGGTTCTTTTCGTAGGGCAGGACAGCGCGATGCGGCGTGCCTTGGCGATTGGACAGGGCAAGGATGTAGCAGCCCACCCGCTCTTTCGAGGATCTGAGCTTCAGGTTCTTGAGCTGCCGGACCATACGCCGGAATTGGCCGGCGAGGCTGCCGATCACCTCGCGGGCCAGCAGGGCGTCGCTCGCGACCGCGGCGCGGAATGCCCCGGCATGGATCAGCAGAAAGCGCGACGCCTCCGGCACCCGCGCCTGCATGAGGTAGGGCGATCCGGTCACGACGGCGGCGGGGATGACGAGGTCCGGAGCTCGGACCGCTTCGATGAACACCTCGCGCCCCTCGGCCGACCGCCCGAACAGCCGGGCCGAGCCGGAAACGACCACATGCTGGAAATTCGGCACTTCACCCTGCTCGAACAGGACGGTGCCGGGCGCCACGCCATGCATGACGGCATTTCGCAGCAGGGCGTCGCGGCTCGACCCCGACAGGGCCCGAATGAGCGGAAGCGATTCCAGAGCCTCGCTCAAATCCTTCCTCGAACCCAAGGCCCGTCCTCCCCGCTTCCGATCCGACCAGCATCTTTATGTGACAATTATCACATAACGCATTGATCTGCATCAACGCCGCGAGATATCCGCCCTGACAACAAGGAGGCCGAACCGGACCGGAAGCCAATTCGGCCGTGGGTCTGATCTCCAGAGGGGCGACGAGAATGCAGCCGACGGCCGATCCCAAATCCCGCCAGATTCTCGGCATGAGCACATTGGCCTTCACGGTGTGCTTTGCGGTGTGGACGATCTTCTCGATCATCGGCATCCGCATCCGCCAGGAGCTCGGCCTCTCGGAAACCCAATTCGGCCTGCTCGTCGGCACTCCGATCTTGACCGGATCGCTGATCCGGGTGGTGCTCGGCATCTGGACCGATCTCTATGGCGGCCGCCTCGTCTTCACCCTGACGATGCTGGCCGCGGCGGTCGCGACCTTCGTGCTCTCCTACGCGCATAGCTATCCGCAGATGCTCGTCGCCGCGCTCGGCGTCGGCATCGCCGGCGGCTCCTTCTCGGTCGGCGTCGCCTATGTCTCGCGCTGGTATCCGGCGGGCAAGCAGGGGACCGCGCTCGGCATCTTCGGCGCCGGCAATGTGGGAGCCGCCGTCACCAAGTTCCTCGCCCCCTTCGTGCTGATCGCCTATGGCTGGCAGGCGGTCGCCGAGGTCTGGGCGGCCTGCCTCGTGGTCATGGCGGTCGTCTTCTGGTTCACGACGACGGACGATCCTTTGCTGGTCGAACGCCGCCGCAGCGGCGTCCGGCCGAAGAGCGCCTGGCTCGAGCTCGAGCCGCTCAAGAACGTCCAGGTCTGGCGCTTCTCGCTTTATTACTTCTTCGTCTTCGGAGCCTTCGTGGCGCTGTCGCTCTGGCTGCCGCAATATCTCATCAACGTCTACGGGCTCGACATCAAGGCGGCCGGCATGCTCGCCGCCTCCTTCTCGGTGCCGGCGAGCCTCTTCCGCGCTTATGGCGGACACCTGTCCGACACGTTCGGCGCGCGCCGGGTGCTCTATTGGACATTCCTCGTGGCCGTGGCGACGACCTTCATCCTCTCCTATCCGCCGACCGATTATATCGTGCACGCCATCAAAGGGCCGATCGCCTTCCACATGCAGATGGGTCTCGTCGGCTTCATCGTAGCGGTATTCGTACTCGGCTTCTTCATGGCGCTCGGCAAGGCCGCCGTCTACAAGCACATCCCGGTCTATTATCCCGACCATGTCGGCTCGGTCGGCGGTCTCGTCGGCATGATCGGCGGCCTCGGCGGCTTCGTCCTGCCGATCCTGTTCGGCATCCTGCTCGACCTCACGGGCCTGTGGACGAGCTGCTTCATGGCGCTCTTCGTGCTGGTCAGCGGTGCGCTGTTGTGGATGCATGTCGCCATCCGCCAGATGGAGCGTGGCGCCGTGGGCGAGACTCTCGCCAAGCTCCCGCCCTTCCCGGAAATGCTCGGCATGCCGGAGCCCAAGGCCGCGGCGCGCCCCTCGGGCGCCGTCATCACCGACTGGCGCCCCGAGGATCCCGGCTTCTGGGCCTCCACGGGGCGGAACATCGCCAGGCGCAATCTGTGGATCTCGATCCCGGCGCTGCTGCTGTCCTTCGCGGTCTGGCAGGTCTGGTCGGTGGTCGTGGCCAAGCTGCCCCTCGTCGGTTTCACCTTCACCACCGATCAGCTGTTCTGGCTCGCCGCATTGCCCGGCCTCACGGGCGCGACGCTGCGCATCTTCTACTCCTTCATGGTGCCGATCTTCGGCGGCCGGCTCTGGACGACGCTGACCACATGGTCGCTGCTCATCCCGGCGCTCGGCATCGGCTATGCGGTGCAGAACCCCGACACGCCCTATGTCGTGCTGTTGATGCTGGCGCTGCTCTGCGGCCTCGGCGGCGGCAACTTCGCATCGTCCATGGCCAATATCTCCTTCTTCTTCCCGAGGGCCGAGAAGGGCAACGCGCTGGCCCTCAATGCCGGGCTCGGAAATCTCGGCGTGAGCGTGGTCCAGTTCGTGGTGCCGCTCGCCATCACGGCCGGCGTGTTCGGTTGGTTCGGGGGCGATCCCGCCATGGTCAAGGACGGTGCGCGCGAGGTGCCGCTCTGGCTGCAAAATGCCGGCTTCGTCTTCGTTCCCTTCATCGCGGCCTCGGCCTTCGCCGCCTGGTTCGGCATGAACGATCTCGCCTCGGCCAGGGCCTCCTTCGCCGAGCAGGCGGTGATCTTCGAGCGCAAGCACAACTGGATCATGTGCTGGCTCTATACCGGCACCTTCGGCTCCTTCATCGGCTATTCGGCCGGCTTCCCGTTGCTGGCGAAGACGCTGTTCCCGGAAGTCGATGCGCTGCAATTCGCTTTCCTCGGGCCGCTGGTCGGCGCGCTTGCCCGCTCCGGGAGCGGCTGGCTCGCGGACAAGCATGGCGGCGGCCGCGTCACCTTCTGGGCCTTCGCCCTGATGACGGCCGGCGTGCTCGGCGTCCTGTGGTTCATCGGCATCAGGGCTGAAACGGGCGCGTTCTGGGGTTTCCTCGCCTCCTTCCTGGTGCTGTTCCTGGCCACCGGCATAGGCAACGCCTCGACCTTCCAGATGATCCCGGCGATCAGCGCCAAGGAGATGGAGCGCCTGATGCCGCAGGCCGATGCGGAGACCCGGCGGCGCCAGGCCGAAAAGGAATCGGCCGCCATCACCGGCTTCACCTCGGCGGTCGCGGCCTTCGGCGCCTTCTTCATCCCGAAGGCCTATGGCTCATCGATCGCGCTCACCGGAGGGCCGGAGGCAGCGCTCTGGGCCTTCTTCGCCTTCTATGTGAGCTGCCTCGCCGTCACCTTCGCGGTCTACACCCGCAAGGGCGGCCTCCTCCACGACATCGAGCGCGCGCCGCGTCTGGGCGCCTCCGCCCATCCGGCCGCGGCCGCATAAGCAAGGCGCCAGACCATGTCGCATTTTCTCGATCGCCTGACCTTCTTCCGCAAGACCGTCGATGAGTTCTCGGGCGGCCACGGCATCGTGACGGCCGAAGACCGCTCCTGGGAGGACGGCTATCGCAAGCGTTGGCAGCACGACAAGACCGTACGCTCGACCCATGGCGTGAACTGCACGGGCTCCTGCTCCTGGAAGATCTACGTCAAGGGCGGCATCGTCACCTGGGAGACGCAGCAGACCGATTATCCGCGCACCAGGCCCGACCTGCCGAACCACGAGCCGCGCGGCTGCGCACGCGGCGCTTCCTACAGCTGGTACCTCTATTCGGGCTCGCGGGTGAAGTATCCGATGATCCGCGGGCGCCTGCTCAGGCTGTGGCGCAAGGCGCGTGCGACGCTGCAGCCGGTCGCCGCATGGGCCTCGATCGTCGAGGATGCGGAAAGCCGCTCCTCCTATGTCTCGATCCGAGGCCATGGCGGCTTCGTGCGGGCCAGCTGGGATGAGGTGAACGAGCTCATCGCCGCCGCCAACGCCTATACGGCGAAGGCGCATGGGCCCGACCGCATCATCGGCTTCTCGCCGATCCCGGCGATGTCGATGGTCTCCTACGCGGCGGGCTCGCGCTACCTGTCGCTGCTCGGCGGCGTCTGCATGTCCTTCTACGACTGGTATTGCGACCTGCCTCCCGCCTCGCCCCAGACCTGGGGCGAGCAGACCGACGTCCCCGAGAGCGCCGACTGGTACAATGCGGGCTTCATCATCCTTTGGGGCTCGAACGTGCCCCAGACCCGGACGCCCGACGCGCATTTCTACACCGAGGTCCGCTACAAGGGCACCAAGAGCGCGGTCGTGAGCCCGGATTATGCCGAGGCGACGAAATTCGCCGATATTTGGCTCAACCCGAAACAGGGCACGGACGCCGCTCTCGCCCTCGCCATGGGTCATGTGATCTTGCGCGAATACCATCTCGACCGCACTGTTGCGTATTTCGACGACTATGCGCGCAAATATACGGACTTGCCGTTCCTGGTCCGGCTGACCGAACGGGATGGCCGCCTCGTTCCGGAGCGGCTCTTGCGCGCTTCCGAGCTCGCGGGCGGCTTGGGCGAGAGCAATAATGCGGAGTGGAAGACCGTCGCCATCGATGAGAAGACGGATGGGCTCGCAGCCCCGCGCGGCTCGATCGGCTATCGCTGGGGCGAGAAGGGGAAGTGGAACCTCGAGGAGAAGGACGGGCCAGGAAAGGAGATCAGGCTGAAGCTCACCCTCGCGGGCGACGCGGCCGAGATCGCCGCGGTCGACTTCCCCTATTTCGGCGGGCGCGCTTCGGAGCATTTCGTCGCGACGGGGCACGGCGAAGTCCTCACCCGCAATCTGCCCATCCGCCGCGTCACGCTGAGCGACGGGAAAAAGGTCGCGGTCGCCACGGTCTACGATCTGATGATGGCCAATTACGGCCTCGACCGCGGCTTGGGCGGCGCCCATGTGGCGAGGAGCTATGACGAGGACGTGCCCTTCACGCCGGCCTGGGCGGAACACGTCACCGGCGTGAAGCGCGACGCCATCATCGCGGTGGCGCGCGAATTCGCAACGAATGCCGAAAAGACCAATGGCCGTTCCATGGTGATCCTCGGCGCCGGGATCAACCACTGGTACCATATGGATATGAGCTACCGGGGGATCATCAATCTCCTGGTGTTCTGCGGCGCCATCGGCCAGTCCGGCGGCGGCTGGTCGCATTATGTCGGGCAGGAGAAGCTGCGGCCCCAAACCGGCTGGACGCCGCTCGCCTTCGCGCTCGACTGGAGCCGGCCGCCGCGGCACATGAACTCGACCTCGTTCTTCTACGCGCACACCGACCAGTGGCGCTACGAGACCCTGACGGCAGCCGAAATCCTGTCGCCGACCGCGCCCGAGGGCGACTGGAACCAGAGCTTCATCGACTACAATACCCGCGCCGAGCGCATGGGCTGGCTGCCCTCTGCGCCGCAGCTCAAGCAGAATCCGCTCGACATCGCCAAGCGGGCGAAGGCCGCGGGCCTCGAGCCGAAGGACTATGTCGCGAAGGGGTTGAAATCCGGCGAGATCGAGCTCGCCTGCCATGATCCCGACGACCCGGCCAACTGGCCGCGCAACATGTTCGTCTGGCGCTCGAACCTCCTCGGCTCCTCGGGCAAGGGCCACGAATATTTCCTCAAGCATCTGCTCGGCACGAAGCACGGGGTCATGGGCAAGGATCTCGGCGCCGAGGGCTCCGTCCGCAACACCGAGGTCGCCTGGCACGACGAGGCGCCGCAAGGGAAGCTCGACCTCCTGGTCACGCTCGATTTCCGCATGTCGACGACCTGCGTCTATTCCGACATCGTGCTGCCGACGGCGACCTGGTACGAGAAGAACGACCTCAACACTTCCGACATGCATCCCTTCATCCACCCGCTTTCGGCGGCGGTGGACCCGGCTTGGGAATCACGCTCCGACTGGGATATCTACAAGGGCCTCGCCGAGGCGTTCTCGAAAGTTGCGCCCGAAGTGCTGGGCGTCGAGGACGATGTCGTGCTGGTGCCCATACAGCACGACAGCCCGGGCGAGATGGCCCAAGCCCTGGACGTCAAGGATTGGAAGCGCGACGAGGTCGAGCCTATCCCCGGCAAGACCATGCCGGCGGTTGCGGTCGTCACTCGCGACTATCCGAACCTCTATGCCCGCTTCACCGCCCTTGGGCCGCTGATGAGCAAGATCGGCAATGGCGGCAAGGGCATCGCCTGGAAGACCGGGCCCGAGGTCGAGGCGCTCGGGCAGCTCAACGGCGTGCATCGGGACGGCCCGGCAGCGGACCTGCCGAAGATCGAGACCGATATCGACGCGACCGAGGTGATCCTCATGCTCGCGCCGGAGACCAATGGCGAGGTGGCGGTGAAGGCCTGGGAGGCGCTGTCCGAGATGACCGGCCGCGAGCACGCCCATCTCGCCTTGCCGAAGGAAGACGAGAAGATCCGCTTCCGCGACATCCAGGCGCAGCCGCGCAAGATCATCTCGTCTCCCACCTGGTCGGGCATCGAGAGCGAGAAGGTCTGCTACAGCGCCGGCTGGACCAATGTGCACGAGCTGATCCCTTGGCGCACGCTCACCGGGCGCCAGCAGCTCTACCAGGATCATCTGTGGATGCGGGCCTTCGGCGAAGGGCTCGTCACCTGGAAGCCTCCGGTCGATCTCAAGACGACGGCTTGCGTCAGGGACGCCCGCCCCAACGGAAACAAGGAGATCGTCCTCAACTTCATCACGCCTCATCAGAAATGGGGCATCCATTCGACCTATACGGACAACCTCCTGATGCTGACGCTGAACCGGGGAGGGCCGGTCGTCTGGATCTCGGAGACGGATGCGAGGATGGCGGGCATCGTCGACAATGACTGGGTCGAGGTCTTCAACCGGAACGGCGCGCTGACCGCTCGCGCCGTCGTCTCCCAGCGCATCAAGCCGGGCATGATGCTGATGTACCATGCCCAGGAGAAGATCGTGAACACGCCGGGCTCCGAGCTCACCGGCAATCGTGGCGGCATCCACAACTCGGTCACGCGCACGGTGCTCAAGCCGACCCACATGATCGGCGGCTATGCCCAGCAATCCTACGGCTTCAACTACTACGGAACCGTGGGCTCGAACCGCGACGAATTCATCGTCGTGCGCAAGATGGCGAAGATCGATTGGCTGGAAGAGCCGCTGGCGGCTGAAATGACGAAGGAGGCCGCAGAATGAAAATCCGCGCTCAGATCGCGATGGTGCTGAACCTCGACAAATGCATCGGGTGCCACACTTGCTCCGTCACTTGCAAGAACGTGTGGACCAACCGCGAAGGCGTCGAATACGCCTGGTTCAACAATGTCGAGACGAAGCCCGGCATCGGCTATCCGCGCGAGTGGGAGAACCAGTCGAAGTGGAATGGCGGCTGGCGCCGCAAGCGCAACGGCCGCATCGAGCCGAAGATGGGCGCGAAGTGGCGCATCCTCGCGAACATCTTCGCCAATCCGGACCTGCCCGAGATCGACGACTATTACGAGCCTTTCACCTTCGACTACGAGCATCTGCAGACCGCCAAGGAATCGCAGGCGTTCCCCACGGCCCGTCCGCGTTCGGCCGTCAGCGGCGAGCGGATGGAGAAGATCGAATGGGGGCCGAACTGGGAGGAGATCCTCGGCGGCGAGTTCGAGAAGCGCTCCAAGGACGCGAACTTCGACGGCATCGAGAAGGAGATCTACGGCCAGTTCGAGAACACCTTCATGATGTATCTGCCGCGGTTGTGCGAGCATTGCCTCAACCCGGCCTGCGTCGCGGTGTGCCCCTCGGGCGCCATCTACAAGCGCGAGGAGGACGGCATCGTCCTGATCGATCAGGACAAGTGCCGCGGCTGGCGCATGTGCGTCTCCGGCTGCCCGTATAAGAAGATCTACTACAACTGGGCTTCTGGAAAGTCCGAGAAGTGCATCTTCTGCTTCCCGCGCATCGAAGCCGGCCAGCCGACCGTATGCGCGGAGACCTGCGTCGGGCGCATCCGCTATCTCGGCGTTCTGCTCTATGACGCGGACCGCATCGAGGCGGCGGCCGGCACCCCTGAGGAGAAGGATCTCTACCAGGCGCAGCTCGACCTCTTCCTCGATCCGAAGGACCCGGCTGTGATTGCACGGGCGCGCGCCGACGGCGTGCCCGATGCCTGGATCGAGGCTGCCAAGCTCTCGCCTATCTGGAAGATGGCGATGGAGTGGAAGGTCGCCTTCCCGCTCCACCCTGAATACCGCACCTTGCCGATGGTCTGGTACGTGCCGCCATTGTCGCCGATCCAGTCGGCCGCCGCTGCCGGCAAGATGGGCATGGACGGCGACATGCCCGATATCCGCTCGCTGCGCATCCCGCTCAAATATCTCGCGAACCTGCTGACCGCCGGCAACGAGGAGCCGGTGGCGCTGGCGCTCGAACGCATGCTCGCCATGCGCGGCTATATGCGCGCCAAAACCGTCGACGGGCGCCTGGACGAGCGCATCGCCGCGAAGGTCGGCCTGACCGGCCGCGCCATCGACGAGAT
Organism: Hyphomicrobiales bacterium; assembly: GCA_044445965.1. Taxonomy (GTDB): domain Bacteria; phylum Pseudomonadota; class Alphaproteobacteria; order Rhizobiales; family Beijerinckiaceae; genus GAS188. The sequence goes on from JBIOEJ010000080.1 coordinate 22,194, forward strand.
GTATCAGGTGATGGCGATCGCCAATTACGAGGACCGCTTCGTCATTCCGACGGCGCATCGCGAATGGAGCGAGGACACCTACGACCTGCGCGGCTCCTGCGGCTTCTCCTTCGGCAATGGCTGCTCCGGTGGGACCTCGGAAACCAACCTGTTCGGCACGAAACAGACGAAGAAGGCCAGGAACCCGATGGAGGTCGTTTGATGGCCGAGGCAACGATCATCAAGACGTTCAAGGCGCTGTCGGCGCTCCTCACCTACCCGACTGCAGAGCTCGTCGGTGCCGCGCGGGACATCGAGGGGATCCTCCGGACGGAAGGCCTCGTGGTCTCCCAAGCGCGCCGTGGATTGGCACCGCTCCTCGCCGATCTCGAGACGCTCGACCTGTTCGAGCTGCAGGAGCGCTATGTCGATCTGTTCGACAAGACGCGTCGGCTGTCTCTGCACCTGTTCGAGCATGTGCATGGCGAGAGCCGCGACCGGGGCCAGGCGATGGTCGATCTCGCCGCCCTCTATGAGAAGGGCGGCCTCGCGCTCGCGGCGAGGGAGCTGCCGGACTATCTGCCGCTCTTCCTCGAATACCTGTCCACGCGGCCGCTCGACGAGGCGCGCGACCTGCTCCGCGACACGGCGCATATCCACGCCATGCTCGAGGAGCGGCTCGGCAAGCGCAATTCCCCCTACGCCGCCGTCTTCGCCGTGCTCCGCGAGATCGCGGGCACGCCCGCCATCACCTCGGACGTTGCCATGGAGGCCGAGGGCGAAAGCGACGACTTGGCTGCGCTCGACGCGGCCTGGGAGGAGACGGCGGTCACCTTCGGCCCGGGCGACGCCATGGGCGGATGCTCGGTAGACCGCCTCAGGACACAAGTTCGCGCGGGTCGCCGCGATGCCCGCCACGCCGTCGGCTGAGGAGGAGGAGATGTCCGCAACCATCAATGCCGCGCTATTTGGCTGGTATCCCTATCTCTGCCTGACGGTCTTCCTTCTCGGCAGCCTCGTCCGCTTCGACCGCGAACAGTACACCTGGAAGTCGGGCTCGTCCCAGCTCCTGCGGCGCAGGCAGCTGCGCTGGGGGTCGAACCTGTTCCATGTCGGCATTCTGGTCATCTTCCTCGGCCATGCCGGCGGCCTGCTGACGCCGATCCGGGTCTTCGATGCGCTGGGGATCGCGCACGGCTTCAAGCAGGGCCTCGCCATCGTCGTCGGCGGTGTCGCCGGCATCGCCTGCTTCATCGGCATAACGCTTCTCGCCCATCGACGCCTGTTCGATCCACGCATCCGCGCCACATCGACCTTCGGCGACACGGCCATTCTGCTGATCCTCTGGCTGCAGCTCACGCTCGGCCTGTCCACCATTTTCGTTTCGCTTGGGCACATGGACGGCCATGAGATGGTGAAGTTCATGAGCTGGGCGCAGGGCATCTTGACGCTGCAGCCGGCGGCAGCGGCCTATGTCGCCGACGTACATCCCATCTTCAAGGCGCATCTGCTCCTCGGGATGACGATCTTCCTGGTCTTCCCCTTTACGCGGCTTGTGCATGTCTGGAGCGCGCCCGTCTGGTATCTCGGCCGGCCCGGTTACCAGATCGTGCGCACACGCTTCGCCCAACGTCTTCCCGAGAAGGCAGCGACCAGCCCGCAAGCCGTTCCGGTCCCGCGCCGGGCGCCGGCGCGCCCGGTTCGGCAGGCCGCGGAGTGAACGCCATGGTGACCCTGGTCATCGATCATGCGGCGAAGCGCGCCCGTTCCGCGGAACATCCCCACGCGCACCGACCCGCGACGCCCGACACCGCGCCTTCCCCGGAGCGGGTGGCGATGCCTCCCGTGACCGTCAACGGCGTCGCAATCTCCCGCAAGGCGATCGCCGCCGAGGTACAGAATTTCCCGGCGCGCAATCCGGGCGAGGGCTGGGGCGCCGCAACCCGCGCTCTGGTGATCCGCGAGCTTCTCCTCCAGGAGGCCGGGCGCCTCGGCATATCGGCGGAACCCCTTGCGGACCAGGATGGCCGAGTGGAGACCGCCGAGGACGCGATCATCCGCGCCTTGATGGAAGGGGAGGTCCGCACGCCGCAGGCGCGGGAGGCCGATCTGCGCCGCTTCTACGAAAGCAATCGCCAGCGCTTCGCGACATCCCCGCTCTACGAGGCCGATCACATCCTCATCGCGGCGCGTCGCGATGACCAGGACGGCTACGCCGCGGCCCGAGAGAAGGCGCAAGCTCTCGCAGCTCTGCTCGCTGCGGATCCCGAACGCTTCGCCTCTCTGGCGCGTGACGCATCCGACTGCCCGTCGGGAGCCCTGGGCGGGAGCCTCGGCCAGATCGGACCGGGCGAGACGACGGCCGAATTCGAGGCCGCGCTCGCGGCGCTGGAGCCGGGCCGCATCTCATCGCCCGTCGAAACCCGCTACGGCGTCCATCTCATTCGCCTGGCGCGCCGGATCGACGGCCGGCAGCTGCCGTTCGAGGCGGTCAGCGGCCAGATCGCCGCCTATCTCGAGGATCACGTCCGGCGGCAGGCGAGCAAGCAATATCTGTCGCTGCTGATCGGCCGCGCCGAAATCCGCGGCATCGCCCTCGACGGCGCTGCGTCGCCGCTGGTTCAGTAAGAGAGGCAGAGCCGTGCTGGGCACCTTGATCGATTCCCTCGACGACCCGGATGTCGCCGCCGGCGTAGTCGAAGCCCTCGACGAACCCATTCTCGCCCGGCGGCTCGACGCCGTGGCCGAGACGCAAGGGCTGCCGGTCGCCGATCTGATGGCCTCGACGGTGCGCTCGTTCATGGAGACGGCTTCCGATGATCTCTTCGTGCAACTCATGGGCATCATGAGTCGAGCCGAGGATCCTGGCCTCGCCGCGCTTCGCGCCATCCTCCTGAAAGCGTTACCTGAGACGGCGACATGACAATCGAGACCGAACCGGCGGCGATCGCCGCGGTCGGACCATCCTGGGCGCAGGAGGTCTGATGATCGACGATGTGACGCTCGCCCGCGCCCTCCATGTCCTGTTCGTCGTCCATTGGATCGGCGGCGTCGGCTTCGTCACGCTGGTCGTCCTGCCGCTCGCAAAATCCCGGCCGAATGCCGAGGAGGCGCTGGCGCTGCTCACCGGCGTCGAGCGGCGCTTCGCGGCGCAGGTCCGGATCACCATGCCGCTCGCCGGCGCGACCGGCTTGTGGATGACCTGGCGCATGGAGCTCTGGGATCGCTTCCTCGATCCGCATTTCTGGTGGATGGGGGCGATGCTGGGGCTGTGGCTGTTCTTCATGCTCATGCTGTTCGTGCTGGAGCCGCTGCTGCACGCGCGGTTCGAGGAACGGGCCAGGCGCGATCCGCCGCCCGCCCTCCGCAAGATGATCACGCTGCATGCGGTCTTGTTCGCCTTCGCGGCGCTGACCATCCTCGGCGCGGTCGCGGGCGCCCATGGGTTGGTCTTCTTCTGATACCGAGCGCCGAGGACCGATCGACCATGAAACGCACGGCCGAAACGCGGAGAACGTGGAAGGGCGCAGCCCTTTGGAGCCGAGGCTTTCGCCCCTTCTTCTCCGTCGCGGGCCTCTGGGCGGTCGTCGCCATGGCGGTGTGGCCGCCCCTCTTCGCCGGCGAGATCGGAATTCCGACGGCCTTCTCGCCTGTGGACTGGCACGTCCACGAGATGATCTTCGGCTACGGCTCCGCGGTGGCAGCGGGCTTCCTTCTGACCGCGATCCCGAATTGGACCGGGCGTCTGCCGGTCGCGGGCCGGCCGCTCGCGCTGCTGTGCGCCCTATGGATGTTGGGCCGTGTCGCCGTGTTCGCCTCCGCCGCGATCGGAAGGGTTCCCGCCGCCGCGCTCGACGCTGCCTTCCTCCTGGTTTTCGCGGCCGTCGCGGCGCGCGAGGTGATCGCGGGCCGCAGTCTGCGCAACGTCAAGGTCGTCGCGCTGGTTCTCGTCCTTGCCGCCGCCAATGTCGGGTTCCATGTGGAGGCCGCAGTCGCGGGCGCGGCCACCGACGCCACGCGTGCCAGCCTTGCAGTGCTCGTGTTCCTCATCCTCCTGATCGGCGGGCGCGTAGTGCCGAGCTTCACCCATAACTGGCTTGCCAAGCGCGGCGTCCTCGCCCGGCCGGTTCCCTTCGGACGGGCTGACGGCCTCGCCATGGGGCTCTCCGGACTGGCGCTCGTCTTGTGGGTCGTTTTCCCTGACGAGCCCGCGACCGGCGCCTGCCTTCTCGCCTGCGGTGTCGCCAATCTCTGGCGCCTGTCGCGCTGGCGCGGCCTTGCGGCGCTGTCGGATCGGCTGGTCGTAGTCCTCCATGTCGGCTTTCTCTTTGCCGCGCTCGGCTTCCTCATAGTGGGCGCGCGAGCTCTCTGGCCCGATCGTGTGCCGGCGGCGGCCGGCCTGCATGTCTGGGCCGTGGGCGCCATCGGCACCATGACGCTCGCCATGATGACTCGCGCGACGTTAGGCCATACCGGACGAGACCTCGCGGCCTCCGGGTGGACGCAGGCAATCTATCTCGCGGTGATCATCGCGGCGGCTGCCCGTTTGGCGATGGAATGGGTTCCGAGCCTGGCGTTGCCGCTGATGTGCGCCGCGGCTCTGGCGTGGATCGCCGCTTTCGCGGGCTTCGTCGTCATCTACGGACCGATGCTTACCCGACGCGCGGCAGTGCCTGGCGACACCGGATAGCCAAGCCCGCGGGGCCTTCCAATGCCGGCTCGGGATGCGATCGATCGTGTGCGCTACATGGCCTCGGTTATTTCGAGGGACCGCTCCGAGCCTGCGAGCGTCGCGGCGATTGTCGTGCGGCCTGCCGCGGAAGCGGCTGGAACATCTCGCATTCGCCGTCCGCGGCCTCGACGCCGCCGATCGCCGCGCGATTGCGCTTGCGCAGCCGGGCGGCGAGCTGGGACAAGGTTACGGCCTCGGCGGCGGGATCGGGATCGAGCCCCCAAAGGGAAGGCATGGAATGGGCGAGCCTGGTGAGGAAGCTCGCCAAGCAGGCGAGCTTCTGGCGCGTATGATCGAGCTCCTGCATCGCAAGTATGAGCGGGGGGTGGCGCGAGCCGGTGCCCCGAGTCAGCGCATCGTCGACAGGAACCGAAACCTGATCGATCGATCGCGCTATGTCTTGCAACTCGTCCGCCACGCGGCACATGAGGTCGGCAACGGGCTCGGCGCGATCGGCCGGCGCAGCCTGCCCGGCCAGATTCATCTTCGTCATCTCAAGTTGAGCTCGCGGAAGGCAACGAGCTGCTGCAGCTCCTCGGCGACGCTCCAGGCCTTGCCGTTCTGCCCAGGCGCCCGCTTGAACCAACGCTGGCGCAGGGCCGGCGGCACTCCGGCGAGCGCCGTCTCGGTATAGA
>JBIOEJ010000081.1:0-27535 GCA_044445965.1 Hyphomicrobiales bacterium
AGGGAGCAACACGTTCCCATTGCTCTTGCGTTAGAACCGTGCGAATCAAAGCTGAACTCCTTTTTCAGCCTTGAATCAGAGTCTTATCGGCTTGGGAATCCCCCAGCCCTCCTCACATGACACGAATGTCCACAGGCCCTAATCCGTTCCATCGAGACCGCCGCACGCTCGAGAAACGCTTGGGGCCCCCGCACGTGAAAAAATGAGACCGTGAGGATAAGTGACGGAGGATACCGCGATGGCCAGCAACGATCTCCCCAAGCCCGACCATGCCACCAGCAACATGCGCCTCGTCGGCTATTGCGATCAGGGCGGTCGCACCGACGGCGTGCAGATCATGGTGCACCGCGGCTTCGCCTATATCGGGCACATCTTCTCGAAGGGTTTCACGGTCGTCGATGTGCGCGATCCGAAGAAGCCGAAGGCCGGGAAATACGTCGCCGCCCCGCCGAACACCTGGACCTTGCACCTGCAGGCCTTCGACGATCTGCTCCTCGTGATCCACAACAAGGACATGTTCGCGCAGCCCGACCTCGCGGACGAGAAGAACTACTACAAGGGCTCGGTCGATCAGCACGCTCAGGCCAAGGCGGCGGCGCGCGACTGGTCGGCCGGGCTCGCCGTCTACGACATCTCCAAGCCCGACGATCCGCGCCAGATCGGCTTCATGCCGGTCGAGGGCACAGGATTGCACCGGCTCTGGTATGTCGGTGGACGCTTCGCCTATGCCTCTGCGCTGCTCGACGGCTTCAGCGACTATATCCTGATCACCATCGATATGCAGGATCCGAAGAAGCCCCGGCTCGCCGGCAAATACTGGCTGCCCGGCATGAACGTCGCCGCCGGCGAGAAGGCGAACTGGCCCATGAAGAATGGCCGCTTCGGCCTCCACCATGCGATCATAAACGACGACGTGGCCTATTGCAGCTGGCGCGATGCCTGCCTCGTCGTGGTCGACGTGAAGGACAAGGCCAATCCGAAGCAAATCGTCCACAAGGTTTGGGCGCCGCCCTTCGGCGGCGGCACGCATAACGCGCTACCGCTCCCGGACCGCAACCTCCTGATCGTCGTCGACGAGACCGTGCTCGACAATCAGGAGGACGGGTTCAAGCCGATCTGGGTGTTCGACAACCAGGTGAAATCCAACCCGATCAGCATCGCCACTTTCCCAGCCCCCTCCGACAAGAACTACCTGAAGGTCGGCGGCCATTTCGGCCCGCACAACATCCACGAAAACCGGCCCGGCAGCTTCGTCAGCTCCGAGCTGATTTTCTCGACTTATCAGAACGCCGGCCTCAGGGTGTACGACATCCGCGACCAGTTCAGGCCGAAGGAAGTGGCCGCTTTCGTGCCGCCGCCGCCGACGAAATGGGTCGACCCTCGGCCGAACCGGCCGATCGTACTCCACTCGGCCGATGTCTTCGTCGACAAGAACGCACTCTGCTACGTGACCGACTTCAGCGCCGGCCTCTACATCGTCGAATACAAGGGCTGACCGACGGAGCTGTAAGCGCGCGAGGACGGATGCCATGGCCGACTGGAACCTCATGAAGCCGAGCTACGCGCACAACATGCGTCTGATCGGCCACTCCGATCAGGCCGGCCGCTCCGACGGTCAGCAGATCATGGTGCGCAACGGTTACGCCTATATCGGCCATGTCTGCTCGAAAGGCTTTTCCGTCATCGATGTGCGCGATCCGACCAAACCGAAGACGGTCGCCTACGTAGAGAACCCGCCCAACACCTGGAGCCTCCATCTTCAGGTGCATGACGACCTCCTCCTGTTGGTCCATGGCAGGGACATGTTCTCCCAGCCGGAAATGGCGGACGAGCGCAACTACTACAAGCCGAAGGCCGGCACCCATGGTCACGAGGAGGCCGCGAGCGCGCGCAACTGGTCGGCCGGCATGGCCGTTTTCGATATCTCGAAGCCGGCCGAGCCGCGCCAGATCGGCTTCATGCCCGTCGACGGCACCGGCTTGCACCGCATCTGGTATGTGGGCGGGCGTTGGGCCTACGCCTCGGCGATGCTGGAGGGGTTCAGCGACTACATCCTCATCACCATCGATATGCAGGACCCGACGAAGCCGCGCATCGCCGGCCGCTATTGGCTGCCGGGGATGAACCTCGCGGCGGGCGAAACGGCCGACTGGCCGTTGGAGCTCGGGCGCTACGGCTTGCACCATGCCGTCATCGACGACGACATCGCCTATTGCGCCTGGCGCGATGCCTGCCTGGTCGTCGTCGACGTTGCCGACAAGACGAACCCGAAACAGATCGTCCACAAGAACTGGGCGCCACCCTTCGGCGGCGGCACGCATAACTGCCTGCCTCTGCCCGACCGCGATCTCCTCATCGTTCTCGACGAGGCGGTGCTCGACCGCATGGAGGACGGCTTCAAGCCGATCTGGGTATTCGACAACCAGGTGAAGGCGAACCCGATCAGCATCGCCACCTTCCCGCTGCCCGCGGACAGGGACTACATCGCGGTCGGCGGGCATTTCGGCCCGCACAACATCCATGAAAACCGGCCCGGCAGCTTCCAGAGCTCGACGCTGATCTTCGCGACCTACCAGAATGCCGGCGTTCGCGTCTACGATATCAGCGACCAGTTGCGTCCGGTCGAGGTCGCGGCTTGCGTGCCGCCGGCTCCGAAGAAGCTCGTCGACCCACGCCCCAACCGGCCCGTGGTCCTCCATTCGGCCGACGTTTTCGTCGACCGGAACGGCATCGCCTATTGCACCGACTGGAGCGGCGCCGGTCTCTACATCATGGAATACACGGGCTGAGGCCGTCGCAACCTTCACCTCTCCCCTTGCGGGAGAGGTCGATGCTGAGACGTAGTCGAAGCGTTGGGTGAGGGGTCTTCCGGCTTGGTGCCGACCCCTCACCCGGATCGCGGCCTTCGGCTCGCGCTCCGACCTCTCCCGCAAGGGGAGAGGTGAGCGCGTCCGGCGTTACTTGACGCCCCAGATCTTCTTGTATTCGTCCTTGTAGCCGTTGCCCGGGTCGAAGATGTTCTGCGCGCCGCCGTCCTTGTCGATATTGGCGTTGACGAACAGGTGGACGTTCGCCACGAAACCGCTCGGCGGCTGGCCGGCCAAGGCGCGGTTCATCTCGTCGATGCACTGCCAGCCATGCAGATGCAGCGGCTCGGCGACGGTGGCGAGCTGGTACTGCTTCTGCCGGATGCGCTGGAAGGCCGGCACCGAACCGTCGCCTGCCGCGATCTGGCGCGGATAGCCGGTCGCCGGATCGATGCCGGCTGACACCAGCGATGGGACCGCGAAGTCGAAATAGAGGTCGTTGACGCCGATCGAGTAAGTCCAGGCCTTGCCGTATTTGGCGAGCAGCGACGTCGTCAGCTGGCCCATGCGGTTGGAAAGATCGCCGATCGGGGTATCCTCGATCGACAGCACCTTGCAGCCCGTGCACCCTTCGACGGCCGCCTTTTCGGCGTTGGTCTTGGCCGTGGCGATCGCGTAGATCGAGTCGGTGAACAGAATGACGCCCGCGGTGCCTCCCGAGTCGACCACCGCATAGAGGCCCGAGGCCTTGGCGACCTCGTCCGGGTCAGTGGTGATGTTGGTAAAGACGCCCGGTACGGCCGCGATCTTGCCGGGGCCGGGCCCCGCATGCCAACCGACGACCTTGATCCCCGCCGCGACCGCCTGCTCGATGATCGGCGCCTGCTCGGCGGCGTCGACCGTGCCGAGAATGATGCCGTCGGGCTTCAGTGCGATCGCCTGAGTCAAGGCGGAGGAGCGCGCCGGGACCGAGCCCTGCCCGTCGAGGATGCGGAAGTCCCAGCCGATCGCCTTGGCGGCTTCCTGGGCGCCATCGCCGACGCCGCTGGCGCCGCCGTTCTTCTGGTCGGCCGAGACGTAGATGACGAGCTTCTTGCCCTGCGCCTTCGGACCGGTGGTCGGGCCGGTCCAGGTCGTGACCGGCGCCGCCACCTTGGCGATGTAGTCCTTGGCCATCTTCATATAGGCGTCATCGGCCGCTTGCGCGGCAACGATGGGCAATCCGACAAAGGCTATGGAGGCCAACAGGCCCCCGCCGATCAAACGCAACTTCGACATCGCAATTCCTCCCTGCGAGATACTGGCAAGCCCTGCGGCTCGTCATGCCGGTTGTTCCGGCGCTTCAGCGACGGCCCCACTGGACCGCCGATACTGCTTAGCTCGAATCCTTCACGGCACGGGCTGGTCGCACCACCGTGCGCCGGCGTTGCGCGAAGGCTGCAAGCGCAATGGAAATGACCAAGGTCGTGCCGTTGAACAGGGGTTCGACGAAGAACGCCCCGCCGAGTTGCTGGATTCCGGAAATGCCGACCGCGAGGATCAAGACGCCGAAGATCGTCCCCCAGATGTTGACCCTGCCCGGCTTGATGGTCGTCGAGCCCAGGAACGCGCCGACGAGGGCTGGCAGCAGATAGTCGAGCCCGACATTCGCCTGGCCGATCCTGAGCTTGGCGGCGAGCACGCAGCCGGCAAACCCGGCTATCACACCGGAGGCGACGAAGACGCCGATCACATAGGCTCTGACCGGGATGCCGTTGAGCGCGGCCGCCTTCTCATTGGCGCCGATCGCGTAGATATGGCGGCCGAGCGGCAGCCTCTCGCTGATGATCCAGAGCACGACTGCGAGGACGATCGCGTAGACGGCCGGGATCGGGATGCCGACGATCGACAGCGTGTTGATGCTGATGAAAGCCGCGGGCAACACGCCGATGATCTGGCGCCCGTCGGTATGCCAAAGGGCGAGCGCGTAGAGGATGGTGCCGGTGCCGAGCGTGGCGATGAAGGAATCGACTTGCGCCACTTCGACCAGAAGGCCGTTGATCAGGCCGACCAGCGCTCCGCAGGCGATCACGATCAGAATGACAAGCGGCCACGCCACCCCGAACTTGACCAGGAGGCTCATCGCCAGGATGTGCCACATGACGATGCCGAAGCCGACGGTGAGGTCGATGCGGCCTGCCATCATCGGCAAGGTCGCGGCCAGCGACAGGAGCGCGATGATCGCCTTGTCGCTGAGGATCGAACGGAAGTTGAGGTAGGTCGGGAAGGTGGTCGGCAGCAGCAGTGAGAAGAAGATGATCAAAAGGATCGTCAGGATCGGCAGGCCATAGACCGGCAGCAGCCGTCCGATCGCTCGCCACCGCGTCAGGGCGGCGAGCTCCGACCGGGTTGGTTCGAGCGCGTTGGATTTAATGGACTGCATGAACGCCGGGGGCCTGGTCGATGAATGCGGGGGCAGGCGATCTCGTCACGTGTCCGATGCTGGCGGAGGCTGCGGCGAGCAGATTTTCGACCGAGAGGTCCGCGGCGGCAAGTTCGGCGACGACGCGGCCACGATCGAACACCAAGGCGCGGTGGCACACCTTGGCGACCTCCTCGAAATCGGTCGACACGATCAGTATGGCGGCTCCCCCCCGCAGAGCCACGTCGAATAGCCGGTAGATCTCCGCCTTGGCGCCGACATCGACGCCAGCCGTCGGGTCTTCGAAGACATAGACCTTCGCTGCGAGATGCAGCCATCGTCCGACGACTGCCTTCTGCTGATTGCCGCCTGACAAGAGCTCGATCGGCAGCGTCGGATCGTTCGGCCGCAGCCCGACCCGCTGGCCAAGTTCCAGCGAGGCCCGGGTCTCGCGGCCAGGCCCCAGCACGGAAAACAGGCTGAGCCCCGCGGCAACCGGGTTGAGGAACAGGTTCTCGCGCACCGTCAGAATCGGCATGATGGATTCGCCGGCCCGGTCGGCGCAGATCAGGTTGATGCCGTGGCTCATCGCCTGGCGCGGCGAGGTCGCCGCTATCGTTTTGCCGTCGAGCAGAATGCGTCCGCCGCTGGTCGCCATGACGCCGAACAGCGCCCGGCCGACGCCTTCCTGACCCGCGCCCCGCAGGCCGACGAAACCGACGATCTCGCCGGCGTGAATCTCGCAGTCGACCGGCCCGACCGCGTCGACCATGACCGATTCGAGCACCAGACGCGGCGAGCCGCGACGTTCCGCCGGACGGCGGAAGACCTGCGACGGCTCGCGGCCGACGATCAGCAGGATTGCCTCGTCGGGCGTGGTTTCGCTCACGCGGCGCTCGCCGGCGACGCGGCCGTCGCGCAAGACGACCATCCGGTCGGCGATCTCGAACACTTCGTCCAGTCGATGCGACACGTAGATCATGCCGACTCCGCGCGCGCGCAACCGGCCCAAGGCAGCAAACAGCCGTGCCACCTCATCGGCCGGCAGGCTGGCCGTGGGCTCGTCGAGCACCAGGATCTCGGCCTCGGCCGCAAGCGCCCTGGCGATCGCGACGAGGGACTTCTCGGTTCGGCTGAGACTCTGAATCCTGAGATCCGGGTCGATGTCCGCGCCCAGCACGTCCAGCGCGGCGGCGGCGCGGCGGCGCGCCGCGGCCCAATCGACCAGGCCGTAGCGCCGCGGGAAACCGAGAGTGAGACAGATGTTCTCCGCGACCGTCATCCAGTCGATCAGACCGAGATCCTGATGAATGAAGGCAATGGGCAGGCGCCTGAGGGAGCTGGTCACGTCGGCGCCGCGAAAGGTCACGCTGCCTTTGTCGAGCGTGTAGACGCCCGCGAGAATCTTGATCAAGGTCGACTTGCCCGCCCCGTTCTCACCGAGCAGCGCCAGGATTTCGCCTGCGTTCAGATGCAAGCTGACGTCGATCAATGCCTGGGTCCCACCGAATTGCTTCGATACGTCCCGCACGATCAAAAGGTCATTGCCGTCCGCTGCCGCATCTTCCCCGGGCTCCCCGACCGAGCCGGTCGCCGCAACGGCCTGCCGATCGGCATCCATTGGAGTTTCCTCGCGCGGATCTGAGACTCTTGCGAAAGGTGCGACGGTGGTCCGTCCTGCACCAGGCGAGCTCAGGTTCTGGGAGACGCCAGCGCCGAGCAGCCGATCATTGCTGGCGCGCTCCCCTGAAATCGAGGGTAAGGAATTCAGCAAAGCTGAAACTTGTCAATCTGGATTCTGCGCGAGATGGCAGGCCTGCGTCGCTGCGGCCTTCGTGACCGGCAGTCCTCCGATGACGGAAGGTCTGCTTCCGCTCAAAGCAGCCAATCTGATCGGGATTTGGCGCCTACTGCCGATCCGCCACCGAGAAGCCCCGCCAATAGGGGTCGCGGTCGTCGACCGTGATGGCATTCTGGCCGGTCACCCGCGCCCAGCCCTCGATCGAGGGGATGATGGCGTCGAGATCGCCGACCTTGGCGCGGCCCTCGATGCGCCCGACGAAGGTCGACGAGATGATGCTCTCATGGACGAACTCGTCGCCCTCCTTCAGCTTGCCGAGAGCGGCGAGCTGGGCCATGCGGGCCGAGGTGCCGGTGCCGCAAGGCGAGCGGTCGATCGCCTTGTCGCCGTAGAATACGGCGTTGCGGGCGCTGCCGGTCTTGGTCTTCGGCTCGCCCGTCCACAGCACATGGGTCAGCTTGTCGAGCGCGGGATTTTCCGGATGCACGATCTTGTGGCTGGCGTTGAAGGCCTGGCGCAAGCGCGGGCTCAGGCGGATGATGTCGGAAGGCTCGATGCCGTCGAGCCCCGGATAATTGGCCTGTTTCTCGACGATGGCGTAGAAGTTGCCGCCATAGGCGACATCGACAACGAGCTTGCCCAGCCCCTCGACCTCGACCTCGTAGCCGCGCCCGCGCAGGAAAGAGGGCACGTTGACGATGCGCACGCTCTCCACGTAGGGGCCGTTCTGCCGATAGCGCGCCTCGACGACGCCGGCGGGCGTATCGAGCCGCAGCAGGCCCGGCGTCCTCGGGGTCACGAGACCATGCTCGATGATGGTCGTCACCGTGCCGATCGTGCCGTGGCCGCACATCGGCAGGCAGCCCGAGGTCTCGATGAAGAGCAAGGCGACATCGCAATCCTGTCGCGTCGGCGGATAGAGGATCGAGCCCGACATCATGTCGTGGCCGCGCGGCTCGAACATCAACGCCGTCCTGATCCAGTCATGCCTGGCGATGAAGTCCTGGCGGCGCTCGAACATGGTCGCGCCCTCGAGGCGCGGAATGGAGCCGCCCGTCACCACCCGGACCGGATTGCCGCAAGTATGGCCGTCGATGCAGAAGAAGGTCGCGCGCATGGCCGGACGCTTACAGCGCGCCACGCGCCCTGTCACGCCTGCCGTTTTTCGCTGGACGCCGGCCATTCCGCAATGACAAGAAACTGCGGAAGGGCGCGGATGGCCCCCTGCCCGCCGATCCTCCTCGGTTCGTCGCCCGAAAGGTGTTTCGATGAAGACTCGCGCCGCAGTGGCATACGAAGCCGGCAAGCCGCTCTCCATCGAGAGCGTCGAGCTCGACGGCCCTCGCCCGGGCGAGGTTCTGGTCGAGATCAAGGCGACCGGCATCTGCCATACCGACGCCTACACGTTGTCGGGCGCGGACCCGGAAGGGCTGTTCCCGGCGATCCTCGGCCATGAGGGGGCGGGCATCGTGCGCGAGGTCGGAGCCGGCGTCACGACGCTGAAGGCCGGCGATCATGTGATCCCGCTCTACACGCCCGAATGCCGCAATTGCAAAACCTGCCTGTCGCGGCGTTCCAACCTGTGCACCGCGATCCGCGCCACGCAAGGCAAGGGCCTGATGCCGGACGGCACATCGCGCTTCCGCTGCGACGGCGATCCGCTGCTGCACTATATGGGCTGCTCGACCTTCTCGAACTTCACCGTCTTGCCCGAGATCGCGCTCGCCAAGGTCCGCGAAGACGCGCCTTTCGACAAGATCTGCTATATCGGCTGCGGGGTCACCACCGGCCTCGGCGCGGTCATCTATACGGGCAAGGTCTGGCCCGGCGCCAATGTCGTGGTGTTCGGCCTCGGCGGCATCGGCCTCAACGTCATCCAAGGCGCCCGCATGGTCGGCGCCGATAAGATCATCGGCGTCGATCTCAATGCGGGCAAGCGCGCCATGGCCGAGACGTTCGGCATGACGCATTTCCTCGACCCGGACGCGATCGGCCGCGACAAGGTGGTGCAGGCGATCGTCGATCTCACCTCGGGCGGCGCCGATTTCTCTTTCGAATGCATCGGCAATGTGCAGACGATGCGCCAGGCGCTCGAATGCTGCCATCGCGGCTGGGGCGAATCGATCATCATCGGTGTCGCGGCATCCGGTCAGGAGATCGCCACCAGGCCCTTCCAGCTGGTCACCGGGCGCGTCTGGAGGGGCACGGCGTTCGGCGGCGCCAGGGGGCGCACCGACGTGCCGAAGATCGTCGACTGGTACATGGAGGGCAAGATCAATATCGACGATCTCATCACCCACACCATGACGCTCGAGGAGATCAACACCGCCTTCGACCTCATGCATGAAGGCAAGTCGATCCGAAGCGTGGTGGTGTATTGAGGAGACGGAAGACGGAGGACAGATGAACCCAGCTCTGCCGCTGGCTCCTCTGTTCTCTGTCGTCCGTCCTCTGTCGTTCGCAGCCTTCAGGCTGCCCGGCTGAGGCCCACCTCAGGCAGCTTCGGGCGCTTCGCCGTCGCCTCGCGCATCAAGCGCTCGACCTCGGCCTTTTCCTCATCCTCGAGGGGAAGGCGCGGCGGGCGGGTGACGGGCGAGCCGCGCCCGGCGATCTCTTCGCACAGCTTGATGCATTGCACGAGGTCCGAGCGCGCATCGAGATGCAGGAGCGGCATGAACCAGTCGTAGAGCGGCATCGCCTCGGCGAGCCGGCCGGCGGCAGCGAGGCGAAATAGCGTCTCGCCCTCGCGCGGGAAGACATTCGACAGGCCGGAGACCCAGCCTTGCGCGCCGAGCGCTACGCTCTCCACCACCACATCGTCGAGGCCGCAGAAGGGGATGAAGCGATCGCCCGTCATGTTGCGCAGATCGACGAAGCGGCGCGTGTCGCCGGAGGATTCCTTGAACGACACGATCGTCTCGACATCGGCGAGCGAGGCGAGCATTTGCGGTGTGACGTCGGTCCTGTAGATGGGCGGGTTGTTGTAGATCATGATCGGCACGTCGCTAGCCGACGCGACACTGCGAAAATGCGCCAAGGTCTCGCGCGGCTTCGCCGAATAGACCATGGCGGGCAGCACCATGAGGCCGTCGAGGCGCAAGCGCTGAGCCTCCTTGGCGACCTCGCAAGCGAGCGCGGTCGTATATTCGGCGACGCCGGCGATGACCGGCAGGCGGTTGCCCGCGACATCCTTGGCGGCCTCCATCACGGTGAGCTTCTCCTTCAGCGAGAGCACGTTGTTCTCGCCGACCGTGCCGCAGATGATGAGGCCCGAGACGCCGTCCTTGATCAGGGCCGCGATCACCTTGCGCGTCGCCTCGATGTCGAGCGAGAAATCCGCTCGGAACTGCGTCGTGACGGCCGGGAATACGCCGGCCCATGCGGGTTTCTTCGCCATGCTGGTCTCTCCGTGAAGCGCTAAGCGCATTAGCGCAATTTCGCCTGCCCCCGCAACCGTCAGGCGACGTCACGGCCTCACGCCGTTGATCGACGAGAGGCTCTGCTTCTGCTTCCCCTGCGCATCGAAATTGCCGGGCGAGAGGAAGCGCTCGAAGGCCTGCTTGCGCGCCGGCCATTCGCCGTCGACGATTGAGAACCAGGCCGTATCGCGGTTGCGGCCCTTGTTGATCATGTGCTGGCGGAAGATGCCCTCGAAGACGAAGCCGAAGCGCCCGGCCGCCCGGCGCGAGGGCTCATTGGCGTTGTCGCATTTCCATTCGAACCGGCGATAGCCGAGATCGTCGAAGACGTGCTTCGCCTCGAGGAAGACCGCCTCGGTGGCGAGCGGCGTCTTCTGCAGCGCCGGCGAGAAGAAGATATGTCCCGTCTCGATCGAGCCATTGGGCTGATCGACGCGCATCAAGGTCACGCAGCCGAGCGCCCGGCGGCTCTTGCCGTCGACGACCGCATAATAGAGCGGGTCCGTGAGCGCCTGGCGCTCCTTCAGCCAGGCACGGAACGAGGCTTCGCTCGGCCAAGGCCCGTAACCGAGATAGGTCCACATGGCGTCCGCGCCCTTGACGGCCTGCCACAGGCTCTCGCCATGCTTTGCCTCATCGAGCGGCTCGAGCCGCCCGAAGCGGCCTTGCAGCACGCGCCGCTCGGGGAGGCCGCGCGCGCCCTTGGGTGCTTCGGTCACGAACGGCGCTCCTGCATGTCCTTGCGGAAGAAGCCGTTGAGGTCGACAGCGGGGCCGCTGGTCGCCAAGCCTGCGAAGGAGCCTTCCTTGGCGAGAGTTTCCGCCGCATGGGCGAAGCCGACCCAGGCGACGCGAGCCAACGCCCCGCCGACGCTGATGCGCCGCACGCCGAGCGCGGCGAGGTCGGCGACCTTGAGCTCGCTCGGCCAGCCGATCAGCACGTTCACCGGCTTAGGCGCCACGGCCTTGACCACCGCGGCGATCTCGTCGCGCTTGCGCAGGCCTGGCGCATAAAGGACATCCGCGCCTGCCTGCGCATAGGCTTGCAGGCGGCCGATGGCCTCAGGCAACGGATCGGGGTGGCCGGTCAGGAAGCACTCGGCGCGCCCGACGAGGAGGGCGCCGCTCTGCTTCGCGTTGATGGCTGCGCGCGCCGCCTTGATCCGCTCGACCGCCTCGGCGAGATCATAGAGGGGCTTTGCCTTGTCGCCCGTGGAATCCTCGATCGAAAGCGCCGCGACACCCGTGTCGAGGCAGCGCGCCACGTTCTTGGCGACGCCCGCGGCATCGCGAGCGAAGCCGCCCTCGAAATCGGCGTTCACCGGCAACTCGCTCGCTTCGACGATCACGCGGATATGGGCGAGCGCCTGATCGACGGTGATGGCGTTGTCGGGAAAGCCCATGCTCCAGGCCGCCCCGGCGCTCGTCGTCGCCAGCGCCTTGAAGCCGTGGCCGGCGAGCCAGCGCGCCGAGCCGATATCCCAAGGGTTCGGGACGACGAAGCAGCCGCTCTCGTGCAGGCGGCGAAAGGCAGCAATTTTTTCGGCAGTGCTCATGGCGTCTCGCTCCCGTCGAAAATGCCGTGCCCGGCTGGTAACATCATTCCAAGGGGCGAAATAGCCGCGTCGGCGCGTCCGACGACATGGCTGGGCCGGCGCGAAAGCAAGCCGGGCCGCCGCATTTCCTCACCACGTCGCGCCCGCCCCACCCCCCTTGTGGGAGAGGTGCGGTGCTGGCGCCCTTCACCCGCAACAAGCCGGTCCGCTAGTGATTATCCCGCGGCACGCCATACTTCTCCGCGATGCGCTGATATTTGACCGCGGGTTTGAGCACCATGCCTTGGGCGAGCTGATCGACCATGCCGCGCTGGATCTCCTGCCAGGGCGTCTGATGGGCCGGGTATTTATAGCCGCCATGGCCCTGCAGCGCCGCCCGGCGCTTGTCGAACTCGGCCTTGGAGATGAGGATGTCGGCGGTGCCCTTGCGCAGATCGATGCGAACCCTGTCGCCCGTCTTCAAGATGGCCAGGCCGCCATTCGCGGCCGCCTCGGGCGAAGCGTTCAGGATGGAGGGCGAGCCCGAGGTTCCCGATTGCCGCCCATCGCCGATGCAGGGGAGCGCGTTGATGCCGTCCCTGATGAGGTAGTCGGGCGGGCGCATGTTCACCACCTCCGCCGAGCCCGGATAGCCGATCGGCCCCGCGCCGCGGATGAACAACAGGCAGTGCGCGTCGATCTTCAGCTTCGGGTCGTCGATCCGCGCATGGTAGTCCTCAGGCCCGTCGAAGACGATGGCGCGCCCCTCGAAGGCTTCCGGGTCCTTGGGGTCGGACAGATAGCGCTCGCGGAATTCCTCCGAGATCACGCTCGTCTTCATGATGGCGGAATCGAAGAGATTGCCCTCGAGGACGATGAAGCCCGCGTCCTTGACCAAGGGCTTGTCGAAGGGGCGGATGACGTCCTCGTCGGACGAGCTGCGTCCGCAGCAATTCTCGCCGATCGTCTTGCCGTTGACGGTCAGCGCCTTCTCGCGGATCAGCTTGTGGCGCATCAGCTCGCCGACCACGGCGGGCACGCCGCCGGCGCGGTGATATTCCTCTCCGAGATAGAAGCCGGCCGGCTGCATGTTGACGAGCAGCGGCACCTTGTGGCCGACACGCTCCCAATCCTTGATCTCGAGCTTCACGCCGATATGGCGGGCGATGGCGTTGATGTGGATCGGCGCGTTGGTCGAGCCGCCGATCGCCGAATTGACCACGATGGTGTTCTCGAAGGCCTCGCGCGTCAGGATGTCTGAAGGCTTGAGGTCCTCGCGCACCATGTCCACGATGCGCTTGCCGGTGCGATAGGCGATCTGGCCGCGCTCGCGATAGGGGGCCGGAATGGCGGCGCACCCCGGCAGCGACATGCCGAGCGCCTCGGCGAGCGAGTTCATGGTCGAGGCCGTGCCCATGGTGTTGCAATGGCCGGCCGAGGGCGCCGAGTCGGCCACCGCCTCGAGCATTTCCTGGTAGTCGATCTTGCCGGCCGCGAAGTCCTGGCGCGCCTGCCATAGGATGGTGCCGGAGCCGGCGCGCTGTCCATGGTGCCAACCGTTCAGCATGGGCCCGCCGGAGAGCACGATCGCCGGCAGGTTCACGGTCGCCGCCGCCATGATGCAGGCCGGAGTCGTCTTGTCGCAGCCGGTGGTCAGCACCACGCCGTCGAGCGGGTAGCCGTAGAGCACTTCCACGAGCCCGAGATAAGCGAGATTGCGGTCGAGCGCCGCGGTCGGACGCTTGCCGGTCTCCTGCATCGGATGCGTCGGGAACTCGATCGCCACCCCACCCGCCTCGCGGATGCCTTCGCGCACCCGCTTGGCAAGCTCGAGATGGTGGCGATTGCAAGGCGACAGATCCGAGCCCGTCTGGGCGATGCCGATGATCGGCTTGCCGCCCTTGAGCTCCTCGAGGGTCAGCCCGTAATTGAGATAGCGCTCCAGATAGATCGCCGTCATGTCGGGGTGGGCGGAATTGTCGAACCATTCCTGGGAGCGCAGGCGGCGCGCCGGGGTGGCCGCCTTGGCCGCGCCCTGCGCCCGAGACCGCACCGAGCGCCGCGCCGCGCCGCGCCCCCTGCCATTAGCCATCTTGCGTCCGGTCATGATCGTTCCCTCGCCTCACGCTGCGTATCTCGTCGCTTGCCATCATATCGCGCGATTTGCGGGACGAAATCAATTAGCGGCGGACATGGTGCCGATGCGACGGGCGGGGCATCGCTGTTCAAGAGCGGCCGTTTTTGGCATAGGGATGGCCCCGCCCACGTCTGAAGCCTATAGCCGGCAGTGCCTCGTGACCGAGGCGCGCCAATTGGGGAACGCCATGCTCCACACCATCGCCGCCTTCGATCGCATCGGAGAGGAGAATGCCTTCGCGGTGCTGGCCCGCGCCACCGCGCTGGCGAGCCAGGGCCGCGACATCATCAATCTCGGCATCGGACAGCCGGATTTCCCGACCCCGCCGCATATCGTCGAGGCCGCGATCAAGGCGCTGCGCGACGGCCATCACGGCTACACGCCGGCGACCGGCATCCTGCCGCTGCGCGAGGCGGTGGCGCGCGACCTCAACCGGCGCTTTTCGGTCGAGGTCTCCCCCGACCGGGTGATGATCGTGCCGGGCGGGAAGGTCACCATGTTCATGGCGATCTTGATGTTCGGCGAGCCGGGCGCCGAAATCCTCTATCCCGATCCGGGCTTTCCGATCTATCGCTCGATGATCGAGTTCACCGGCGCGACCCCCATTCCGGTGCCGATCCGGGAGGCGAACGGCTTCGCCTTCCGGGCGCAAGAGACGCTTTCCCTCATAACGCCGAGGACCAGGCTCCTGATCCTCAATTCGCCGGCCAATCCGACGGGCGGCGTCACGCCGAAAGCCGAGATCGAGGCGCTGGTCGCGGGCCTCGAGCGCCATCCGGACGTCGCCATCATGTCCGACGAGATCTACGCCTCCATGACCTATGACGGCGAGACGCATGTCTCCTTGCTGTCCTATCCTTCGATCCGCGAGCGGCTCATCCATCTCGACGGCGCCTCGAAGAGCTACGCGATGACGGGTTGGCGGCTCGGCTGGTCGGTGTGGCCCCAGAAGCTCTACGACCTCGCTCGCAAGCTCGCGGTCAACGCCCATTCCTGCGTCAACGCGGCGACGCAATGGGCCGGCATCGCCGCGCTCGATGGGCCGCAGGACTGCGTGGCCGCCATGGTGGCCGAGTTCGACAAGCGCCGGCAGGTGGTGGTCGAAGGCCTGAACCGGCTGCCCGGCACCTCGTGTATCAAGCCGAAAGGCGCGTTCTACGCCTTCCCGAACATCCAGCGCACGGGCTGGAAAGCCAAGGCGCTCGCCTCGGCGCTGCTCGAGGAGGCGGGCGTCGCGGTGATCGGCGGCCCGGACTTCGGCGTGCATGGCGAGGGCTATCTGCGCCTCTCCTACGCCAACTCGACAGAGAACATCTTGCGTGCGATTGAACGGATGGGCGAGTTCCTCGCCCGCCGCAAAGCCGCCTAACCCCGGGCCTCAGCCAATGTCGCAGACGCGTCGTCTTGCCGCCCTGCTCGCCGCGATCTTCGCGCTCATGGCGACTGCGCACGGCCCCGCCCGTGCGCAGTCGCCGCGTCCCTCGGTTGCGCTTTGCGATCCGGGGAAGCTCATCGCGACGGCTTGGGACGACTGCCTGCGCAAGGGCCAGGCCGACAGCGAAAAGGCGATCGACGATGCGCTCGCCAAGTTCAAGGCCGCGATCGATGCGCGCACGGACCTGTCCGGCCAGCAACGCGCCTTGCTCAAGCGCCAGGTCAGCGATTCGAACGATCTGTGGGTCCGCTACCGCAATCATCTGTGCCAGAACGTCATTCCCATTCTCGCCGGTCCGAAAGCCAAGATCTACGAGGAGAATCTCGGCTGCATCATCGACTTGAACACGACGAGGCCCGGCCAGCTCGCCGCGATGGCGGCGCAGAGATAGCCGCCGCGACTGATCAAGCCAGCGAGGGCCCGGAGCATGTCCATCAAGCCGGCAGCGGACGACGTGCTCATCGTCGTCGACGTGCAGAACGACTTCCTGCCCGGCGGAGCGCTGGCCGTGAAGAACGGCGATCAAGTGATCGCGCCGATCAACGCGCTCGCCAGGAAGTTCGTCAATGTGGTGCAGACGCAGGACTGGCACACCAAGGGGCACCTCTCCTTCGCCTCCTCCCATTCCGGCATGAAGCCGTTCGAGATGACGAAGCTCGCCTATGGCGATCAGGTGCTGTGGCCGGACCATTGCGTGCAGGGCTCGCCGGGCGCTGCCTTTTCCCACAAGCTCGATCTGCCGATGGTGCAGCTCGTGATCCGCAAGGGCTATCATCCCAATGTCGACAGCTACTCGGCCTTCCTCGAGGCGGACCACGCGACGAAGACAGGCCTTGCGGGCTATCTGAGCGAGCGTGGCATCAAGCGTTGTTTCGTGGCGGGATTGGCGACCGATTTCTGCGTCGGCTGGACCGCCATGGATGCGGTCAAGGCGGGCTTCGAGACTTATGTGATCGAGGATGCGAGCCGGGGCATCGATACGATGGGCTCGCTCGCTGCCGCCATCCGCGGCATGGATGCCGCGGGCGTGAAGCGCGTTCAGGCGGCCGCGATTCTCGGGGCGTAGCGCACGCCAGCCCGTCAGCCGCTATCTGCGCGGCGCCGCGATGCACAGCACCATCCCCGAGACGACGATGATCATGCCGGTCACCTCGGCGGTGGAGGGCAGCTCGCCGAGATAGAGGAGATCGGCGAACGCGGTCACGATCGGCGTGAGCGGCACGAAGAGCGCTGCCTGCAGCGGACCGAGCAGCGCCACCGTCCTGGTGTAGAGGTAGAGCGCCCCGACGCCGACCAGCACGCCCTGGAACAGCGCCTGCAAGAGGCTCGCCGATAGTGGTGCGCTCAGGATATTGAGCGGCATGAAGAAAGCCCAGAGCGGCACGCTCAGGAGCGACAGGATCGAGATTGCCGCGGTTGCCGCGAACGGGCTCGCCTGCCAGCGCTTCGCAAGGAAGCCGAAACCCGCCCACATGCAGGCGGCGAGCGCGAAGAGCAGATCGCCGCGCCAAGCCCCTTGGCGCCGCGGCGCCCCTGCGAGCGCCTCGAACGAGAAGACCAGGAGGCCCAGGATGACGAGCGTGACCGCGCCGAGCTGGGCTGAGCGTGGCCGCTCGCCGAGGAAGACCAGGCCGAGCAGCATCGCCACGACCGGGATCAGCGCCGGTCCGATCACGGCCGAGTGCAGCGCCGGCGCGAAGGCGAAGCCGCCGATGAGCGCCAGGCTGAAGGGAGCGCCGGCGAGCGCGCTCAGAGCGATGGCGCGCGGCCAGCCGAGATGTCCCACTGGAAACACAGGCGCGCGCAAGGTCATGGGCAGGAGCACCAGCCCCGCGGCGAGGAAGCGCAGCACCGTGACATCGGCCGCCGTCAACCCGTCCGCCACCGAGATCTTCGAGACGATCGGCTGGATACCCCAGATGACGGCCGAGAGAACCCCGAACAGGACACCGCGCCACGGCACGGGCGCCCCGGCGCGGGCAGCCCGTGGCGCCGGCGTGGTCGACCGAGAGCTCGAGGCGCTCATTTGCGCGCAGCCTCATTCGCCGGCGGCTTGGGATTTGCCGGCGGGCTTGCCGAGCGGCGTCACGCGCAGCTGGGCGATGCGGTTGCGGGTCTTGCGGATGACCTCGAAGCGATAGCCGTGGAAAGTGAAGGCCTGGCCGGCGTCCGGGATGGTCTGCGCCTCATGGATGACGAGGCCGGCGACCGTCGTCGCGTCCTCGTCGGGCAGCTCCCAATCCATGGCGCGGTTCACGTCGCGGATGGGCACCGAGCCCTCGACGACGATCGATCCGTTCGGTTGTGGGCGCAGGCCCTGCACCTGCACGTCGTGCTCGTCGGAGATGTCGCCGACGATCTCCTCGAGGATATCCTCGAGGGTCACGAGCCCCATGACCTCGCCATATTCGTCGACGACGAGCGCCACATGCGCCTTGCGCGTGCGGAACGCCTTGAGCTGATCGGCGAGGCTCGTCGTGTCGGGCACGAACCAGGGATCCGTCGCGATCTCGGCGAAATCGAGCTTAGTCGGATCGCCGCCCGCGGCGGCGAGCGCGCGCAGGACATCCTTGGCGTGCACGATGCCGACGATATTCTCCGGGCTGTCGCGCCAGATCGGCAATCGTGTATTTGCGGAGGCCAGCACCTCCTGGAAAATCTCGGTCGGCGGCAAGCTGCCGTTGATGGTGTGCATGTTGGTGCGATGGACCATGACGTCGGAGACCTCGAGCTCCGAGAGGTCGAGGAGGCCGCCGAACATATCGGCCTCGTCCTTCACCACGGCCCCTTCCTCCTCGAGAAGATCCACCGTGCCGCGCAATTCCTCGGTCGCCGAGAGGATCGGCTGATTCTCCTCGATGCGAACGCCGAAGATGCGCAGGAGGCCGCGAATGAAGGCCTCGATCGCAGTGAGGATGGGGCCGAGCACCGCGACCGAGACGGAGATGGGGCGTGCCAGCAGCAGCGCCGTCCGGTCGGGCTTGGTGACGGCGATGGTCTTCGGCAACACCTCCGCGAAGACGATGACGAGCACCGACATGACGCCCGTGGCGTAGATCACGCCGGCATCGCCGAACAGCGCCAAGAAGAGCGTGGTGGCGAGGGCCGAGGCGCCGATATTGACGACGTTGTTGCCGATCAGCATCGCGCCGATCAACCGTTCGCGCGCCGCGAGCAGCGCATTGACCCTGCGCGCCGCCGGATTGCCCTGGCGCTCGAGCGCCGCCATGCGGGCGCGCGAGGTCGCGGTCAGCGCCGTCTCGCCGGCCGCGAAGAAAGCCGACAGCAGCAGCGAGACGAGGACCACGATCATCGCCCAGAGATCGAAGACGCCGTCGCTCAGCATCGCCGGGCCTCATCCATTGGAGCGCAGCTCCTCGACGAGGAAATCCCGCAAGCGCGACCGGTCGACGCGGCGTTGAATGAAGCTCTTGCCGATGCCTCGGGCCAGGATCAAGGTTTGCGCCCCATCCTTCACCTTCTTGTCCTGGGACATGGCCTCGAGCAGCGCCTCGGCCGAGCCGACGCCGCCCGGAACATGGGCGAGCCGCGAGGGAAGCCCGGCTTGCGCGAGATGCGCCTCGACGCGCCGGGCATCGGCGGGATCGGCAAGGCGAAGCGCCGCCGAGAAGCGAAACGCCATGGCGCAGCCGATGGCCACGCCCTCGCCATGAACCAGGCGGCTGCCGTCATAGAGGGTGACGGCCTCGATCGCATGGCCGAAAGTGTGACCGAGATTGAGCAGGGCCCGCTCGCCGGTCTCGGTCTCGTCGCGCGCCACGAATTCGGCCTTGGCGCGGCAGCACTCTGCGATCGCCTCTGCACGCGCCGGCCCGCCCGCGAAAATCTCCCCCCGCTTGCTCTCGAGCCAATCGAAGAATTGCGGGCGGTCGATCAGCCCGTATTTCACGATTTCAGCATAGCCTGCCCGGAACTCGCGCGGCGGCAGGCTGTCGAGCACCCGCGTATCGGCGACCACCAGCGATGGCTGGTGGAACGCGCCGATCAGGTTTTTTCCGAGCGAGGTGTTGATGCCGGTCTTGCCGCCGACGGAGGAATCGACCTGGGCGAGCAAGCTGGTCGGGACCTGCACCAGACGCACGCCGCGCCGCACGCTCGCGGCGACAAACCCCGCGAGATCGCCGACCACGCCTCCGCCGAGCCCGATCACCATGTCGTCGCGGCCGATCTTGGCGTCGAGGACCTCCTCGCACAGCCTCTCGAACGTCGCAAAGGATTTGGAACGCTCGCCGGGCTCGATGGTCACGACGGCAGCTCTCAAGCCGGCCGCCGCGAGGTTAGCGGCGAGTCCGTCGGCATAAAGCGGCGCGGTATTGCCGTCGGCGACGATCGCCGCGGCCTTGACGCCGCCGGCGCGCGCCACCAGCGAGCCCACCTCCTGCAAGAGCCCGGCGCCGATGAGGATGTCGTAGCTGCGCGCACCGAGCTCGACGCGGACCCGCAAGGCGCGCCCGGCCGCGCCCGTCGAGGCATCGCCATGCGCCGGTTCGGGTGACGGATGATCAGGCGGGCGTTGGTTCACGAGGCCACCTGCGACGGCAGGCCGCGAAGCAGATGCGCGAGCAAGGAGGCGATGAGCGCCGAGATCACCTCCTCATGGGGGCGATCGCTCGAATCGACGGTGAGATCGGCCCGCGCATAGATCGGCTCGCGTGCGGCGAGCAGGCGCTCGACCTGGGCCGCGGGATCGGAGGCGCGCATCAGCGGCCGGTTGTTGCGCCGCGCGATGCGCTGCATCAGCGTCGCCTGATCGGCCCGGAGCCAGACCGAGACGCCGGCCTGGGCGATGGCTTCCCGCGTGCGCGCATCCATGAAGGCCCCGCCGCCGGTCGCGAGCACGCATGGACCTTCGCCCAGAAGACGAGCGATCACCCGGCGCTCCCCGTCGCGAAAATAGGGCTCGCCATGCCGATCGAATATTTCCGTGATCGTCATGCCGCCGGCCGTCTCGATCTCGGAATCCGAATCGACGAAAGGCAGGCCGAGCTTGATCGCGAGGCGCTTGCCGATCGAGGTCTTCCCCGACCCCATCATGCCGACAAGCGCGATGACGCGCCGGCCAAGCGCCGTGCTCACGGCTTCGACGCTCGTCGCCTGACCCACGCGGTCCACGCCGGGGCCTGTCGCACCGCGCCGGGACTCGTCGTGAATGTCGCTGTCGCTCGTCACTATCGGTCTCCTGACCCGCTGCGGCGCGAAGCTGCGGGCAGGCGGTCTGGCATCTGGCGCATAGTCTAACAAAGCCCGCGCGCTCTGTCATACGAACGGCAAGGCGGGCTTCCAGCAAGACAGGCTTGCGGCGAGACAGGCTTGCGGCGAGACAGGCTTGCGGCATGACACGCTTTCGCATTTCCGGTCGGTCCATTGGCGTCGGTTGCCTCGACGCCCCGCTTATGATCCAAGCGTCGTTGCCAGGATGAGCCGCCATGCGGTGGGAGCTTGCATGCAATCTGCTCAAATACCGCTTAGTGCCTTCGCGATCCCTGGGGCAGGCTGCGGATTCGAGCGGGGGCCTTTCGAGATGAAATCATGCGCCGAGGCTGCATCGGGTTTGCGAGCATCGACGCAAGGCGGTTGACGTGAGATGCCGACGCTCTTCAGGCTCCTTGCCATCCTCGCAGTCCTCGGTTGCCTGGTGTTCGGCGCCATGATCGCGCTGGTCGCGCTGGTCGAGCCGGAGAGCCGCACGATCACGGTGAGCGTGCCGCTGCCGAAACCGAAGCCGTGAGCACCGATACGATCGCCGCCTTCCTGGCGATGCTCGCCGCCGAGCGCGGGGCCGCGAGAAACTCGCTCATCGCCTATGGTCGCGACCTCGAGGACTATCTCGACTTTCTCCGATCGCTCGGCAGGGACGAGCTCGATGCGACGAGCGCCGAGATCAGGGCCTTCCTGGCGGGGCTCGCAGAGCGCGGGTTCAAGGCCTCCTCGGCGGCAAGGCGCCTCTCGGCGCTGCGGCAGTTCCATCGCTTCCTCATGACCGATGGCCACCGCGGCGACGACCCCTCCGCCATGATCGTCGGGCCGAAACGGGGACGCTCGCTGCCGAAAATCCTGTCGGTGGCCGAGGTCGACCGCCTTCTCGGCGTCGCGGCGGAAGGAATCGACGACGCGGCAAGGCCGAGGCGCGAGCGCCTGCGGGCGGCGCGGCTCGCCTGCCTCCTGGAGCTCCTCTATGCGACGGGGCTTCGCGTCTCGGAGCTCGTGGCGCTGCCGCGCTCGGCCGCGGCGGCGAAGGAGGCGCTGATCGTCAAAGGCAAGGGCGGCAAGGAACGGCTCGTGCCGCTCAATGGGGCCGCGAAGCGGGCCATGGCGGCCTATCTCGCGCTGGCGGAGAGTGATGACGGAGCCAAGCGCTCGCGGCAGCGGCTGCCGCGCGCCACGAAGCCTTCGCGCTATCTCTTTCCTTCCGACAGCGATAGCGGCCATCTGCCGCGCCAAGTGTTCGCTCGCGAATTGAAGACGCTTGCCGTTTCCGCAGGCATCGAGGCGCGTCGCATCAGCCCGCATGTGCTGCGCCACGCCTTCGCCAGCCATCTGCTGCAGAATGGCGCGGATCTCCGCGTGGTGCAGGAACTGCTCGGCCATTCCGATATCGGAACGACGCAGATCTACACCCATCTGCTCGATGAGCGTGTCGCCGCGATGGTGCGCGACCTGCATCCGCTCGGCGACAAAGGGTAGCGGCGAAGGCGCGGCTATTCGGATGATGAGTGATTAGCGCTAAGTCTTGGGCCTGTCCGAAGGAAAATCAGTCATGGTGGCGCTTGCGACAACCGGGCCGAATGCCGCGCAGATCGAGCATTGGAACGGGCCGGCCGGAGAAACCTGGGTCAAGCTGCAGGAGCGCTTGGACGGGCAATTGGCCCCGCTCGGCCGCAAGGCGATGGATCGCGCAGCGATTCGCCCCGGCGAGAAAATCCTCGACGTGGGGTGCGGGACCGGGCAGACGACGCTGGAGCTCGCCGGGCGCGTCGGCCGGAACGGCGCGGTCCTCGGCGTCGACGTCTCGCGCCCCATGCTCGCGCTCGCGCGAGAACGCGCCAGGGCCGCGGCGGTCGGTCATGCTCGCTTCGAGCAGGGCGATGCGCAGACCCATAAGTTCGCCCCCGGAAGCTTCGATCTCGTTTTCTCGCGCTTCGGCATCATGTTCTTCGCCGATCCGGTCGCGGCTTTCGGCAATCTGCGCTCGGCGCTTCGCGGGCAAGGGCGCATGGTCTTCGTGTGCTGGCGGCCGGCGCAAGACAATGAATGGATGACCGTTCCGATGGCGGCGGCATTCCGGCATATCCCGCGCCCGCCCGCCTCCGCGCCCGGCGCCCCCGGCGAATTCGCCTTCGCCGATCGTGATCGCGTGCACGGCATTCTGTCCGGAGCCGGGTTCGGCGACATCCTGATCGAGCCCTTGGATGAGATGATCGGCGGAAGCAGTCTCGATGTCACCATCGACACGACGCTGAGTATGGGTCCGGTCGCGGCGGCTCTGCGCGAGGCCGGATCTGAGAAACGTCAGGCCGTGGAGGCCGCGCTCCGTGAGGCGCTCGCGCCCTTCGCTGGCCCAGGCGGCGTGCGCATGGGATCGGCGGCGTGGATCGTTTCGGCGCGGGCGCCGTGATCGCACCGGAAGACGGAAGACGGAGGACCGATGAACCGGCTCCGTCGCCTCGGCCGGATGACGGAAGACGGAGGACCGAGGACGGATGACCAGCTCTTCGGCCCGCTCCTCTGTCCTGCGGAGCCCTCACCCCCGCCGCAGCAGGAACACCGCCTGCTGCCCGAAGATGTTCCAGAACCACCACGGCGCGTTGACCCTGACCGGCCGCCCTGCCTGGTCGAGCGCCACGGCCCTCTCGACGTGGGCATTCACCAAGCCGACGAGGCCGACGAAGTCGCGGATGGTGCAGAAGTGAATATTGGGCGTGTCGTACCAGGCATCCGCCAGCGTTTCCGTGACCGGCATGCGTCCGCGCAAGGTGAGATGAGCCCTGATGCGCCAATGACCGAAATTCGGGAAGGATACGATGGCGCGTCGGCCGATGCGCAGCATGTGCTCGAGCACGGTACGCGGCGCGAAGGTCGCCTGCAGGGTCTGCGACAAGATCACATAGTCGAAGACATCGTCCGGATAGGTGACGAGGTCCGTATCGGCGTCGCCCTGGATGACCGAAAGCCCCTTCGCTACGCATTCATTGACGCCGGCTTGCGACAATTCGATGCCGCGTGCGTCGACGCCACGCCGTTCCGACAGGAGCTTCAGCAAGGCCCCGTCGCCGCAACCGACATCGAGCACGCGCGAGCCGGGCTCGACCATATCGGCGACGGTGAGGAGATCGACGCGGGGCGACGCGGGCTCAGGATGCGGAAAGACGGCCATGTTCACCGCCTAGAGCCTCCCCCGGTTCGGTTGCGGCGGAATGGAGGCTCTAGGTCCTTGTCTTGACGCATTTTCTTCGCGCGCAGCGGTACCACTCTCGCCTTGGCTTTGGCCTGCTTCGCTCGAAAATGCTTTCGCCTCCGGCAGTCCGCGGGCTCGCGCGGCCGCGTCGATGAAGCCGCCGGTGGTCGCGAAGAGCTCCGGCACATCGAGCAGAAAGGCGTCATGGCCCCTATCGGTCTCGATCTCGACGAAGGAAACCGAGCCGCCGGTGGCGTTCAGCGCATGCACGGTGGCCCGCGAATCGGCCGTCGGGAACAGCCAGTCCGAGGTGAAGGACACCACGCAGAAACGCGTCTTCGAGCCTTGGAAGGCGCGCGCCAGGACGCCGCCATAGTCCGCCGCGAGATCGAAGTAATCCATGGCTCGGGTCACGTAGAGATAGGAGTTCGCGTCGAAGCGCTCCACGAAGCTCGTGCCCTGATGGCGCAGATAGCTTTCGACCTGGAAGTCTGCGTCGAACGAGAAGGTCGGCGCCTCCCGGTTCTGCAGGTTGCGCCCGAACTTGCGATGCAGCGCCTGCTCCGACAGGTAGGTGATGTGAGCGGCCATGCGGGCAACGCTGAGCCCTTTGCTCGGGCGCGTCCCCGCCTCGAGATAGCGGCCGCCGCGCCAGTCGGGGTCCGCCATCACGGCTTGCCGGCCGACCTCGTGGAAGGCGATGTTCTGGGCGGTGTGCCTCGCCGCAGTCGCGATCGGTAACGCGGAGAAGACCCGGTCCGGATAGCTCGCGGCCCATTGCAGCACCTGCATGCCGCCCATCGAGCCGCCGAGCACGCAGAACAGGCTCTCGATGCCGAGCCGGTCGAGGAGCTTCGCCTGGGCGCGCACCATGTCGCGGATCGTCACCATCGGAAAATCGAGGCCCCAGGCCTCCCCGGTTGCCGGGTTGGCCGAGGCGGGGCCCGTGGTGCCCATGCAGGCGCCGAGCACGTTGGCGCAGATAACGAAGAAGCGGTTGGTGTCGATCGGTCGGCCGGGGCCGATCATGGTCGTCCACCAGCCTTCGGCGCCGGTCACCGGGTGGCGGTTCGCGACATGTTGGTCGCCGGTCAAGGCGTGGCAGACGAGCACTGCGTTCGCCTTTTTCGCGTCGAGCTCGCCATAGGTCTGATAGGCGATCTGGAACGGCGCGAGATCATGGCCGCAATCGAGCCGCAAAGGATCGTCCACGCCGAATCGGACGACGAGGCTCGACGGATTGTCGACCTCGCTGAGACGAAGCGGGCGGATGGCCGCTTGGGTGGCCATGGGCGAAGCGGCTCCTTCTGGCAGCGTGTTCCGAACCCCGCGCAGGACGACTTGTTCGATATTCCGAACGATGCCCGATGTAAATGGGCGGGCGGCGAATGGCGATGTCGGCTCAAGCCCGCGGCTGCTCGAGCGCCGAGGCGAGCGCGACGACGAGGAGCATGGCGGCGGGGACAAAGAGCGGCCGTGTCGTTGCGGGAATGGCGAAGGCGGCGGCGACCGCGCCGAGACCGTAGCTCGCCCAGATCGCCGTGAGCAGCGACGGCGCGACCTTGGGCGCCGCGGCCCTGGCGTCGGGCCTCGCGACACACCAGCTCAAGCCGAACTCCGCAAGGCGCGCCATGGTCGTCGTCATAGCCGATCGCATCCGCGAAACCCGCCGCAGCCGCAAGCAAAGCCGCGATGCCGATATCGTCCCGCAAGAGTTTCGACCAAGATGCTGCGCTCATCTCGAAGCCTCCCTGCCAAGCATGAGCTGATCTATGCGATCGATTCCGGCGGATGGGAACTGCGGGCTGGACCACAAGTTTCTTCGTTTTCTGCCGCATTTTCCGCGGCGAACCGGAAGGTCGCCCCCGCCTTCGCGGGGACATGCTTCGCCGGAAAATGCTCCAGCATGGCTGTCCTGCTCCATGAGGCTTGTGGCGGCCGTTCCAGCGTGATCAAGCCGTAGCACGATGATCACCCCGCTATCAGGCGCCGTGTCGCGCCTCTACAACCAGCCTTACCTCTTGATCGGTTTCTCGACGCTGATGTGGGGCGGCAATGCGGTCGCGAGCCGGTTGGCGGTCGGCCAAATCTCGCCGATGACGATCACCTGCTTTCGCTGGTTTATCGTATGCGCGCTGTTCAGCCTCACGATAAGGCATCGCCTCGTGGCCGAGTGGCCGCTCGTGGCGCCGCATTGGCGCAAGCTCGCCATCCTCGGCGCGGTCGGCTTCACGGTCTTCAACGCGATGTTCTATGTGGGCGCGCAATATACGACAGCCGTCAACATCTCGGTGATCCAGGGGACTTATCCCGCCCTCGTGCTGCTTGGGATGGCGCTGATCTTCCGAGCGCCCGTGACGGTGTTGCAAGCGGCCGGCATCCTGGTGACGTTCTGCGGCATCGTCATCATCGCGAGCAGGGGCGAGCTCGAGACCCTGTCGACGCTGACCTTCAATCGCGGCGACCTGTTGCTGCTCGCCGCCACCGTCCTCTTCGCCGGATACACGGTCGGCCTTCGCGACCGGCCGAAGGCGTCGGCGATCGTGATCTTCGCGGTGCTGGCCGCCTCCGCGTTCGTCGCGTCAATCCCGTTCTTCGTGGCCGAGCTGGCTATCGGCTGGACCTTCGTGCCGACCATGAAAGGCGTTCTGGTTCTCGCCTTCATCGGGATTGGCCCGTCGCTCCTCGCGCAGATCACTTTCATCCGCGGCATCGAGCTTGTCGGCCCGAGCAGGACCGGGATTTTCTACAATCTCGTTCCGGTGTTCGGCGCGCTGCTCGCAGTGATCATCCTGCGCGAGCCGTTCCACCTCTATCATGCGGCGGCATTCGTCCTGGTGCTCGGCGGCATCTGGCTCGCCGAACGCATGCCCCTGGCGCTCGCGCCGAGAGGAAGGCCGGGCGAAGCCGTCGGCTGAGCACCGATGGCGGGAGAGGGCAAGAATCGCGGCAGCGGGAAGGTATGCTATGATGTCGGACATGGCACTCGGAACGAAAGAGCTGCTCGAGCATGTGCCCGCCTGGCCGAAAGAGCATCAGGAGGAACTCGCCGAACTCGTTGCGGAGATCGAGGCCCGCCGTGGTGGTCCCTTCAGGGCGACCGACGAAGAAATTGCGGGCGATCGATGAGGCACGCGCCGCGGTTCGCCGTGACGAGATCGCGAGCCATGAAGAAGTCCAAGCAGTGCTGCGGAAATATCACGGAGCATGACGGCGAGGTTGTCATCCTTCGCATCACCCGCGATGCGCGGCGCCAGCCCTTCGCGCTTCCGGCTATAGATCCGGCCTGACGATGAGAATGCCGAGGCCGCCAGCACGAAAACGCCCGACCATTGCGCTGGCGCTTGGGGGCGGCGGGGCGCGCGGTCTCGCCCATATCGCGGTGCTCGAGGCGCTCGACGAGATGGGGCTCGAGCCCGTCGCCATCGCCGGCACGTCGATCGGCGCGATCATCGGCGCGGCCTATGCGGCAGGCCTGAAGGCGACACGCATCCGCGCGCATGCGCTCTCCGCTTTCCGCAACCGCACAAGGGTTTTCGCCAGCTTGTTCGAGGCGCGGGTCGGTCGCCTCGGCGATCTGTTCGC
>JBIOEJ010000082.1:0-27155 GCA_044445965.1 Hyphomicrobiales bacterium
ATCTGGCCGGTGCTGAAGGCCTGGAGCTCGGTCGAGGTGAGCGCGCCGATCTCGGCCGCCGTCAGAGCCGCGACCTGTCCGGTCGTCAAGGCGCCGACCTGGGTGGTCGAGAGGTTGCCGACCGATGTGGCGCTGAGACCCGCCACCTGCGTGGTCGACAGGTTGCCGACCGTCAGCGCGTCGATATTGCCCGCCGACAAACCGTTGAGCTGCGTCACCGTCAGGCCGTGCGCCTGCGTCGAGGTCAAGGCGCCGAGCTGTGTCGTCGACAGATTGCCGAGCGCTGTCGCGCTCAAGCCGCCGATCTGCGTCGAGGTCAGGGCGCCGAGTTGCCCAGTGTTGAAGGCCTGGAGCTCGGTCGAGGAGAGGGCGCCGATCTCGGCGGCCGTCAGGGCTCCGACCTGCGTCGTCGTCAAGGCGCCGACCTGCGTGGTCGAAAGGTTGGTGACCGATGTGGTGCTGAGGCCTCCAACTTGCGTGGTCGACAGGTTGCTGGCCGTCAAAGCGACGAGATCCGCCACCGACATGGAGTTGAGCTGCGTCGTCGTCAGGCCGCGCATTTGAGTCGTCGTCAGGGCGCCGAGCTGCGTCGTCGACAGGTTGCCGAGCGCCGTCGTCGTCAAGCCGCCGATCTGCGTCGAGGTCAGGGCGCCGATCTGGCCAGTGCTGAAGGCCTGGAGCTCGGTCGAGGTGAGCGCGCCGATCTCGGCCGCCGTCAGGGACGGGATCTGCCCTGTCGTCAAGGCGCCGACCTGGGTGGTCGAGAGGTTGCCGACCGATGTCGTGCTGAGACCTGCCACTTGCGCGGTCGACAAGTTGCCGATCGTCAACGCGTCGATATTGCCCGCCGACAAGCCGTTGAGCTGCGTCACCGTCAGTCCGTGCGCCTGCGTCGAGGTCAGCGCGCCGAGCTGCGTCGTCGACAGATTACCGAGCGCCGTCGCGCTCAAGCCGCCGATCTGCGTCGAGGTCAGGGCGCCGATCTGCCCAGTGCTGAAGGCCTGGAGCTCGGTCGAGGTGAGCGCGCCGATCTCGGCCGCCGTCAGAGCCGCGACCTGTCCGGTCGTCAAGGCGCCGACCTGGGTGGTCGAAAGGTTGCCGACCGAGGTGGTGCTCAAGCCGGCCACCTGCGTGGTCGACAGGTTGCCGACCGTCAACGCGTCGATATTGCCCGCCGACAAGCCGTTGAGCTGCGTCACCGTCAGTCCGATCGAAAGGTTTCCGACCGAGGTAGTGCTCAAGCCGGCCACCTGCGTGGTCGTGAGGTTGCCGACCGTCAGCGCGTCGATATTGCCCGCCGACAAGCCGTTGAGCTGCGTCGCCGTCAGGCCGTGCACTTGCGTCGACGTCAACGCGCCGAGCTGCGTCGTCGAGAGATTGCCGAGCGCCGTCGTCGTCAAGCCGCCGAGCTGGGTCGAGGTCAGGGCGCCGAGCTGGCCCGTGCTCCAGGCCTGGAGCTCGGCCGAGGTCAGGGCGCCGATTTCGGAGGTGGTCAAGGCTCCGACCTGCGCGGTGGTCAAGGAGCCGGTCTGGCCGGTGGTGAGAAGAAGGATCTGCGACAAGACCAGTCCGCTGACCGCCTTGGTCGACAAGGCTGCGACTTGGGTCGTTGCCAGGGCCCGCAAATCGGTCGAATTCAGGGCGTTGAGCTGCGTCGCGCCCAGTGCTCCCGCCTGCGAGGTGCTCAAGGCCGCGATGTCCGTGGTGGTGAGCCCGGCCATGACTGTCGTCGAAAGAGCGGCAACTTGCGAGACCGACAGAGAAGTTATGATCGAAGTCATAAGAGGTACTCCGCCTCAACGAGAGCTGTTGGCAGGGGGGATTGCGTGGGGCCGGTCAGCGAGCATCGATGTCGGTTGGGAAGCGAGCGCAGCGACGGTGCTCGATTCCTTGTTGCGGTATGCGCGAAGGGGCTCGATGTCTCGGGAGCCGGACCACCGACCGGCTCGAACGCGACACGCGTCACACCATCGCCACAGGTCTTGGACACCGTCACGCTGTGCCAGAGCCCATCGGACCGCTCCGAGGCGCGTCGCCTCGAGGCGCTTCCGGGCCAGCTACGGACAGATCATCCGTCCCATCCAGCGCGAACGCTCGGCCATCAAAACTGATTAGGCCTTGCTAGCGATACGTTTACACAAACCTGTTAACGAACTCTCACTTCAGGCAGGCGCCGATGATCCGGGGCATTTCGCGGCGAAGCGTGGGCCATGAAGTCCGGATAGCCCGGCCAAGCCACAAACTGCCCCGAAGCCTCATCGGACCAATGCGAGCACCGGATCCTCCCTTGCCCGTCTTCGCCCGGTCGGTGTATTCGCGGCAGTCTTGGCGGCTGCCTCGGATACTGGCTCCTGCGCCAATATCTCGCGGAAATGAGCGATCGCCATCGTCAGCCCGGCGCGGAGCCTGGTGGTCGGCTGCCATCCGAGGATCTCCTTCGCCAAGCCGAGATCGGGCTGGCGCTGCCTCGGATCGTCTTGCGGCAAGGGGCGCGCCACCAGTTTCGACCTGGATCCCGTCAGCTCGATGACGGCTTGCGCCAGTTGCCGGATCGTGAACTCGCCCGGATTGCCGAGATTGATCGGCCCGGTCACCTCATCGGGCGTTTCCATGAGCCGCATCAGTCCGTCGACGAGATCGTCGACATAGCAGAACGAGCGGGTCTGGGTGCCGTCGCCGTAGATGGTGATGTCATCGTTGCGCAGCGCCTGCATGATGAAGTTCGAGACGACCCGCCCGTCATTCGGGTGCATGCGCGGTCCGTAGGTATTGAAGATGCGCGCCACCTTGATGCGCAGGCCGTGCTGCCGGCGATAGTCGAAGAACAGCGTTTCGGCGCATCGTTTGCCTTCGTCGTAGCAGGAGCGCGGGCCGATCGGGTTGACGTTTCCCCAATAGCCCTCCGGCTGAGGGTGGACGGCGGGGTCGCCATAGACTTCCGAGGTCGAGGCCTGCAGGATCTTGGCTTTGACGCGCTTGGCGAGGCCCAGCATGTTGATGGCGCCGTGCACGCTGGTCTTGGTCGTCTGGACCGGATCGAATTGGTAGTGGACGGGCGATGCCGGGCAGGCGAGGTTGTAGATTTCGTCGACCTCGACGTAGAGCGGAAAACAGACATCGTGGCGCAGCAGCTCGAATCTGGGATTGGCGGCGAGATGCTGCACGTTTTGCCGCGTGCCTGTGTAGAAATTGTCGGCGCAAAGCACCTCGTCGCCGCGGGCCAGCAGTTCCTCGCACAGATGCGACCCGATGAAGCCCGCCCCGCCCGTCACCAGCACCCGTCGATTGCGCAAAGTCCTCTCCGCTTTCGCTCAAGGCCTGTCGACCGCGCGCTGGTTCCAGCCGGAGAGGAAGCCGCCGCGTTAGCCTTTCGTCAACCTTAACGCGCGGTAACTTTCCAAATGGTTAACGATCGCGCGCGGCCAAGCGAAGGCCGGGCTCGCGAGCGATCCGCGGCAAGCGCTGCGATTGGCGAAGGCGCCGGAAGGCGCATGAGTGACCTCGGCCGAGGCAATAGGAGGCGGGCCCGGACCGCAGCCGTGACGGGGGTCGGAACGAAACTGCGTGGATCAGCGTTTGTCATCCGCCAGCCTCCTCACCCTCAGCCTCAAGCGGGAGCTGGCGCGTCGAAGGCGCCTTGGCCCTCCCCTCGGGCCGAGGCGCCTTCTTTCGTTCGAGGCTCGTTCGCGCGGCGCCGTCGCGGCGCGTCCCTCGGCCGATAATTCCGTGATATTGCCCGTAATCGAGGCGACGGGAGCTTGGTCGAATGGATGCCGCGATGTCGAGATCGCGATCGTCGGCGCCGGGATCGTCGGGGTAGCGACGGCCTATTATCTTTGCCTCGAAGGCAAGAAGAGTATCGTCATCGTCGAGCCGGGCCAACCGGCCGCTCATCGGCCCGATGGAGAGCGAGGGCGCCTTCCTGGTCGGGGCGCTGTCGGGCTCCGAGACCATGTCGGCTTGCGCGGCGGGATCGCTATGCGCGCGTTGGATCACGGGCGCGGCACTTCCCGGCTACGCAGCCAAGCTCAGCCTGAAGCGTTACCGGGATGAGGCCTTGATGGCGGAGCTGACGCAGCTCGAAAGTAAGGGCGTGCTTTGAGCGAAAACGTGAATGGTGATGATGCTAGCCCCACCTTGTCGATGAATACAGACGATCCACCCTAGAGAGAGCATTGCAAGGCGAGCGCCGCTCGCCCTGAATCGACCAAGACCCGTGGAGGCTGTTGCACATCCTCAGACCTCTACCTCGCCTTCCAGGTAGAAGACTCAAGTGCCTTCCAGCTCGATGCGATCGTCAGCCAGCCGGCAAATGACCTCTCCGCCGCGCTGCGAGGCCTGGAAGGCGCGAAACACGGTCTTGCCGAGTCGTTTGGCCCAATAGGGCGCGCCAGCATGCAGTGTGCAGCACCGGTCACGGGGTCTTCCGGGATGCCCTCGGCATGTTGCCGCGTCGGCGTCGAGCCACCGACTCAGACGGCCCGCAGCAGCGGTGTCGCGTGCAGCCTGCGTTGCTGCACGCAATTGCGGCCCGCCGATTTGGCGCCGTAAAGCGCGCGATCGGCTTGTTTGAGCATGTCGCCGAGATCGCAGCTCAATCCCGAAGCCGTCGACACGCCGACGCTCACCGATAGGTGCAACCACACCTCTCCCTCCTTGAATTCGATCTTCTCGACCGCTTCGCGGAAGCGTTCGGCGATGCCGAGGGCCGAGTCCCCGCTCGTGTTCGTCAGCAGGGCCGCGAATTCCTCGCCCCCGATACGTCCGAAGAGATCGCCGGGACGTAGCACCTCGACGGCGCGTCTGGCGAAGGCTTGCAGAACCCGATCGCCCGTATAATGGCCGTGGGTGTCGT
The DNA here is from genome assembly GCA_044445965.1 of Hyphomicrobiales bacterium. GTDB lineage: Bacteria > Pseudomonadota > Alphaproteobacteria > Rhizobiales > Beijerinckiaceae > GAS188. The sequence goes on from JBIOEJ010000082.1 coordinate 4,856, forward strand.
TGATCTTTTTGAAATGGTCGAGATCGAACAGCAGAAGGGCGACCGGCAGGCTCCGCTTGACTGCGGCGTCCAGCCTGCGTTCGCCCTCCTCGAGAAAGGCGCGCCGGCTCGCCACGCCGGTCAGCTCGTCGGTCGCGGCGGCGCGGCGCTGCACCAGCTCGGAACGTTCCTTGGCCATGGACAGCTGCAGGAAGCCGCCCGCTATTACCAGGATCATGGGCTCGATACCCATCACGGCGACCCATGGCGTCGTTAGCGCCAGGGAGCTCGGCGGCAGCGTCCAAATGAGCCCAATGGCCCCACGCACGGCGAGCAAGCTCGCATGCAGGACGAGACAACCGATTGCCGGGTAGCGCGACAGGAGATGCTCGCCACGATCGCGCCAGAGTTCGCGCGCCGTCGCCAGCGTGTAGGTCGCGACGATCAGCGAGATCAGGATCATGCGTAGTTGGGTGGATTGAAAGAACTGCGGAAAAGCGCAAGCGCCAAGCCAGATCACCGGCCCCGCCGCCATCTCGACGGGGCGTAGAGGTCGATCGGCGAACGCCCGACCGGCCCCCCATACGATCCCATAGGCGACAGCGAGTATCCCAAAGGGCAACGCGATCGAAACAAAATCCGAAGCGTAGTTGCGCGTCATGAGCAACGCGACGGCGAGCGCGGCGGCGAGATCCGCGCCGCCCCACATCGCGAGTGCCCGATGCGACCGGTTCTGGGCAAACGCGAAGAGGAGCAGCGAGCCCACGGTCGCGGCGATCACGGCCGTCGATATCATCAAGGTAGCGGGATCAAACGACATTGGCGGGCGCCCATCTCGGGTTTACCGATCAGCCCTACCAGACGCGGATTTGAGTCCTCTGTGTCTCGGCATTCAAATGCGAGGCGTTATCTTCATGGCCCGTTCACCATCCGCGCTCAGGCGGTTCCGCTGGCGGTAAAGACCATGCTGTCTTGACCTTGACACTCAGGCTCGCCCACCGAAAACCCTCAAATACCATTTGAACCATGCCCGCCGATTCGGCGGCCTCTTCCGCTTCACCATGCACGGACCGGACTGGACCGACTTTCCCAACCGAATCGCGTATCGCGAGATCGCGCCGGCCGAGTGTCTTGCCTATCGCCATAGCTCGGACATGGACGACGATCCCCACGCGTTCGAAGTCGTCATTTCCTTCGCGGCCTCGGGTGCGGGCCGGACGTTGCTCACCGTGCGCTCGACCTTCCCCTCGATCGAGGCGCGCAACGCCGTGACGAAGTTCGGCGCGGTGGAACTCGGCATGCAGACGATCGAGAAGCTCGTGGCCTATGTGGAACGAGCAAGTTCTCCCTAGAGCATTTTCTTAGCGAAGCATGCCCCTGCGAAGGCGGGGGTGGCCTCCGGTTCGCCGCAAAAAATGCAGCAAAACAACCAACGAGAGCCCGGCCCGATTCAATCGGACCGAGAAAATCTCTAGCCGCCGCCTAGGCTTCCTCTCCAGGCCGTTTCCAATAGATCATGGTCCCGGTCAGCCCGCCGTGAGGCTTCAGCGCATAGTCCGGAATCTCTCCGGCCAAGTTGAACCCCAGCCCCTCATAGAGCGCGGAGGCGCCGCCCTCGGTCGCGGTGTCGAGCACCAGGAGGGTTCGCGCCCGCTCGACGGCTGCGCGTTCGGCAGCCCGCATCAGCGCTTTCGCCACGCCTCGACCCCGATGGCTCATTCGGGTCATCAGTTTGGCGATCTCGGCCCGATGCGGCTGGTTAGGCGGGCAGTCGAGCAGCAGCGTCACGGTCCCGACCAGGCTCTCGCCGTCGAAGGCGCCGAGAACGATACGTTCGCCCCGAGCAGACGCGGCCAGCGAGCCCTCCCAGAAGCTGTCGGCGGCCTCCAACGCCAGCGGGTGCATGAAACTGACCGAGCCGCCATTCGCCACCACCTCGACGAGGATCTCGCTCAGCGCCTCGCGAATCCGCGGCGAGGCATTCAAGGGTGTGATTTTGATCTCCGGCATCGCGGCTAGCTCCGGGCGAGGACGACGACATAAGCGCAGGGCGCGGCGGTTTCGTTGGCAAGCGTCACCTCGCACGGCGGACCGAATCCCAGGCAGTCGCCGGCGCCCAAAACATGCCGATCGCCGCCCTCCAGGATGACGAGATCGCCTCTCTGCACCCAAACGGCCTGGCGGATATGCGCGTAGGACGAGGCCGGAAGCACCACACGCTGCCCGGCCGGCAGCTCGACCTGGACGACCTCCAAGGGATGATCGGGGCGGCTGAACACCTGTTTGCGCAGATATCCCGTCTCTGGGTCGCGCCAGACCGGCTGCTCGGCGGCCAGGGACAGGCGCTCCCCCTCGCCCTCGGCCCGCAACAGCAGGCCCGCCAGGGTCAGATCGAAGGCGCCGGCGAGGCGCACCAGGATCACCGCGGTCGGGCTCACCTCCTCGCGTTCGATTTTGCTGATCGTCGCCTTGGAAACGCTCGAGCGTTCCGCCAGCTCCGCCAGGGACCAGCCCCGCATGGCGCGCTCGAGGCGCAGGCGGCGAGCGATCTGAGTGCTCGACTCGTCTACAAGAGTAGTCATACGTATCTTATAATTGACGCAATGCCGACCAGGCAAGGGGGGCGGCATGGAAATCGAAGACGCCACGCCATAGCCACCGGCTTCGCTGAAGGGCGCTGCGGGCCTCACTTGGGCCGGCGGCCGAGCACACAGACCGCTGGAACGGGCTTGATCGGCAGTTCCTCGATCCGCATGTCGACGAAGCCCGCTTCGTTCATTGTCCGGCTGATCTCGCGAGCCATGCGCAACGCGTCCTCGCGGGTCGGAGCCTGGTTGCGCGGTTGGTAAGTGGTCGCAGCCACACCACCTGACGCCAATGCCGCCAAGATGCTCCGAAAGGCCGCCGTCTTGTCGGGAAGGAACTGCACGACGTTGACGGAGAAGATGCGGTCGAATGGCTTGCGCTCAAGTTGCTCGAGAAGTTCGAGCCCCTCGAGCCGCAGTTCGACCCGTCCGCGCTTCACAGCCTCTCGCAGGCGGGCATTCGCCTGGCCGATCATCGTGGCTGAATGGTCGACGCCGACCGCGCAGCCCTCGCTCAACTTGGACGCACAGGCTTCAAGCGCCAGACCCGGCCCGCAACCGATTTCCAACACCCGATGATGCGGCTGAAGCTGCAGCAGTTCGACGGTCCATAGATTGCGGTCACGGTTCGACGGCCGTTTGGCCATGATCCGGCCGGCGACGGCGCCGAGCAAGCCATGGGGCTTCTTGAATTGGCCGCTGATCGCGGTCCGAAGGCTCATGCTGCGTCGCGCCCTCTTCCAGCTCCGCCGAAGATCCGCGCGACCAATGCCAACGTCGCAGCCACGACCGCAACCAGCAGTTCGGCGGCGAACGCGTGCTTGAGCTCCATGGCGCGGGCGCCCAACAGGTCGACGGCGAAGGCGTTCCACGACCAGTGCAGGATGAAGCCGCCAATAATCAGCAGCGCGGCCAGCATCAAAGCCGCCTCGCTGACCGGGCGCCAGCGTCGCTCAAGCGTCATTGTCGTTGTCGTCATCACTTCGTTTCCTTTCATGCTCAATGAGTCTGTCGTTCAGTGTTTCCAGCACGATCGCGGCGTCGCTCAGGGCCTTCGGCTCGAGACCATGGGCCAGGCTCTTCAGGACTTCCGCCTCTCGGCGACGGGCTTCGGCGAAAATCTGTTTCCCCTTTTCCGTGAGTGTAATGAGGGGAGAGCGCTGGTGAGCGGGGTTGTCGCGAGCCTCGACCATGCCGTCATTCAGAAGAGCATCGACATTGACCTGGATGTGCTGACGCGAAACCCCTTTCTCGCGGGCGATGGAAGGGACTGTCTTGGCTCCCTCGTCGGCAAGGGATTCCATCACGCCGCGCATCGAGACGTTGACCCCAAGGTCCCGGTGCAACTCCTCCGCCATCCCCTTGAGGCGATTGAAGGAGACGCGGAAAGCACCGATCAGCCGGTACAAACTCTTGGTTTTTGACCTCATATGACCTTCGCGGCAGCGGGAGGCCGGGCGGGACGCTTTTGTGACAGGGTCACGCTCGAGTGCTCGATAATGACAAGTTCATTGTCAATATGGAGATGACAACCGAATTGTCAACATCCGGCTTGGTGTTTCCGGCTCGATGGGGTCTGTCGTCAGGGACTTGCGACGGCCGTTGGACGCGCCGTCGTAGCCGCGCCCGCCGATCGAACGCAATTCGGTGCGGCCTCCTGTGGCGCGCTTCGCCGATTGCGGCTATTGGTCGTCTCCCTCCGCCTTTCTTCCCGATATGGATCGATCCCCCTCATGCCGACCTCGACACGCGTTCCGGCTCCCGCGAATCTCGGTGGCTTGAAGTGGCGCTGCATCGGCCCGCCGCGCGGCGGGCGCGTGGTCGCCGTCGCGGGTGATCCGACCGACCGAAAAACCGCTTATTTCGGGGCTTGCGCCGGCGGCATCTGGAAGACGATCGACGGCGGTGTCTATTGGCGCTGCGTCTCGGACGGCTTCATGGGAAGCGCCGCGGTCGGCGCCATCGCGGTTTCGCGCGCGGACCCGAATGTGATCTATGCCGGCACCGGGGAGACGACCATCCGGCTCGATGTGTCCTACGGCGACGGCGTCTACAAATCGACCGATGCGGGCCGGACTTGGGCGAATGTCGGCCTCGAGGCGACGAAGCACATCGGCCGCATCTGCATCCATCCGCGCGATCCCGACATCGCCTTCGTCGCGGCGCTGGGGGACATCTTCGGCCCCAACGAAGAGCGTGGCGTCTTCCGCACCCGGGACGGCGGCAGAAGCTGGGAAAAGGTGCTCCACCGCTCGGCCGATGCCGGCGCGGTCGACCTGTCGCTCGACCCCGACAATCCCCGCATCGTCTTCGCCACCTTCTGGGAAACGAGGCGCAACTTCTGGAACATATCGAGCGGCGGGCCCGGCAGCGGCCTGTTCCGCTCCACCGACGGCGGCGACACTTGGGAGGAGATATCCCGCGCGCCCGGGCTGCCGGACGGCCCGCTCGGCAAGCTCGGCGTCAGCGTCTCGCCGGCGCGGTCCGGTCGCGTCTTCGCGCTCGTCGAGGCGATCGGCGAGAAGACCGGCCTCTACCGTTCCGACGATTATGGCGGGCGCTGGATCCAGGTCTCGTCGAACCGCGACCTGATGCATCGGCCGTGGTACTACACTCATGTCTTCGCCGATACGCTCGACCCCGAGACGGTCTATGTCGCCAACTATCAGATGTGGAAATCGACCGACGGCGGCTCAGGCTTCTCCGAGATCAACACGCCGCATGGCGACAATCACGATCTGTGGATCGACCCGGTCGATCCCGACCGACTGGTTCAAGGCAATGACGGGGGCGCCTGCGTATCGTACAACGGCGGCACGACCTGGTCATCGATCTACAACCAGCCGACCGCCCAGTTCTACCGCATCGACGTCGACGACCAGTATCCCTACAAGGTCTACGGAACGCAGCAGGACAACACGTCGATCGCGGTTCCGTCGGCGACCATCTGGGGCGCGATCACGCTCGGCGACTGCAGCTATCCCGGCACCGGCGAGAGCGGTTTCATCGCCGTCCATCCGAAGGACCAGAACATCGTCTATTGCGGCGCGATCGGCTCGAGCCCGGGCGGTGCCGGGGCGCTGCAGCGCTACGACTACCGCACCGGGCAAATCCAGCTCGTCAATGTCTGGCCCGAGGAGTCGACGGGCGTTGCGCCGAAGGACCTCAAATACCGCTTCGCCTGGACTTTCCCGATCGTCTTCTCGCCCCATGACTCGAACCTGCTCTACGCTGCCGGCAACCACGTTTTCCGGACGCGCGACGAGGGCATGAGCTGGGAGGAGATCTCGCCTGATCTCAGCCTCGACGACGTCACGCGCCAGGGGCACTCCGGCGGCGACATCACCCATGAGAGCGCCGGTGCCGAAGTCCATGCGAGCTGCGCCTGCCTCGCCGAATCGATGCATCGCAAGGGCGAGATTTGGGCCTCGACCGATGACGGGCTCGTGCATGTGACCCGCGACGACGGCGCCTCCTGGCGGAACGTGACGCCGCCCGGCATGCCGCCGCTCGCCTATGTCGGCTGCGTCGAGATCTCGCCGCACGATCCCGACACCATCTACCTGGCCGCGACCCGCTACAAGCTTGCGGATTACGCGCCCTATCTCTTCCGCAGCACCGATGCCGGCAACAGCTGGCATTCGATCAACGGCGATTTCCCTGGAGCGGAGATCACCCGCGTGGTGCGCGCCGATCCGCTGCGGCAAGGCCTCTTGTTCGCGGGCACCGAGACGGGCGTGTTCTTCAGCCTCGACGACGGACAGAGCTGGGCGCGGCTGCCGGGCGGCCTGCCGGTGGTCCCGGTCTATGACCTGAAGATCAAGGGGGCCGACCTCATCGCCGGCACGCATGGGCGCTCGTTCTGGATCCTCGACGACATCTCTCCCCTGCGTGCGCTGGCCGACGGCAACGCCGCGACGCGCCTCATCCCGCCGCGTGCCACGATCCGCACCCGCATGCGTTTCGGGGCCTTCGGCGGCCCGAAGCGGGGCATCTCCTTTGCGCTCGCTTTCGGCATCGGCGGCGGCATCGCCAATGTCGAGCGGCCGGACGGCACGAGAATTCGCGAGCATCTCGACATCGGCGAGAACCCGCCGCACGGCGCCATCGTGTATTACTGGTTGGGCGAGGGCGAGGAGGGCCCGGTCGCGCTCACCTTCCGCGACGCCGAAGGCGCCGTGATCGTGACGCTGCGCAGCGACGACACCTCGCTGCCAGCTGAGCGGCGGCCTCGCACGTTGCAAGGCCTCAACCGCTATGTCTGGGACATGAGGCATAAGGGGCCGGTCAAGATCGACCCCTCGCTCGTTTCGCCGCGCAACAAGCCGCTTGCCGCCGAGCCCGATCCGCAGACCGGTCCGGTCGCGGTACCGGGCGACTACCGCGTGGAGCTGACGGTTGGATCATCGACTTGTTCCGCAGACTTCACGATCGTGAAGGACCCGCGCCTCGAGACGCCGCTCGAGGCGCATAGGCGCCAGTTCGAATTGCTGCGGGAGCTGACCCATTCGCTCTCGCGGCTCAACGCGTCGGTCAACCGCATCCGCCGCCTCGCGCGCCAGCTCGGCGCGCTCGCCGATGCCGCAAGCGAGCCCCATGCCGATCTCGCGGACCAGGCGAAGGCCGCCGTGGCAAGCCTCAAGGCCATCGAGCGCGCCCTGGTCGACGTGCACCGCGAATCGCCGCGCGACGTGCTCCGCCACCCCGCCGGACTGGACGACACGCTCATCGACCTGATCAATACCGTCGCCATGTCGGATACCTCGCCGACGGCGCAGGCCGATGCCGTCTCGCGCGAGCTCATGACGAAAGTCGCCGGCGAGATCGCGAAGCTCGATACGCTGGTCTGCGGCGACATCGCGGCGATCAACGCGATGGCGGCCGAGCGTCGGGTTGCGCATGTCGCCGGGTGAGCTCTCGCCTGTCCTTTCGAGGGCGCCGGCGCCCACCCTCCCCTCCGCGGGAGACGGTGCCATTCGCGTCGGCGAAGGGCGGGAGAGGGGGCACCCACGTCCGGCGGCCCGCGTCTCTTGACACGAGGATCGCGTTCGAGGACCAGTTGCCATCGATCGCTCATCATCTGGGCCGCGCGCGACCCACCTCCATCCTGCCCGTTGAATCAAGGAGATTGTCGTGGATTTCATCGAGAGCCTTTTCGGGATCGCGCCTGATGGCGGCGACGGCTCGCTCGAGGCCCTGTTGATCGGCGCGGTCGTCGTCGTGGGCCTCATGTTCGCGTTCCGCCGGCGCATCATCGCCGGATTCTCGCGAAGGACCAGTCCTCGCTGAGCTGCGTTCGCGCTAAAGGCCGAGCGTGCCGAATTGCATCAACTTCGATTGAATATCTGAACGAGCCGTTCGTCGTTGCCGGGCCAGCTTCGGTCCGTGCCGAGGCAAACTGTTGCGCCGCTTTGGCAAGCGCTCCGGAGCGCCGGGATAGATCGCCTCCGCGGAAGGATCGGCGACCACTTTCCGGAGAAATGTGTCGGAGCGGCGCCGCGGAGCGAAGCGATGCCGCGCGAAGCGCTGGGCGGAGAAGCCGCGTTTCTCTCGACCGTTCCGGCAGGCCGGTTCGAGCGCCGCACCGCGCTCGCCTTCGTGCTCGTTTCGACTGTGGTCTTCGTCATCATCGCACCGAACGCGACGCGGCCGTTGCCGCCGGTGCGCGCCTTCATCCCCGCTTATGAAGCGGCGCTCGTGCTCAACGACCTGATCACGGCCGCCTTCCTGCTCGGCCAATTCAATGCGCAGCGGACGCGCGGCTTGCTGCTTCTCGCCTGTGCCTACCTGTTCACCGCCGCGCTGGCCGTGTCGCATCTGTTGAGCTTTCCCGGCCTGCTCGCGACGACGGGCCTGATCGGCGCCGGACCGCAAACGACCGCTTGGCTCTACATGTTTTGGCACGCCGGCTTCCCGATCCTCCTGATCGCCTACGCCTTGAGCCAGGACCGACGCATCGCCGACACGACGAGCGCGCGCACGGCCATGCTGGGCGCGGTCGCGATGACGCTTGGCGCGGCTGTGGCGCTGGCGTCGCTCGCCACCGCCGGCCAGGACGCCTTGCCCGCCATCATGCAGGCGAACCACTATCGGCCGGCGATGGCCGTCGTCATATCGACCGTATGGCTGCTCAGTTTCGCCGCATTGCTGCTGCTGCTGCGCCGCCGCCCCTATTGCGTGCTCGACCTGTGGCTGATCGTCGTGATCTGCGCTTGGCTGTTCGACATCGCCTTGAGCGCCGCGCTCAACGCCGGCCGCTTCGATCTCGGCTTCTATGCCGGCCGCGTCTACGGTCTGATGGCCGCGAGCTTCATCCTGCTGGTGCTCTTGACGCATAACGGCATCCTCTATGCGCGCCTCATCGCGGCGCATGAGCGTGAACGTAGACAAGCCGCCGAGCTGCTGCGCCTCTCCACCACCGATCCTTTGACGGGCATCGCCAACCGCCGCGCCTTCGAACAGGCGCTCGATAGCGAGTGGCGGCGAACCATGCGTTACAAAACCCCGCTGTCGTTGATGATGATCGATGTCGATTTTTTCAAGCGCTTCAATGACACTTATGGCCACGTCGCCGGCGACGAATGCCTGCGCCGCGTCGCGGAGGTCCTGGCGAGCCATGCCCGGCGCGCCGCCGACCTCGCGGCGCGCTACGGCGGCGAGGAATTCGCCATTCTGTTGCCGCACACCGAAACCGCGGAGGCGAGGCGGCTCGCCGAACGGGTTTGCCAGTCGGTCCGACAGCTCGCGGTTCCGCATGCGGCCTCCGCGGCGGCCGATCACGTCACCGTCAGCATCGGCGTTGCCGGTGCGGCGGCGGCGATGCGCTTCGAACCGGAACAGGGGGCCCCAGGCACCAACGACAACCGCCGGCCGATCGCGCCGCCGGCCGCCGCCACGCTGGTCGAGAGCGCCGATCGCGCGCTCTACGCGGCCAAGGAGGCTGGCCGCAACCGAGCCTGCGCGCTGAGCGACGACGGTGAACCCGACACGGCGGTTCAGCCGGCGGCGTAGCTTGCGCTATGGCGTTTCCCCGAAGGGCTATTCGATTCACACCTCCTCTCGGGCGGCTGGGCGATACAGAGGCGACCTATGTCCTGACCGCCGACGACTTCCGCCCGACCGGCATTGCTGGTTACATCGCTGTGCGTCGCGCGCCCGGGCTGGGCCAAGTGCGCAATTGAAGAGGGTCGAGCGGTTCGATGAACATCGCCTTGTGGCTCGAGCGCGCGGGGAAGAGCCATGCTGGTCTCCCCGCCGTCGCGCTCGGTTCGCGCGTGGTCCTCGACTATGGCGCGCTCGCCATGCGGGCCGCGCGCCTCGCTGCCGCGCTGCGCACCGCGCTGAAGCTCGACGCCGGCGACCGCGTCGCCGTCGTCGCCAAGAATTGCATCGAATATCTCGAGGCCATGTTCGGCGTGTGGCATGCGGGTCTCGCCGCCGTGCCTGCCAACGTCAAGCTGCACGGCGCCGAGCTCGGCTACATCCTCGAGCATTCAGGCGCACGGGCGTGCCTCGTCTCGGAAGGGCTCGACGCGGAGATCGCGCCCTTCGCGCCGAGGACGCTCGAGCGGCTGATCGCTTTTCGCAGCGCCGAATATGAGCGCCTGTTCGCGGCCGATGTGATCCAAGCCGTCCCGCGCGCGCCGGACGACCTCGCCTGGCTGTTCTACACCTCGGGCACCACCGGGCGCCCCAAGGGCGCGATGCTGACCCATCGCGCGCTGTCGGTCGCGAGCCACGCCTATGCCGCCGAGGTCGATCCGATCGCGCCTCGCGACGCCATCCTGCACGCGGCGCCGATGAGCCATGGTTCCGGCCTCTATATGATGGCGCATGTGGCGCGGCTTGCCGTCAATGTGGTGCCGGAATCCGGCGGCTTCGAGCCGGCCGAGATCTTCGGCCTCATCGGGCATTGGCCGAAGAGCTCCATGTTCGCGGCCCCGACCATGGTCAAGCGGCTCGTCGAGGCGAAGAGCGATTGCGACCCGAGCCATATCCGCACGCTGATCTGGGGCGGCGCGCCCATGTACGAGGAGGACGCCATGCGCGCGCTCGACCGCTTCGGGCCGCGCTGCGCGCAGATTTACGGCCAGGGCGAGAGCCCGATGACCATCACCACGCTCTCGAAGCACGACATCGCCGATCGCGGCCATCCGCGCTGGCGCGAGAGGCTCGGTTCCGCCGGCCGGCCCTTCGCCTGTATCGAGGTCTGCGTGACCGGCGAAGACGGGCGCCCCTTGCCTATCGGCGAGACGGGGGAGATCCTCTGCCGTGGCGCAAGCGTGATGGCGGGCTACTGGAACGATCCCGCGGCCTCTTCCCGCACCCTGCGCGAAGGCTGGCTGCACACGGGCGATGTCGGCCTGTTCGACGCCGAGGGGTATCTCACGCTCAAGGACCGGTCGAAGGACGTCGTCATCTCCGGCGGCTCCAACATCTATCCGCGCGAGGTCGAGGAGGTGCTGCTCCGCCATGCGCGCGTGCGGGAAGTCTCGGTGATCGGCCGCGCCGACCGCGAATGGGGCGAGGTCGTGGTCGCCTATGTGGTCGGCGACGCGCCCGCAGCCGAGCTCGACGCGCTCTGCCTCGGCGCGATCGCCCGCTTCAAGCGCCCGAAGGACTACGTCTTCGTCGACACACTGCCCAAGAACAATTACGGCAAGATCCTCAAGACCGAGCTGCGTGCCATGGATGCGAAGCGGGTGACGGGCGATGGCTGATCGTCTGAAGGGCAAGGTCGCGATCGTCGTCGGGGCGGGCTCGATCGGCCCCGGCTGGGGCAATGGGAAGGCGACCGCCGTGACCTTCGCGCGCGAAGGCGCCAAGGTGCTGTGCGTCGACATCAATCCGGCTTCCGCCGAGGAGACGGTCGGCATCATCGGGGCCGAGGGCGGGGAGGCGCGGGTCTTCCAGGCGGATGTGACGCGCTCGGCCGAAGTCGCCGCGATGGTCGAGGAATGCCTGAAGGCCTATGGCCGGGTCGACGTGCTCGACAACAATGTCGGCATCGCCGCGGTGGGCGGCGTCGTCGAGGTGAGCGAGGAAGAGTGGGATCGCGTCATGGCGATCAACCTCAAGAGCTGCTTCCTCGCCATGAAGCACGTCATTCCGGTCATGGAGAGACAGGGCGGCGGCTCGATCGTCAACATCTCGTCGATCGCCGGCATCCGCTATACGGGCGTGCCCTATGCGACCTACTACGCCTCGAAATCCGCCATGAACCACCTGACGCGCACCACGGCCGTGCAATACGCACCGAAGAAGATTCGGGTGAACGCCGTCCTGCCGGGCCTGATGGAGACGCCGATGGTCGTGAAATCGGCGGGACTCGCGGCGGCCTATGGCGGCGAGGAGGAGCTCTGGCAAATTCGGGCGCGGCAAGTGCCCATGGGTTTCGGGGGAAATGCCTGGGACGTAGCCAACGCCGCGCTCTATCTCGCGAGCGATGAGAGCCGTTACGTCACCGGCCTCGAGCTCGTCGTCGATGGGGGTGTTACACTGAAATATGCGTGACGCGACAAACCTGAAAGGTCAAGGGGTTTCCGGCGACGGCGTCGATCTCATTTCCGGCGATAGAACAGCGCCCGCCCCGCCGGAATGAGTTGGAGCAGGATATCGTAGTCGCTGACATTCGCGGTCAGCACCACCAAGCCGAGCTTGTGCGCCTGCAGGAACAGCACACAGTCCTGGAGCGCCCGCAACTTGCCGTCTTTCTCGTACCCTTGGAGGCGACACAGGATCCCCGATAGCAGCGCCGCTCTTCCAAGGACCTCCATATCGGGCGCAAAGGTCCGATGTGGCGCCATAGCCCTGATTTGCTCGCCAATCTCGGCAATGACACCCGCCGTTCGCGCATCCGATGGGCTCAGTACGCCGACCGTGTGCATCAACTCCTGGATCGCGACGATCGAGTGATTGACCTGCCGCTGCGCGATCAGATCGTCCAACACCTGCGGCGAACGATCCTGCATCTGATCAATGTAGACGCAGGTGTCGAGCAAGAGCCCCTGTCCGCCAATTCGCTTCGCATTGACGAACGGAAGCTCTTCGTCGCCTCGCCGTGCGAGCGTCCTTTGCGGATCGAGCCGTGCCCAACGCCGCGCTGCGTCGAAATCGAACTCCGCCACCTCAGAAGCCGAGCTTCAACTCTGAAGCGACCTTGCCTCGAGACTCCTTGAATATCTCCGCGAAGTTGTCCTCGAGCGCCACTGTCGCCAGCGCAAACTCGATCAGATCCGTATCGGTCTCAATGCCCGTCTGCCGCTTGGCTTGCTTGACCAGCGCCGGGCTCACCCTGCCGCCGATCCGTCCGCTTTTTCCGCTCAGCAGACCAGATTGTTCCGCCGCCAGCATGACCGCCTCGAACCGCGCCTTGCTCACGCGAAGCCGGCCGGTCTTCGCATCACGCTGAACGACCTTCATCCGCCCGGCGCTGCTCTTGAGCAGGCCTCCTGTCGCCGCCTTGCCCCCGCGCGCCGCGGGCTTGCTCGCCGATGTCCTTGCCATGGCGATCGCCTCGTGTTCGACAAAATCGAATTCCGTTGAACGTATACCGTCACGGTCCCAATTTCAATGCGCGGCTGGGCAAGCCCGCAGCAAGGCGTCGGCATCGCCGCGGTGGGCGGCGTCGTCGAGGTGCGCGAGGAAGAGTGGGATCGCGTCGCGAAAAGCGTCGGCTAACTCGCACTGCGCCGCGCTGCGCGATCCCGGCCGTGCGGCCGCAGCGATCCCAGGTAGCCGATCAATGCCTTCAGCCCGGCTCGGGTGCCGCCTACGTCCTGGAAACATTTCGTCAAGGACATGTAGCCTTCGTAGGCGGCGATCAGGAAGGTCGCAGTCTCGTCCGCATCGATGTCTTTGCGCACGAAACCCCGGCCCTTCCCTTCCTGCAACGCCGTCGCGACCGCGCCACGCCAGTCGTTGAACACCTTCGCCGTCCGCTTTCGAAAGCCCTCATCGAGGGGGGACATTTCTTGAGACACGTTGTTCAGCGGGCAGCCGCAGCTAAGGTGCTCGGGCTTCAATGACGTAGACCGGACGATGCCGATTAACGCGTCGACCGGGTTCTCGGCGTCCTGCAAAGGCGATTGCCATTTTTCCCGCATGATTTCCGCGATCACTTCGTCCACGACGGAATAGCCGAGCGCTTCCTTGTTATCGAAATGATGGTACATCGCTCCCTTTGTCACGCCGGCTTTGCGCAGAATTGTCTCGACGTCCGAGCCTCGGAACCCCGATTTGTAGATCTCCTCGAATGCAGCCCGCAGAAGCGATTCGCGCGTGCGGGCGGGGTTGCGCGCGGGCCCCTTGCCGTCTCTCTTTGGTCTTCGCGTCGTCAACATACCGACCAGTATCCATGCTCCGAGATTGGAGTCAAGCGGGCGGTCTCGCGTGACGCGTGCCGACGTGCCCACGCCGTGGGGCGTCCGGTTGCGGTCGTCTCCGGCACGGCGCGCATGGCTTCGGCGACGCCGGAGGCCGAACGAGTGGAAAGGCGGCGCTGCTCGTCCCCCCCTGACAGTGTTCACGTGCGAGTAAGGTTCGGCACCGCTCGATCCGGCGAGCGCGGATCAGGACCGGCGGCGCCGCTTCGTCTGCCGGAGATCAACTTCAGCCAAGGCGCGGAATGGAAGGCACTCATCAGCAAGTACATCGGGACCATTCCGCTCAGCGGTGACGCATCTTGCGCGGCCGAGCAGAGCATATCCGGCGGGCCGCCACCAAGAACACCCGTAAGCAGCGCCATGATTGCGAAGGTCGGCGCGGCCGCGAGGCATAGCCAATCGGCTGCGCCGCGGGCGGCCGCATTGCCGCTTCCGGCATAGACGCCGGCAGTTTCACGCTGGGTGGCAATCATCGCGGCGGATCCGCTCAGCCCTCGGCGTACTCGTCGTGGCGGCGCCACCAGACGCCTTCCTCGTTGCGCCCCTTGGGGGCGCGGTCGAGCCACTGGTACATGCCCCAGAGACCGTCCAGTCCGCGCGCATAGGCGGAATAGGCGTGGTAGACGACGCAGTCCTCGAGCACGAACGCGCTCATGCCCGGCCTGTCGCGCCTGAACGTGGCGGCGTCGGTTCCGGTCATCGCCGCGATCTCCGCGACGGGGCCCTCGCTGCCGCGCGACTTCCACTCTTGAACGGTCTTCCCTGCGAGCGGCTCGCCCGTGGGCTCCTCGCGCCGGTAGTTGTATTCGATACCTCCCTCGCGCTGTTGCTCCTCGGTGAACGAGATGTTGAAGTCGGAGTTGAAGTCGCTGCCGAACGAGGATGCCCAGGGAAACGTCCACCCCATCCGCCGCTTGTACACTTGCAGCTTCGCGAGCGGCGCCCGCGACACCACCGAAAACGCCACATCGTGGTTCTCCAGGTGGACGACGACGCCGTCGAACCCGTCCGCGATCGACGAGCAGGACGGACACCCGGCCTTGTAATCGGGCCCGAACATGAAGTGGTAGACGAGGAGTTGCGAGCGCCCTTTGAAGAGGTCTTTAAGCGAGGCGCGCCCTTCATCGGTCTCGAACCGGTACTCCTTGTCGACCCGGACCCAGGGCAGCTCCTGACGTCGCCGCGCCAGCTCGTCGCTGCGCCGCGTCAGCTCCTTCTCCGCCTCGATCAGCTCGAGCCGCGCTGCCAGCCACTGTTCACGTGTGCCGGTCATGTGTTCCGTCATCGTTCTTCTCCTTCGTCGTTCGTACCGTTCTCGCTACGGCGTGCTGGTTGGTGGTCGCTAGATAGAATAGGAGCGGGCATCGGAGGGTGGGAGTGACAAGCGTGGCGGGATTCAAATGGACTCGCTGATCACTGCCGCGGCGCGTGCGCTCGCGGCGGGTGATCCCCTCGGCGCACTGAACCGGGTCGCCTTGCGCGACGACGCGCCTGCGCTCGCGCTTCGAGGCATCGCGATGGCGCAGCTCGGCGATCTCGGTCGCGCGAAGGCTCTCCTGCGAAGTGCGGCGCGCGCCTTCGGCCCGAAAGAGGCCGTGGCCCGCGCGAGATGTGTCGTCGCCGAGGCCGAGATCGCGCTCGTCTCGCGCGACCTCGGCTGGCCTGCGAAGACGCTCGATGCGGCGCGGGCGACGCTCGAGGAGCACGGCGACCGGGTGAACGCCGCGCATGCGCGCTATCTCGAGGTCCGGCGCCTCCTCCTGATCGGTCGCCTCGACGAGGCCGAGCGCAGGCTCGCCGAGCTCGACCCGGCGCCCTTCCCGCCCGCGTCGAGGGCCGTCCACGAGCTGGTCGTTGCGGGGATCGCGATGCGGCGCCTTCGGACGAAGGCGGCGCACGCTGCGCTCGCTCGGGCCGAGAGCGCCGCGCGGCAGGCGGGTATCCCTGCGCTGACGGCGGAGGTCGAAAGCGCATCCCTCGTCCTGGACACGCCCGCGGCGCGCCTGATCGCGCGTGGCGAGGAGCGGCTCCTCCGGCTCGAGGAGGTTGAAGCGTTGCTGGCATCGGGGGCGCTCGTCGTGGATGCGTGCCGTCATGTCGTGCGAGATGCAGGCACGGTGGTCTCGCTCGCGAGCCGTCCGGTGCTGTTCGCGCTCGCACGCGCGCTGGGCGAAGCGTGGCCCGCAGACGTGCCGAGGAGCACGCTCCTGGCGCGGGCGTTCCGAGCGAAGTTCGCCGATGAATCGCATCGCGCGCGGTTGCGGGTCGAAGTCGGGCGGCTTCGCGCGGTGCTTCGGACGCTCGCCGGCGTGAGCGCGACGAAGCGAGGCTTTGCGCTCGTGCCGCGCCGCGCAAGCGAGGTCGTCGTGCTGGCCCGGCCGGTCGAAGAGAAGCATGCGGCGGTGCTCGCCTTCCTCGCCGACGGCGAATCGTGGTCGAGCTCGGCGCTGGCGCTTGCGCTTGGCGCCAGCCAGCGCACCGTGCAGCGGGCACTCGACCAGCTTGCGGCAGCAGGCAAGGTGCAGTCGTTTGGTCGCGGGCGAGCGCGTCGTTGGATGACCCCGCCCGTGCCGGGATTCACGACGACCTTGTTACTCCCCGCTCCACTACCGGTGAACTAGGATGGAAGCATGAAACGATCAGCGGCCGAAATCCTCCGTGAGTATGGACCCTTCCCGGGTGTCGACCGGGTGAATGGGGTCACGTATGACGGTCAGCAAGTCTGGTTTGCGTCCGGAGACAAGCTGAACGCCCTCGATCCGGCAAGCGGGAAGACGCTGCGCTCGATCGATGTCGCCGGGCATGCAGGAACGGCCTTCGACGGCCAGCACCTGTTTCAGATCGCCGAGGATCGCATCCAGAAGATCGATCCGAAGACCGGCCATGTGCTCGCCACGATCCCGGCGCCAGGCGGGGGCGGCGACTCGGGGCTCGCCTGGGCCGAAGGGACGCTCTGGGTGGGGCAGTATCGGGACCGGAAGATCCATCAGGTCGATCCCCAGACAGGGGCTGTTCTTCGCACCATCGAGTCCAAGCGCTTTGTCACCGGGGTCACCTGGGTCGACGGAGAGCTCTGGCACGGCACCTTGGAAGGTGACGAGAGCGATTTGAGGCGGATCGATCCTCGCACGGGAGAGGTCCTGGAGAGGCTCGAGATGCCGCCCGGAGTGGGCGTGTCGGGGCTTGAATCCGATGGCGGCGATCGGTTCTTCTGCGGAGGCGCAAGCAGCGGGAAGGTGAGAGCCGTCCGCCGGCCGAGGCGTGGCTCTGGCAGCGGCTCCTCCGAGATCCCCGTGGACTCCAAGAGCAAGTAAGACGACTGGTTCTGGCACTGCCGCGCAGCCGCAATCAAGGAAACTCCGATGACTGAACCGCTCGTGGTCCGGCGTGAGACCCATATCGCAGCCCCGCCCGCGACCGTCTTCGCCTTCCTGACCGATCCCGAAAGGATCATGAGCTGGATGGGCACCGAGGCGAAGACCGAGATGCATCCGGGCGGGCTCTATCTTGTCAAAGGCGTCACCGGCCGCGTGGCGCGCGGAGCGTTCCGCGAGGTCGTACCAGTCCATCGGCTCGCCTACAGCTTCGGCTGGGACGGGGATGCGGAGGTGCCGCCGGGATCGGGCCTGGTCGAGATCGACCTGATCGACCGGGACGGCGGCACCTTGCTGCGCATGACCCATAGCGGTCTTCCCAACGCGGCGCAGTGCGCCGGCCACGCCAAGGGTTGGGCGCATTACCTTGGCAGGCTGGCCATGGCGGCCGCCGGCCGAAATCCCGGCATCGATCGTGGCCCAGTGCCGCGTGACGCTTAGCGCGACACCCCCGGCACGCGACGCACGATCGGGCATTACGGCGACACTGCACTCAATTCCTTCCATCGCCCTGATTTCACATGGCGCGGCTGATACGTGCCCGTCTCAGGCTTGCCACATCACGTGACGCAACGCCGCAAACATCGGGAGGCCATTAGCGTCAATCCCCGAGGCTCGAACACCCGGCCGTCGCCACCCCCTCACTCCCACTCGATTGTTCTGATCCAATGTAACACGTTGATTTATCTGAATAAAGTTTATTTGTCCTAAGAACTTCCGACCACCGGACCGTCAGATGCGCATGGCTTTTGATTTTAAAGAGAAATTTGACCGCTCTGGAGTTTCCTCGCTTTCAGCGACTATCGAGATCGACCGGTCAATGTTCCTCGAATCGGCTATCAGCACCGCACCATCGACGTGACCGAAAACTACCGTCAGCATCTCCCCTTGATCGAAACAAGACCCCAAGGGGCCGTCTACGGGAAGCCTGCATTCAGGTGCGAAGTATGAGGCATCTGCCGTTTACGAGCACAAGGCGTACATGAATGCTCGCGACCCTAAGCGGACCTGACGCGTCGGCGCAGTCCGTCGGGCGAGTTGCGTGATTAAGCTGGAACGTACGTCAACCTGATCGTGTCCTCGCCAATTGGATCGCTGGCCACAAGGCGGAGCGGCGGCCGGGGGCCGGCGAAGAATGGCGTGCCGTGACCAAGCACGAAGGGGCGGAAGTAGAGTCGATACTCACCAATAACACCAAGGTCGGTTAGGCTTCCTGCTAGGTCTGGTCCGGCAACTGCAATCTCCCCAACGAGCTGAGCCTTCAGCCCGCGTATCACCGCCTCGAGGTCATCGTCGACAAGTGTGGCGTTGGGGCCGACTGACTTCAGCGAGCGCGACACGACCCACTTCGGTTGGCGCCGCCACGCTGCCGCGAAGTCGCGTTGCTCCGCGTCCCACTCGGACAGGTCTTCGTCCCAATAACGCATGATCTCGTACGTGCGGCGACCATACACACTGCCGGCTAGGTCGCGCACGTGCTCTACGAAGTGACGAAAGAGCGCGGGGCCTGGCCGCATTTCCAGGTGGTCGACGTAGCCGTCCAAGGACTGCGACAATCCGAAGACGAGCTTCGCCATGCTGCAAAATCTCCACCCAAGGGCCTTCAGAATAGCTTGAGCTACCGTTACGCGGAAGTGAGGTTGGGCACAAACTGCGCGCCGCTTTTGTCGGTGTCGGTGGAAGGGAGCTTGTTTTGCACTTCCAGAACGGCATCGAACATCGGTCCTCCGCAGCACGATCTTCGAAGGGGGCCTGCACCGTGCAAGCACGCAGCGCGAAAGCCGACAGGGCGAACACTAAAGCTATTGCCTAACTGTTGGCGAGATGATAGTTAGGTGTATGCTTAACCAATCAGCCGACCTCGACCGACTGTTCAACGCCCTCGCCGACCCAGCGCGCCGCGCGATGGTGGAACGGCTGAGCCGTGGCCCGGCGCCGGTGAGTGAACTGGCCAAGCCGCTGCCGATGTCGCTGCCGGCGGCCATGCAACACCTTGGCGTGCTGGAGGCCGCCGGGCTGGTGCGTTCGGAGAAGGTCGGTCGGGTGCGGACGTGCTCGATCGAAACCGGCGCGCTCAGCTTGGCCGAGCAATGGATCAACGCCCGGCGAACGCAATGGGAGCGTCGCCTCGATCGCCTGGATACCTATCTCGCGAACCTGCCGAAAGAGGAGCCTGACGATGCCGACTGACCAACCCGCCCTGACCCTGCACATGCACCCCTTGGCGTCCTACTGCTGGAAGGTGCTGGTAGCGCTCTACGAGACCGAGACCCCGTTCCGTCCTCTCCAGATCGACGGCGTTCCGAAGGACAACAAAGCGTACGCGGAACTGTGGCCGATCGCCAAGATGCCGCTGCTGCAGGACGGTGAGCTCGTTCTGCCCGAAACCTCGATCATCATCGACTATCTTCAAGCCCACCATCCAGGCTCAGCCGTCCTCATCCCGGCGGATGGTGACGCGGCCCGCGAGGTAAGGCTGTGGGACCGCTTCTTTGACCTCTACGTACACACGCCGATGCAGAAGTTCGTGTCGGATCGACTGCGTCCGGAGGGCGCCAAGGATGCCGTCAGCGTCGAGGAAGCTCGCGCAACCCTCGATACCGCCTACGCCATGCTGGATCGACGGATGGCCGAGCGCACATGGGCTGCGGGCGATGCTTTCTCGATGGCGGACTGCGCCGCCATGCCGCCTCTCTTCTACGTCGACGCGGTGCACCCCTACCGCGCCACCTATCCGGCGCTTGCCGCCTACTTCGAGCGGCTCGTGAGTCGCCCTTCCGTTCAGCGGGTTATCCGCGAAGCTCAACCCTGGTTGCAGTACTTCCCGTTTGTCGATGCGCTCGAAGCGCGCTTCCTGGCCACACGGGCGGCGTGACGTTGATGGAAGGAGAGTCTTCATGACGCAGCCAGTATTTGACGCCGACAATGTTGTCGAGGCCCACGCCGCTGCTAAGGCGCGTATCCCAGATGAGATCACGCGCTCCGTGGCGCACGCCACCTTCCACCTGGAGCGCACCTATGACGCCTCGCCCGCACGGGTGTGGAAGGCGCTCACGAACCCAGTGGCGAAAGCCCAGAGGTTTGGCGTGGCATCCGAACAGGTCGAAATAATCGAACGCGGGATGGACGTGCGCCCCGGCGGGCGCGAGCAGCTCAAGGGCCGTTGGGGCGGGCGCGTCATCTCGACTTTTGACGCGACCTATTACGACGTGATCGAGAACGAACGGCTAGTCTACTGCTACGAGATGCATCTGGACGACCGGAAGATCTCGGTCTCCGTGGCGACCATGCAGTTGAAAGCAGACGGGAAACGGACCCGGCTCATGGTGACCGAGCAGGGCGCATTCCTCGACGGCTATGACGATGCCGGCTCGCGCGAACGTGGCACGGGCGAACTATTGGATGCACTAGGCCGAACGCTGATGGCGTAAACGCATATCCTCAAATCGACAATGGTTTGCTGTTTATCGGGCGTTGGAAATGAACCGGCATGGTGGCTATGTGTAGCCGGAACTCATAAAAAAAAAGCCGATGACTATCGACTACAATCGGTGGATCAAAATCACCTTTGGCATGCGACTGTATCCCGCCTTACTCCACAGTACTCCCCCTCACTCCCACTCGATCGTGCCGGGCGGCTTCGAGGTCACGTCGTAGGTCACCCGGTTGACGCCCTTCGCCTCGTTGATGATGCGGGTCACGACGCGGCCGAGGAAACCCGTGTCGAAGGGGTAGAGAGGGCTCGTCCGAGAATAATCGAATCGCATTCGGCAGAAAGCACCCCAGCCGTGCCCCTCCCGGCCACTCGCCTTCCCGGCATCGTGTCTTGTGACGCTTGGCTCGATATTGGGAAGCCGGGGTCGTGGGGGAGGAGATAGCCGGCACCGAGCGCCTCTCTCCCCCGACGGGCAGCCGGCTCCGCCTTTTCGTGACCGCCACAAGCAATCCTGGAGCGACCCGGAATGTTGAGGAATCTTGACTTTTGCAAGTGAGATTGGCGATTTTGACGGAGGCCGGCACCTGCGTAAGGGCGTAAGGGCCATAAGGCACGGGAAGGAAACGATAAAATGGCCGGTCGGCAGCGGCTCATCCGGCTTCGCCGGTCGATTTTCCTCAACTTTTGGGCTTCAGACCTTCACTTCGCGGATCACAGGCAATGCTGCCTCACGGCACATTCGTCAGGTTTCGCGGATGATGGTTTTCGCGGTTGCGCGCCAGCCGCAGGCAGCTGTGTCCACCACCGTTGCAAGCGTGGACTGGAAGCCCGCTACGGGGCCGCGTGCCTGCAGCGCGCGGTTCCAGCCCGCATGCCGGATTCACTTGTCAAATAACGCGGCGGACGCTGCCGCGGAGCTTGAAGAAGATCGTATCTCATTTCCCTCCTGGGGGAAAGAGCATTATGCGAACCCTTGGCGCGCGGCACGCTTGGATTGCGCGAGCAGGTCGCCGGCATCCGCGACTTCGTCTTCGCCCACCGACCTTTTGTTTGCGCCACGCATTTTTCACGAGGCGCGTGACCCGCCACGCGCGAACGGTGTAGCGTGCCCTGAGGCATCGATTCGGGTGCGAGGGGTCCATGGGAAGCACGTGCGCCAGCGCCCACATTCTCTGGCGCGGGGGCGCCGACGCCGCCGCCAAGGCGATCAGCCGCGCCTTCGCCAAGCCCGGCTACCAGCGGACCAAGACGGCGCCCGCCGAGGGCGCCAAGCACGTCATCGTGTTCGCGCGCCCCGGCGAGCCCTATGTCTCGATCTACGATAGCGCGAATGCGGATATCGACAGCGGCGAGTTGAAAGCCGCCGCGCTCGCCGCGTCGAAAGCGCTGAAGACCGCCGCGGTGTTCACCAGCCTCTACGACAGCGACCTCTACGAGTTCGTCATTTTCAACAACGGCCGGCAAGTTGATTGCCTGATGTCGGACGCCGACACCTACGATGGGCCATTGAAGCGCTTGAGCGATAAGTCGCGGGCCGCACAG